>CANOIR010000021.1 GCA_947566125.1 uncultured Ruminococcus sp. | reverse complement strand
ACTCGATAAAATTATGCTCGAAAATCTACGCACAAATCCTATGAGAACAAGTTCTTATATTTTTAATATACTAATTATATTGCATTTTTTATGTAAAATAAAGCAAAAAGGAGATTTATGTTCAATATTTGGAAGTGTGCACAACATCGGTATTTAATTCCAGCTTTTTTCATAGCAATTAGCTATACAAGAATTTATTTTAAAGCAAGAATTTCCCTTTTCATAACACATAAATCAAATATGTTAATTACACCGTCTTCGCACAAATCTCCTGCTTTTTTGCAATTTAAACTACCAGAACACATCAGCCATTTCTGCATGGCTACAACATCTGCCATATTAAACAAACCATCTCCATTAACATCTCCTCTTACTAACAACGGCTTCCATAACTGGCTAAGATATGTTTTTCTTTTTTCTATAAAATTGCGGACTATTTCTACCGATCCAATAAAATCATCACCGCTTGATGAACCGAACACACAATATTCTTTCCCGCCATACATATGCCATCTTGCATTGTTCATCTCAGCAGATGGAAGTATTTCTTTTGCCATGTTTATAATAAGTGGATCATTATCATTTTCAGAACCGACTAAAGCAGATAAATATGGTTCAAAATTTTCAAAATATATCTCAGCTATACGCTTTTTAATATCATCTTTTTTACAAAGCTGACCGACCCAACTTATACCATAAGTCGGACGACCGCTTTCTTTATAACCGTTTATCGGAAAATATGCTGCAAATAAATTATTTGTATTCCAAGATGTGCCAATTTCACCATTAGAATTACTAACTACTGTTGAAAAGTTATTATAACTAAGATCAAAATCCCATGCCGGTCCAAAATGCAGCTTTCCATCACCGCTCTTATCCGAATCTTTATAGAAGAAAAAGCTTGCCTGTGTAGCATCAACATTCATAGAGATCTCTTGAACTAAATACGCCGTTATGAACGAATCAACATCTATATAATCGCTGTAATGCTTTCCTTTTGAATTATATCCAGTATCAGAATATATAGCGTCCTCCATATCCTGCACAAAATTCTTAATATACAGTGCTTGTTCTCTTGAAGCATACTCCGGCTCATTTATTTCAATAGCCTGTCCTTTGGAGGTAACAAATCCACTCTTTGCTTTTATGCCATATCTGTTCCAAAGCTGAAACTCAAGCAAATATCCACCGGTTATATCCACAGGGTTATTTGGAATATCATAATATTTAAAGCTGTCTTCCATATATTCATCTAATCTTGACGCTCCTTCAACAATACGTTTATAAGACGAAAGTTCCTTTTCATTGCATTCTTCCGTTTCATCTCCAAGATCATGAATATTCACACGATTCTTCTCTATTTTCACACGCTCTATAAGCTGATATGTACCTCGATAAGAACCATCTGCATAAAGGTCAACAAAAACAGAATCCATTGCATATTCTATACCAGCAGCCCTGCTCATTTCAATTGTAGTCTTATTGCGAAGCATGGAATGGTCAAGGTAATTTCCAAGCAATATCCACTTTTTCGATTTACCCATACCATAAAGATTTGCTTTACTTGTAAGCTTGATATTATATGGCTTTTTCAAACTGTAATCCCATGAAGAATTACCATGTGCAGTCAATTTCTCAATATAACCTTTATATTCTATTCCTCCAGCTGAATTCAGCATTAAAGCTGAACCGGTTTCAATAAGACCTTTATTTGCGTCAAGCGCATCCAATCCTCCTCTCGATGTATTAAGATAAATACATCCTGTATTTGACTGCATTATCTTTAATTTTCCACATGAAACATCTCCAACAGTTACTTCAAATTCATCTGCTTGGCTAAGATAAGAAGTAATTTGACCGGAAACAATTGGCTTTCCATTCAGATACAAATCCTCCTCTTCCAATTCTGTTTCATATGTAATTGTAAGCTTATTTCTGTCGGCAGTTGCAGGAAGAAATATATAATGACAATCTTCCCACTTGCTGTACCACCAATATGTATAATCTATATCTGTTTCTATCTGCGGCAAAATATTGCTCACCTTAAATTCTTTAACCGGAGTATTAGCATAAAAATTAGATCCTGTATTCTCATCATCACCTTCTTTGTCTTCACTATCCTGTAATAAAATATCAGAATCTGCGTCTATATATACTTCTTCCCTATCAAAAAACTCTGTGCTTTCAGCAAAAGCCTGGTATTTCAAGCAACTAAAACTCATAATAAACGCAAGAAAACCAGAAAATAATTTAGCTGATTTAATGTTTTTTATTTTTTCCCTTTTAGATTCCCTTCTTAACATAAAAATCACCTTCTTAAATAATTCATCAATAAAAGCATTGATTTATACTTTGTCTTTATTATAGCATCAGATATTTAAAATAATCTTAAATGCAAACAAATGATTAGTTAAAAAGCCGCTCAGAGTTCTTCAGTATTCTTTTTTTAAAAGCAGTCAAATTTTTCATTGACAATTCTTTAAATATATAGTATACTAAAATGTATATACAAAAAATTATATAATACTAAAAACACTTAGAAAGGACGTGCATAAATATGCTGCTCGACAGATTTCTTCCTCGTATTGATTTTGACAGCTATGAAGATTTTAAGGAAAACTACAGAGTAAATGTACCTGAAAATTTTAATTTTGGTTTTGATATAGTCGATGAATGGGCAAAGCAAGAACCTCAGAAAAAAGCTCTTGTTTGGTGCAATGATAACGGCGACAAAAAAGAATTTACTTTTACAGATATTTCCAAACTTTCAAATCAGACTGCCAATTATTTTAAAAGCATAGGAATAAAAAAAGGCTCTGTTGTAATGCTTATTTTACGAAGACGTTGGGAATATTGGATATGTGCTACTGCTATTCACAAAATTGGTGCTATTCTTATTCCAGGTTCACTTCAACTTTCAAAAAAAGATCTTATATATCGTGGAAATAGTGCCAACATCCACACTATCATATGTGTTGACGATCCATATGTTATAGAACAGGTAGAAGCCGCTGAAAAAGATGTTGCAAGCATAAAAAACAAAATCATCGTTGGAGAAAAACATAACGGCTGGAGATGCTTTTCAGATGAAGCCTATACATTTTCAGATGAATTTCCACGTCCTGTAAAAGCTGATGAGGCTACAAAGGCAGATGATATTGCTCTTGTATACTTCACATCAGGAACAACCGGCAATCCTAAAATGGTTCAGCATAATCACTCCCATCCTCTAGGTCATATCGTTACAGCAAAGTACTGGCAGCAGGTTCAAGAAAACAAACTTCATATGAGCGTTTCCGATTCCGGTTGGGCTAAATTCGGCTGGGGTAAAATTTATGGTCAATGGATTTGCGGTGCTGTTATTTTTTGTTACGACTTTAAAAAATTCGTTCCTACTAAACTTCTAAAGGTAATAGAAGACTACAAAATAACAACATTTTGTGCACCGCCTACAATGTATCGCTTTATGCTGCAAGAAGATGTAGCATCATATGATGTTTCGAGTGTTCAAAATTTTGCTACTGCTGGCGAACCGCTTAACCCTGAGGTTTATAATCAGTGGAAAAGACTTACAGGCAAGGAAATAAGAGAAGGTTTTGGTCAAACAGAAGGAAGTGTTCTTATTGCAAACTTCCCATGGCTTACTCCAAAGCCGGGTTCAACAGGAAAACCATCACCTCTTTATGATATTCATCTTATAACAGAAGACGGCAATGAGGCTATGCCTCATGAAACAGGCAGTCTTACTATCTGCAATTTAAACAGATATTATCCTACAGGCCTTTTCACAGGTTATTACAAGAATCCTGAAATGTCCGCACTGATTTTAGGCGGCGGTGAATATTGCCCACACGATGTATTTAAACCAGATGAAGATGGATATTACTGGTTTGTCGGCAGAAATGACGATGTAATCAAATGTTCTGGTTATCGTATAGGTCCATTTGAAGTTGAAAGTGCACTTGTAGCTCATCCTGCGGTTATTGAATGTGCTATAACAGCAGCTCCAGACCCTATAAGAGGCAATGTTGTAAAGGCTACCATCGTATTGGCAAATGGCTATAAACCAAGTGATGCACTTACAAGAGAACTTCAGAACTTTGTAAAGAAAAATACAGCACCTTATAAATATCCACGTATTATTGAATATGTAGACGAGCTTCCCAAAACACTGGGAGGCAAGATCAAGCGTGCTTTAATTAGAAAAGAAAACTTTGAAAATAAATAGTATAACAGCAATTCTGAATTTTAAGGAGCGGCATGAAAAAAATATATTTAATTTGCAATTTGCATTCAGGCAAAACAATTATAAATTTTCCTCTTTCTAAGATAATTGATATGTTTACAAAAGCTGATTTTGAAGTAACAGTACACCCAACACAATTTCGTGGTGACGCTTCAATATCGGCAAAATATGCCTGTGAATCTGAATTTGACTTAATTGTATGTTGTGGCGGCGATGGCACTTTAAATGAAGTTATAAGCGGTTGTATTAAAGCCCACGATCCCTTGCCTATAGGATATATCCCTAACGGATCTACAAATGACTTTGCAAGAAGTCTTGGAATTCCAAAAAATGCAATGGACGCTGTTGACGCTATAATAAATGGCAAAGCAGAAAAATGTGATATTGGAAAAATCGGAGATCGTTATTTTACCTACATCGCTGCATTCGGTGCACTTACAGAGGTTTCATATCAGACTGCACAGCCTGTTAAAAACGTTCTCGGCTATGCAGCATATATTCTCAACGGAATGGTAAACCTGCATAAGATAAAAGCTTCACGTATGAATATAGAATATGACGGTAATGTCATTGAAGACGAATTCATTTTTGGAATGATCACAAATTCTACATCTGTTGCAAAATTGCTGTCAATGCCCGATATGAAAAAAGATGATGGCTTATTTGAAGTAACACTTATAAGAAAGCCACGCAACATTGTCGATTTGCAGCATATTATTACTGGACTCACTAATTTCCAGCTTGGAACTGAAAAAGAATATTTTGATCACTTCCATTCATCAAAATTACGCATAACCTGTCTTGAAGAAGAACCTGTTCCATGGACAGTCGACGGTGAATTTGGCGGAAAAAATAATGTAAATTTAATCCAAAACCTGCACAAAGCACTTGAATTTATTTTGCCGGTTTCATAAATATTATAAAACAACAAATACAAAAGGCTGCTGCAAATATTAAACTTGCAGCAGCCTTTATTTTTTTACTATTCTAAACTACTCTAAATTATTTTAAACTATAAAATTTAAACTATAAAACCAGCACTTCGGAATGAATCTATAGCATCGCCTAAAATTTCTGCATTAGTTTTTGATACAGAATGGAGAAGCAGGATCTCACCACCGTGTACGCTTTTACTCAATCCTTCAAGTGCAGCTGTACAATCAGGCTGTGCATCTGTCTGCCAGTCTACATAGGCATAGCTCCAGAACAATGTTTTATATCCAAGCTCGTTAACAAATTTTAATCTGTCTTCAGAATATTCTCCACAGGGAAAACGAAAATACTGCATCTCATATCCATATTCATCAAGAACATAGTCATGCAGTGACATAACTTCCTGCTTTGCGTCCTCTTCATTAAGCTTGGGCAAACTTGCGTGTGTCATACCGTGATTGCCCAAAACATGGCCTTCATCAATCATTCTCTTTACAAGTGCATTTTCCTTTTTGGCATAATCTCCGGTAAGGAAAAATATAGCTTTAACGTTTTTTTCTTTTAATGTGTCCAGTATATTAGCCGTATAACCATTTTCATAGCCCTGATCAAAAGTGATTATTATCCTTTTTTTATCGGGAGTTGTGGCATAAGCATTATACTCTCTATATCTGTCATTAAATGCAAGTGCATCACTCGGACAATTTTCACTGTCCACTGCTGTTCCTTGTCCATATCCAATAGCAGTATTATCAGCCATTACTTTAGGTGCTGCTTGCAAAAGCATAAACGCCGTAAGCAATGATGCTACCATTGATTTAATGCGGCATTTTGTCATGTCCCTGATGCTCCTTCTGCGGATTATCCCGCAATTAAAGTATATCCATATTGTAATTTTGCATACAAGGAAATATATTACATTATAAAACAAAATAAATTTGCATTAACTAAAAATAAACATAAAAGCAAAAAGCACCGATACTCTAGATGCACCGGTGCTGAGAAATCAGCTATTTATATAAGCCTTTACCAAAGCCTGCAAAAGCTCATCTCTATCGATGTGACGGATAATGCTTCTCGCATTGTTGTATGTGGTTATGTATGTCGGATCTTCAGACAGAATATAACCAACAATCTGATTTACAGGATTATAACCCTTTTGAACCAGTGCGTCATAAACTATTGTCAGGTTTCTTTTCATCTCGATTTCTTTTTCGTCGTTGACCGAAAAGGTCATGGTTTTATCATACATTGATATCCGCCTCCTTAAAATTTTTCATAACATAATTATACCCTATTTTTCTGAAATATACAAGTGCTTTTCAATAGTTTTTTCTAAATCGCAATTTATTTTGACGCTTTAGTATATTATCAAAAACCGTTTTTGTATACATTTAACAAAAAAAGCAAATCACCCGACAGCATACAAGCTGTCGGGTTTAGCTTTCTACAGTTTTCTTGCAGTTTCTTTTTTATAATCTCTTAAAACTTACAGCCGTCTGATGTGTCGCAAGCACAGCTTCTCTTAACAAAGCTCTTGCAGTCAGTACATTCTGGTACTGTAGGATTCTTTTCGTGTGTGCCAACCTGAATGCTGTCCAGAACACAATAATTTTCTGATACCATGTTGTGCTGACACTGGCTTACTGTACAATTGATACAAGGATTCTTACGTGTTTCCATAAAAAATACTTCCTTTCATTTATGCCGGTCTGCCGGCTTGAATATATTATATCCGCACGCACTTTTTTTATGCATATTTTTATACATATTATTTATTTTTTCTTTTCAATAGCTTTTCAGCCGTATATCACAATATTTACACATTATATGGGTATACTATAAATACGCTCTTGAAAGAGAGCAGATAACATCCTCTAAAGTGCTTTTACATTTACCCCAGTGTAAGAGCAATCCCCAATAATCCCTATATCATAGTAGCTATGCCTCCACCCCGAGGCATATCGCTACCATGAAAATCTCGAGGGATATAAAGTAGATAATAATATGGGGTTATCAAAATGACATATTCCACCCTTTCAAATAAAAATACGAAAAAAGCAGCTGTTTCAAGCTGCTTTTTTCTATTATTATATTACTACTTAGACAGTTACAGTTTCATTTTCTTTATTATTCTTTTTTTTGACTTTGCTTTTATTCACATTATCGTTTTTATCATCATTTTCCTTTTTCTGGCCATGTTTTTTCTTTTTGCTATTGTCATCCGCAAGCTGAACCTTGTAAATTTGTTTCATAACATATTCTGCATTTCCACGATAAAATGCTTCAACTGCATGTCGATTATGCTCACCAATTTGTTTTCTAAGCTTTTTATCCTCAGTTAAAGCTTCAATTCCAGATACAAATCCAGAAATATCATTAGGTTTAAAACAAAATCCTGTAACACCATCTTCCATAAAGTCGTTTATACCATGTACATTAGAAGTAACAAGAGGCAATCCGGCTTCCATAGCTTCAAGTGCTGCTATACCTATTCCTTCGTCTTTTGACGGCATACAAAAAATATCACAAGCATGAAGCATATTTACAATATCATCACGGTGCTTTGTAAAATGCACTCTGTCTTCAATATTAAGCTTGCTTGTAAGCCTGTAAAGTGCATCTGTATTATCTCCGCCGCCGCATATAACATAATGTATCTCAAGCATTCTAAGTCTTGCTATCGCCTTTAAAATAACGGCATGATTCTTTTTTTTAGTAAGAGCACCAACTGATACAAGAGTTACGGCATTCTGAGGAATTTCCATAAAATCACGCATTTCAATACGGCTGACTGTAGGAGCACGAAAACGATATGGGTCAAGGCCTATTCCAGGTATTCTAAAAATGCAGCGTGTACTGAAATTATTTTTTGAAAATTCATAGTCCTCACAATTGCAGCATATCAATGATTCAGCATATTTTGCTGTTTTTTTAAGCTTAGGCAACAGCAGCATTTTTTTTAAAATTGATACTCCATTATATATCGGTAAACCATATGTAGTACATATAACTGGTATGTGATGCCGCCGTGCAAAAGCCCCAACGCATTTTAAGCATGAAAATCCTAAACAATGTATTAAGTCATATTCATATTTATCAAGTAGTTTCTCAAGTTCATCAGATGCTCTCTCTTGTTTAACAAATGAATCCTCACCGGCGGAAAAATTTATATGTAAACATTTTATCCCTGCGCCCTTAAGTTCATTTATAAACGCTTCTACACGATCTGCTGATGTTGTATTTCCCAATACAAAATTACATCCAACGTGTATCTCACAGTTCATTTCCAACAACAAATTAAGGTTAGAACGATTGTTCAAATCCTGTACTGACGCTGAATCTGATAACACCAAAACACGTTTCATATGCGTATTTCCTTTCACGAAATTTAATATATTCTTTAGTATACCATATTTCTAAAGGAAAAGCAATAGCAGAATTTTGGCGATTATTCTGCTGTCTGATATATTATATATTCATTAAAATGGTCTGTACCATCTTCATCCCAATAATGAGTATATTCTACAATTTTGTCAATTTCGCTTACATTTATGGGCTTACTGTAACAATATACAACACCATCACAATTAACACCTTCTTCTGAAGTAATTCCACGAGCATATGCAAATTCTTTATAACGTGTTCCTTCTAAAATATATGCGCCGTCTGAATCAAAAGTAATATCATCGAACATTCCAAAATCAGTTGCAATAACCGTTCCGTCCTTCAAGAAAACAGCACTTCCATATCTTTCTTCTCTGGAAAGCTCAAATTCATCATTGTAAGGATCATAGTCTTTATCATTAGATATATATACAGACAGATCATCAAGAATATAAACATTACGATCAGTTTCAATAGTAAACAGCTCAGAATTCGGCTCTGATATAGGGATATCAGCTGACCATCCACCTTTGAGAATAGACTGTTCCTGTTCATAATATTCTTTTTTCTTCTTATACCTAAGCTCAGGGAAACCGTTTTCATGTTGGAACTTTTTCCATTCACCAATTCCCATATCATTTGTAAAATATTTTTCACTTAGTTCATCATCAAACGAAATCATTTTTTCATGAATTTTACTTTCCTGTACTGATGTATAAACACCTGAAAAATCCACGTGCAATGAAGCTCCGGCAATGTCTGACTCTATCAGATAATAGTTCAAATAATAAACATTATCCTCGGTTTCACTCTTCTGGAATGGTGATGAAATATAACCGCTTTGAGATGATTCTTTGCGAGTTCCGTCTTTTAATGTAAACGTAAAATATGGCAGCATATACATATCATCAGTTAAAACTGTGCCGTCCAGCACCGTTAAACGAAAGCTGAGCATCAAAGAATTGTGGTCATTGTATAATCCTAAAAACTCTATTGTACCGGAATCAGTCTGGTTAAAAGTTACATCGGGACAGTTGTAATAAGGCTGCATCTCGGCAATAGCATCAGGAAGATCCATATTTACCGCAGGCAAATTTTCACTCGAAGCAGTGTCATTTATATCAGCTTTTGATACAGATTTGAAAAATTCGTCCATTCTTCCGGAAACTGCACTTACGGTAATCGTTCCTCCTGCTAAAATTGCAACTGCTGCTGCAATGGCGATAAAGCGATAAGAATGACGCTTTTTCTGCACAGGATGAATATCTGCTTTTTCAAAAACTCTATCTGCAATTGAATTTGTATCAATATATTCGCCTTTAAGTTTAGGTAATTTCTGTAAATCTTCATTATAATGGTCAAAAATATCATATAGATTCCGTTTCATAAGTATACCCTCTTTCTATAAGCAGTTGTTTTAATTTATTTCTTGAGCGATGCAAACGCACTTTGACTGCGGAAGAAGAAAGTCCCATTTCCTGAGCTATCTCTAAAACTTGTTGATAATAGTAATAATATCGTATAAGTACTTCTCCATCCTGCTTTGGTAGTGAATCTATTGCATCACGAAGTGCTTCGGCAAGAAGTGTATGTTCAACCTCCTCCTGTAGATCCGCAGCTTCAATAACTATTGTATCCTCCAGAGGAACAGATTCCTTAAAACTTCGCAAACGACTTTTTGCCTTATTTCGTGCAATAGCTGCAATATATGGCTGCAATTTGCCTTCCTGTATTTTATCAGCCGTCTGCCAGACTGCAAGGAAAACATCAGCTGCAAGCTCTTCAGTATCATTCTCATTCAAAGCACCTCTTCCAATGTTTCGTATAATCGAAACTACATAGCATTGATAATAATCTATGAGTTTTCTAAGTGCAGACGGATCTTTTGTCCTAAGCTGACTTATAAGCATTCGTTCCCTCATTATGTTTATCGCCTCCTTTCCTGCTTTCACTTAACATAACGCTGCAAATAAGAAAAAGGTTACATTCTGAACTTTAAATTCTACCACAAAATAAAAAAGATTGATTTCATAACGTTTTTATACGCATATGAAAACAATCTTTTATCCTTTATACAAGCAAATCATTTTTATCTGAAAAAAGTGCTTTTATATCTTCGGGCAATGGTGCATTAACAGTAATCATTTTTCCGCTTTCGGGTTCGGGAAACTCCGCTGAATAACAGTGAAGTGCATGGCGAGAAATATCATCTGATATAGTACCATAAAGATCATCGCCTGCAAGAGGGTGACCTATATACGCCATATGTACACGCAGCTGATGGGTTCGACCCGTTTCAGGAACAAGCTTTACGAGAGTGTATTTATCATTTAAACAAATCGGTATGTAATGTGTAACAGCAGATTTTCCGCTGTCATTCACACATCTTAGCATTATAGTACCATCTTTTCGTGCAATAGGTGCATCTATAGTTCCATCGTTTATAATTTTCCCCTTGGCAGCAGCTATATACTGCTTTTTTATTTTCTTTTGAATAAATCCTGCACCATATGCTGTAAGTGCAACTATACAAACTCCGCTTGTGTTTCTGTCAAGGCGTGTTACGCATCTAAACGGAATATCCGGAAACTCAGAAGCAAAAGCATTTGCAAGTGTATCTGTATAATGAGTATATGACTGATGACACGGCATAAACGGAGGCTTATTATATACTATAATATGTTCGCTTCTGTAAAGAACCGGCACTCTAAGCGAAGTATTGGGCAATGCTGTGCATTTAGCACTTGGGCAAGAAAGGGTTATTACATCTCCGGGATATACCGTATCTATCGTGCGTATTTGCCTTCCATCTCGTGTTATAGAACCATGATACTTACATTTTGCAAGAAATCGTCTGGATACCTGCTTATCACGCCGCAAAAACACCTCCAGCTTCATAGGGTTTTCTATGTCCGCTGTGAATATCATACTGTTCACTTTGCAGCTCCTCCTTTTTTCGCTCATATGTCCATTCAATATGGCGTACTGAAAAATATGAAACAAATGTTTGTATAAATCTTGGCAGAAAAACAGGCAGCAAAATATTGAAAAAGTTTCTAAAAAACATACCTGTTATAAATTTATGCTGGTCTGAAAGCATTTTACAGGACTCACGGAAATTTTTCCATGCACCAACACTTGGATTCTCTACTGTAAGGACTTCAGCTCCAACAAAACAAATATACAACCGCATTCTAAGCCACATTACAACAAGCATAGCAGGCAGTGTTTGAAACGCTGCAAAAAGCCTGTATATACTGCCAAACGGAAATGAATCTGTATTTATGATCCATATGCCTAAAAGAAAAACAGCAGCGAGCAATATTCTACTTAAAAAGTTTATAGATCCTCTTAAAAAATAAAGTCTTTTAAGTCTTTTACGAATGCCTCTTTCATATCCGCATGGCAAAGATATTCTTATTATACAGCGTCTTATTATATTAGCTCTGCTTCTAAGAGTTAAAAGCACGCTAAACATTTTCATAAAAATACGCACACTGCACCATATAAGCACTGCCATTGCAGTAAAATAATATTTGCACAACAGATATGCTCCTGTAATGCAAACTGCAGTCTGAATAAAATAAACTAAAGAGATGAATAAAACAGGCATAAAAATTTCAATATATCCGCCTTTTACAGCATTTTTTGAAAAGCGATAAAGCGACTTTTGTTTCATGGCATAATCTCCTTTAAGTAAGAACTTATAAAAAATTATGCCCTTATTTTTATCTTTTTATACCTGATTTTTATGCTTGATATGGTGTCATGCCAAGCAGTTCAAAAGCTCCGCTTCGTTGCCACAATGCAGCTGTTATATGAATATCATAACCTTCACCAAAATCAGGACGAAGTTCATTTGGGTCAACCTTAGGCACTCCAAAGCCTGCTATCATGCTTGTTATGATTCCGCCATGAGTTACGACCGCACAATGTCTAAGATCGTTTTCCATCATGTCTTGTATTATATATGCAAGTGATTTGAATATTCTCAAATTCACATCAGCCACACTCTCACCTTCAGGCGGAGCAGATTCAGCACCGCCATGAAGCCATTCTTTAAATTCAGGCAGATCTATAAGCTCATCGGCAGATTTACCATCGAATTTTCCAAAATCCATTTCTATAAGATTATTAACACAGTCTATATCTCTGTCCGGAAAAAGTATCTCTGCTGTTTCAGTACAACGTCTAAGCGGACTTGAATAAACCTTTGCAACTCCAGGATAAACATATTCATCCATTTTATTATACAGCTCTGCAATGCCTTTTTCAGAAAGCGGATAGTCTGTTCTGCCTATATAAATTCCATTGTCATTTGCCTCTGTTCTTCCGTGACGTATAAGACTAATATGGTAACCGTTCATATATACATACTCCTTTTAATATTGTTTAAAAAAAACCTTTATTTTACGATTTACTTTTTTGCTAATATGTATTATAATATAAATGTGATATATTTAAAACGTTAGCGTTATCAATCGCTTTTTACTATTAAAACAAATAAAACAAATCTAATATATTATAACATATATAATAACATTTTTGCCCAAAAAAGAAAAGGGCTTTTTATAATATTCAGAAAAAATAAAAATTTTTTTATTATAAATCCCAATTATATATCTATGAAAGGACGTGATAACAAGAAAAATATATTTATTTATATAAATATAAAATCATTGCAGAATATAAAAACAACACTTAAACGGAGGAGAAAAAAATGAAACTTGGCGGAATAAAGCTGCACCACTGCAAGAATACTGAAGATTCTCAAAGCACTGTACTGCCTTTGCCTGCAAAAGTGCGAATCCCTATGAGTATGCACATAGGAGCACCATGCAAACCGCTTGTTAAAAAAAGCGATATTGTAACTGTAGGTCAAAAGATAGGTGATACCGATGCATTTATGTCAGCACCTATCCACAGCAGTGTATCAGGCAAAGTTACAAATATAAGCGACTACAGAATGTCATCAGGCAATATATGCAAAATCATAGAAATAGAAACAGACGGAAAACAAACCATCTGCCCTGATATCCAGTCGCCGGATTTAAATAATAAAGAAAGCTTTATTAAAGCTATACGTGAAAGCGGTCTTACGGGTATGGGCGGTGCAAGCTTTCCAGCTCATATCAAACTGAATCCTAAACAAAATATAGATACTCTATGCATAAATGCAGCTGAATGTGAACCTTACATAACTTCCGATTATAGACAAATGGTGGAAGCACCCGAAGAGGTCATAGACGGTATTTTAAATATACTGAAATTTCTATCCATTCCTAAATGCATTATAGGCATTGAAAGCAATAAACCAAAAGCAATAGAATTGCTCACCCAAAAGGCTGAACCATATTCTCAAATAAAAGTTTTAACTCTTCCTTGTACATATCCACAAGGTGCTGAAAAGGTTCTTATTTACAATGCACTTGGCAGAATAGTTATGGAAGGACAGCTGCCGGCTGATCAGGGCGTAATTGTAATGAACGTTTCTTCAGCCGCATTTGTAAGCCGCTATTTGAAAACAGGTATGCCTATGATTTCCAGAATTATAACTGTTGACGGTGACGATGTTATAGGAAAAAAATGTAATATAACAGTTCCAATCGGAACACCGGTAATAGATGTACTTAACTTTGCAGAATGTGACCTTGACAGAGCAGAAAGACTTCTCTATGGCGGACCTATGATGGGTGTAAGCATTCGTGATGTAAACGATCCGGTAATTAAATCTAATAATGCTATACTTGCATTTAAAAAGTTTAATAAAAAGAACGCTTCTCCAAAACCAACAGCGTGTATTCACTGCGGAAGCTGTATAAAAGCTTGTCCATTCCACCTTATTCCTCCTGATATAGCCCATGCTTATAAGCAAAAGGATTTACAGGCACTCAATGATCTGAAAGTTAATTTATGCATGAACTGTGGCTGCTGCACTTATGTATGTCCGGCAAAAAGACCTGTAGCAGAAACAAATCAATTTGCAAAGGCTTTTGTAACATCTATGAACAAGAAGTAAGAAGGACGTGATAAATTATGAATATACTTACAGTATCACCATCACCACATATAAGAAGCGGCATTTCGACACAAAAGATTATGCTTGCTGTTATAGCAGCTCTTATCCCTGCAATAATAGCAGGAACTATAGTATTTGGACCACGTGCAATTTTAATGGTTGTATTCTGTGCAATGGTCAGCATTATGACAGAACTGGTCTGCTGCGTTCTAATGAAAAAGGAAAGCACTATTTCGGACGGCAGTGCAATGCTAACCGGTGTACTCCTTGCGCTCAATCTTCCGGTAACACTTCCACTTTGGCAGGCTGCTGTTGGCTGTATATTTGCTATAGCCGTTGTAAAGCAGCTTTTCGGCGGACTTGGATGCAACTTTGCAAACCCTGCTATAACAGGAAGAATATTCCTGTTATTATCTGTTGGAAATGACATGACCACATGGACAAAACCATTTTATTATACAGATACTCCTGCACTTGGATTTTTTGAATCATCAGGCAGTGCTGCACTTGATGGTTTAACCAGAGCTACACCACTTGCTTCAGGTGATGCCGGACTGCTTGAATTGTTCCTTGGCAATGTAGGCGGTTCTATTGGTGAAACATCTGCCCTTGCACTTCTAATAGGCGGCATTTTCCTTATTATTACAAAGATAATCTCACCTGTAACGCCAATATCATATCTTGGCTCACTGGCTGCTTTTACATTTATCAAAGTACTTGTAACAGGCGGCAATATGATAGAAGTTCCATACGCACTCTTAAGCGGCGGCGTAATTCTTGGAGCATTCTTTATGGCTACTGATTATGTAACTACTCCGATAACTGCAAAAGGAAAACTTATTTTTGGTATAGGCTGTGGTATTCTTACATTTGTTATAAGAGAATTTGCAAGTATGCCGGAAGGCTGTTCATTCTCAATCCTGATTATGAATCTTCTTACACCGTATATCAATAAGTTTACTAAAACAAAACCAATAGGAAGAAAGACAGAAAGGAGAATTGCAAATGAAAACTAATATGATAAAACCATCTGTAGTTCTTGCCTGCGTATGTGCTGTATGCTGTACATTGTTAGCAGCGGTAAACAGCATTACAAAAGATAAAATCGCAGCTGCTGAAATTTCAGCTATTCAGGACAGCCTGTCTGTACTTCCTGATGCTGGTGAATTTAAAGAAATAAAAGAATTTTCAAATCCGGAAATGGAAAAGGTCAAAATAAACGGACTTTATAAAGATGAAAAGGATCAAACAGCTGTTCTTGTTACCGCTGATGGCTATAATAAAGGCGGTATTCAGGCAGTTATAGGAATTGATAAAAATGGAAGCATTACAGGCATATCATTTGTATCTGTAACAGAAACTCCGGGACTCGGCACTAAAATTCAGTCAAACCCTGAACTTATGAAAAATAAATTTACTGGTATGGCAGATGCTGATTCCATAGATGCACTTGATGGTATTACAGGTGCAACGTTTTCATCAAAAGGTCTTAAAAATGCCGTAAAATGTGCGTTAGAAACATTCGAGCTTAATAAGGAGGCGATTTTAAGTGAGTGATTCAAAAAGCAATTTAAACGTTCTTAAAAAGGGAATTTTAAAAGAAAATCCGGTATTTGTATCGCTTTTAGGTATGTGTCCAACACTCGCAGTAACAACCAGTGCCTTCAATGGCATAGGAATGGGACTTTCCACAATGTTTGTTTTAATATGTTCAAACCTTGTTATATGCCTTCTGAGAAAGCTTATACCTTCTCAAGTAAAACTTCCATGCTATATAGTAATCATTGCAACATTTGTAACTCTTATACAATTTTTGCTGCATGGATTTGTGCCATCTCTCTATACAAGCTTAGGTGCATTTCTTGAACTGATCACTGTAAACTGTATAATTCTTGGAAGAGCCGAAATGTTCGCAAGCAAAAATAAACCGCTTGCATCTGTGTGTGATGGTATAGGAATGGGCTTAGGATTTACTCTGGCATTATTCCTGATGGGAAGCGTTCGTGAAATATTTGGTTCAGGCACATGGCTGGGACTTACTATACCGGGTATGGTAGGTCACACAATGTCACTTTTCGTTATGCCAGCAGGTGGATTCTTTGTATTGGGAATACTCATTGCAGTAGTTTCTAAACTTTCAAACCGCAAACCGCCTAAAAAATTTGGCTGTGCAAACTGCCCTAATGCGTCTGCTTGCAACGCAAAATGTGAGGAGGCTGAAGCATGAACACTCTAATAGGAATTATAATCGCAGCAGTACTTACAAATAACTTTGTACTGTCAAAATTTTACGGCTGCTGTCCGTTTCTTGGCGTTTCCAAAAAGATTGATTCAAGTATAGGAATGGGTGCTGCTGTTATATTTGTAATGATATGTGCATCTCTCGTTACATATCCAATTTATAATTTTATTTTAGCACCCTTGGAACTTACTTATCTGCGTACTGTTGCATTTATTTTGGTAATAGCAGTATTTGTACAACTCCTTGAAATAGTTATTAAAAAGCTAATGCCGCCGCTTTATAAAACACTTGGCGTTTATCTTCCGCTGATCACCACAAACTGTGCTGTGCTTGGTGTTACTATTATGAACATAGATGAAAGTTACACATTCCTTGAATCTATAGTAAATGCTGCATTCTCGGGAATAGGCTTTGCATTGGCAATGGTCATATTCTCCGGTGTGCGTTCACGTGTAGATGAATCTGAAAGCGAAACACCTGAGATGTTTCGTGGAATACCTGCTACATTAGTTGCAGCGGCTATAGTTTCCATGAGCTTTTTAGGCTTTGGCGGACTTGGTCAGTAATTGTACCATAAGGAGATTTAAAATATGGAAAGCTATATTTACCCTATTGTGATATTTGTAATAATGGGCATTTTATTTGGAATTTTGCTAACTGTTTTATCAAAGATCTTTGCCGTTAAGACTGATCCTAGAACTGAAAAAATAAGCGAAAGTTTGCCTGGTGCAAACTGCGGCGGCTGCGGATATGCCGGCTGTGCAGATTATGCTGACGCTATTGTAAATAAAAATGCACCTATGAATCTATGTTCACCCGGAGGAGCAGATGCTGCTGCTATAATAGGCAATATAATGGGTGCTGATGTTTCAGCATCAGAAAAGAAAATCCCAGTTCTCCATTGCAAAGGTGACTGCAATTCAACAAGCAGAGTATTTAACTTTGATGGAGTACAAACTTGTTCCTCTGCTAAACGCTTTTATGGTGGTACAGGCTCTTGTATGCATGGCTGCCTAGGTCTTGGCGATTGTGCTGCGGTATGTCCTAAAGGATGTATAACAATAAAAAATGGAATAGCTGCTATATGTACAGAAGAATGTATTTCATGTGGAAAATGTGCCTCTGCATGTCCTAATAACCTTATAGAACTCAGAAGCATAAAGAAAAAAGTTGATGTACTATGCTCATCAAAAGATACGGGTGCAGCAGCAGTAAAAGCTTGCAAAAGTTCATGCATAGGCTGCGGAAAATGTGTAAAGGTATGCAGACTTGGTGCAATAGAAATAAAGGATTTTCACGCTGTTATTGACTATGACAAGTGCGTATCCTGCGGACTTTGTGCAAAAGAATGCCCAAGGGGTTCTATTATAAAAAAATAATTCTATAAAATATTTATATTACTGATTAAGGAGGCTTTATATGGAGTTATTGCAGCTGCATTATTTTTACGAAGTTGCAAGAAATCTTCATGTTACAAGAACAGCAGAACAACTAAATGTTGCTCAACCTGCTTTAACTCAAGGCATACACCGATTGGAAAAAGAATTAGGGGTAAAACTCTTTAGAAAAAGCGGCAGAAATATTGTACTTACAGAATACGGATCATATTTAAAAGAAAGAATAACACCTGTTTTACAAACACTTGAACAAATACCTGAACACATACAAGAGATGGCAAATGTCAGAAAGAATACACTTCATATAAATGTGCTGGCTGCCTCTGCAATGGTTACAAAGGCTCTTATACAATATCAGCAAGAACATGGTGACATTCACTTTCAGGTAATGCAAAATTCAGAATATAAAGATGCTGATATAACTATATCTACTATAGATCAATTTACAATGCCGAAAAAAAGCCTTGATAAATTTATGATATTTACAGAAGATATTTTTCTTGCTGTTCCATGCAATGAAAAATTTCGCTGCTTAAATGAAATTTCACTTTGCGCTCTTAAAGATGAAAATTTTATAAGCCTTACAGCTTCAAAAGCATTTAGAAAAATATGTGATGGATTTTGTATGCAATCAGGATTTACTCCTAAAACAATATTTGAAAGCGACAGTCCAGGTGCAGTACAAAATCTTATCTCTGCCGGCCTTGGAGTAGGATTTTGGCCACATTATACATGGGGTAAAAACGAAATGAGCGAAGTTTTAATGCTGCCAATTAAAGAACCTATTTGCAGAAGAGATATAGTAATACGGCTTACAGCTAATGAAGAAGCTGTGCAGACAGAAGCTCAGAAATTTTTCAATTTCATTGGAGAATACATACACAAACAAGCATATATAAATTAACAAAAGGCTGTTGCAGTGATTTTGAACTGCAACAGCCTTTTTATTATATCAATTATAATTTTTTCACTTCAATATATTACTCTTTTTCATTGCTGAATGAAAGCTTACTATATGCATCTCTTACCTTATCTTCAGATTCAAGACTGCCAATAATAATACCTGTTTCTGAATCCGGCACCATTAAAAGAATGTTTCTTTCAGTACCAGCTTCACCTTCATATTCATAAAAAAGGTAATCACCATCTTCAAGAATCGTACCTGTTTCCATTATTGACGCTTCATACTGGTCATACATATCTGTTGTCAAGAAAATTCCCTTCAGGATCTCATTATCTTCTTCCTTAACAAGAAATCTGCTTCCATCTGCCTTCAACTCATAATCATTTTTATGTGTATCAAGCTCAACATTTATATTATCACCAGTTTCAACATTGAATGTAAGTGAAGCTGAAGACGATACTTCACAGCCCACAAACAATGTGCACATCAAAGCAGCAGCAACTATTATTTTCTTCATTATTAAATTCTCCTTTATTTTCTTCATTATTAAATTCTCCTTATCAAACTCAGCCCATAAGCTTTTCAGCAGCAGCAATCTTTGCACTGCATACAAATACGTTCATAGCCTTCTGAAGTTCTTCTTCTGTTGGGAATGTAGGGGAAAGTCTGATGTTCTCGTCCAGTGGATCCTTGCCATAAGGGAATGATGCACCGGCACCTGTCAATACAACACCTGCTTCCTTACAGAGGGAAACAATTCTCTTTGCACAGCCAGCCTGATTGAATGAAATAAAGTATCCACCCTGAGGATTAGACCAATTAGCTATGCCAAGCTCCTTAAGCTCACTTTCAAGAGTATTCTCTACAATAGCAAACTTAGGTGCAATAAGATCCTTATGCTTCTTCATATGCTTAATAAGATTCTCAAAATTGTCATCGAAAAATCTCAAATGTCTAAGCTGATTGATTTTATCATATCCGATAGTTGCAAAGCCCAGTGACTTTTTTAAGCACGCAAGGTTCTTATCGCTTGCTGCCATAACAGCAATACCATTGCCCGGAAATGTGATCTTTGAGGTAGAAGCAAACATATAGCAAATATCCTCATTGCCAACCTTCTTTGCTTCTTCCATAAGATTTGCCTGTACAGGAGGATTGTCAACCAGGTGATGTACACAATAAGCATTATCCCAAAAGATACGGAAATCCTTTGCCTTTGGTTTAAGTGCTGCAAAACGCTTTATAACCTCATCACTATATACAACACCGCCTGGATTTGAATACATAGGTACACACCAAACGCCCTTAATGCTGTCATCTTCTGCAACAAGCTTTTCTATCATATCCATATCAGGACCGTCTTCATTCATAGGAATATTTACCATTTCCATGCCGAAATATTCACTTACTGCAAAGTGACGGTCATAACCTGGGACAGGACACAGGAACTTTACCTTAGGAAGCTTACTCCATGGCTCGCCGCCCAAAACACCATTTGTCATTGCAACAGACATTGCCCAATACATTATATTAAGGCTTGAGTTACCAAAAACCATAACATTAGATGGATCTACACCAAGCATATTTGAAAAGAATTCCTTAGCCTCCGGCAAACCGTCCAGTACACCATAGTTACGGCAGTCCAAACCATTAGCTGCTTTATAATCGTCACGCTTTAAGCAATCTATCATATCTAAGCTCAAATCAAGCTGCTTTGGAGACGGTTTACCTCTTGACATATCCAGCTTTAAATTTTCTGCCTGAAAATCTAAATACTGAGCCTTACAATCAGCTAAAAACTGCTCCAAAGTTTCCTTATTCATTTCTGATAACTTCATATCAACCACATCGGATCCCAAAATGAATCCTACTCCTTTCGTATTTTCTCATTTTAAATAAAATGATATATTCTAAAATTTATTATATCATATCTATCAGTCATGTGCAAGTGTTCGTGAGTAAAATACACATAAAATTTATTATATTATTTTGTTTTAATTTTATGATATTTCACTGCTTACGTCCTTATTGCTTACGCTAAACAAACCTTTTAGAACAGCATAAAAACTTCCGCATATAAATCTATGACTATCATTTATATCACAAACATAAAGTTTAGCACAAATTGTACTGTCAAATATCTTTTTATAATGATTTTCCAGCTCATAAAGTTGTTGCTCATTAAACCCGAATTTATAAAAGTAAATGTTTTTCACACCGGTTATACAGATAATATTATTTATAAGCAGACAAAGTTCACATAACAGCTTATCTTTAAGTGGTATTAACAAATCATCACCAAGGCTAACTGCTGTCATTATTTGTGAAATAGTGATACTTCTCATTTTACCGCCTGTAAGCTTATAAAGTGCAGGCGTTTTACTTTCGCTATATATCTCTCCGATTCTTCTGACAATCGCCTTTTGTGTAAGCTCCGACTTAACAGAACCCTTTACACTTCCATTAGCTTCAAAGCCGTGAGGATTTACACAAAGTGAATTTACATCTATAATATTATTTATATTTTCAAAAAGTGAAGGCATATTTAAAATTGTGTTCAAATAAATATTTTCATAATCAGAATAAAGAAATCCACTCTTACAATGTTTGCCGTCACATTTATCTTTACTCCAACAAAAAATCGCTAATTGAGAGAGTGCATTTTCTGCAAATACCGGTACGCCTATTTTTTCATTTATAACTTTTTGAATGTAATAATAAAGTTCGTCACATTCAAGTTCTTTTGAAATGTACTCGTACATATCCGGCATTATACCTATTCCAATACCAGAGATATTTTCTTCTTTAAGACAGCTGTTAAGCAATATTTGCTTAATTGTTTTCTCAATAACTCCTGCTATTTCAGACAAAGACATTTCCTGAAAAATTTCAATGTTATACTTTTCCAGAACATCTCCTTTTATCGTTGCAAGACCTATTGATATATTATATTTATCAATATATACCCCTATTTGAAGACAGTTATTATAATTTATATCAAGAGGTACTTTTCGTCTGCCCTTGCTGACTTCACTCCTTTCAGGTGTTGCAGATTTGCCTGCTTCAATTATAATTCCCTCTTCTATCATTTTATTTGTTATAACTGTTATAGCAGCACGTGTCATACAAAGCTTATCGGCAATATCAGAACGTGAAATCGGTCCATATTCCCATATAACACGCATGATCTGTGCCCTGTTTACCATGTTTAAATTAAATTTATTTATTCCATATTCAAGCATTCATTTTTCCCTTAACCCTTTCAAAAAAGCACAATATATATTTCTGCTTCAAAGCTATAATCACACACTTTGAAATCACTTTCATATATCACATAATATTAAGCAAAAGTTCAAAGAGCTTTACCATAAGAGGAAGTGTACCCACAGACAAAATAGTAGTCATTGCAAAAATTTGAGATGCATAGGTATCATGAAGCCCAAGTTTTTGGCACTGTAGCGTACACATTGCAGCTGATGGAGCTGCTGCTAAAAGCAGTACTACTATACGTACTTCTTCGGCAACAAAACCGCATAAAAGGCACATTATAAGCGTGAGGAACGGCAAAATCAAAAGTCTGCCAATAGATGCATAATACACACGGAAATTTTTTAATGCATTTAAAATATTGGCTTGAGCCACACTGACACCAGAAGCTATCATAGCAAGAGGTGTATTAAGATCGGATATAAAATTCATGGTTTGTGTAATAACAGAAGGCAGTCTAAACTGTGTAAAATAAAGAATAAGACCAATAACTATAGCTATTATCGTAGGTGAACGCAGAACCTTTAGAACTTGTTTCATATTAAACTTGCCAGTAAGCAGAATGATTCCATGCGTCCATGAAAAGAAAAAGAATACTGTTAGAAATGCTGTTACATAAAGAACACCTTCAGCACCATAAAGCGCACTTGCAAGAGGAATTCCCATGAAACCGCAATTACTATAAATTGCTGAAAAACGCTCTATAGCAGTTTCTCTTCCCTCTTTCTTTCGGAACAGCAACATTGCACCAAATATAGTAACAATATAAGAAACGGTCGCCAATGCAAATGTCCAGAGCAAATTCACCACAAGCTCACTACTGTATTCAACATCCATATAGGCATGAACAACAAGCACAGGAGTTACTATTTCCAAAACCAATGCAGAGAGCTGTTTTCCGCCGTCACGTGTAATTATCTTAAGGCGATAAGCAAGAACGCCAACAAGAATAAGCAACAGCATAATGATTGACTGAGATGCAATAATACTTACCATAATATTTCCTTCTTTCAAAAAAACCGCCCATCTACAAAATCGCAGATAGGCGGTAGATTAAAAATATTATGGCAGAATTTTTTTAACGATTCTACTCTTCTATATTATTAAAGGTTGAATTTGATTTCCATCAAATGCTGATATAATCGTATCAGGAAGCTTTTCAAATAAAGCTACCATAGATGCAGGTTTTTTATCCGGTGCGTCCTGACGGAAAGGCACAAAGTAATAATTTCTTGTATTCATAAGAAATCCTATATTTTTTCCACTGCATCTGAGTGCATCATTTGTAGCAATAGCAAGCACTATCGGTTTTGAATTTCTAAGCATAGACTTGACAGCCATAGTAACAGTGGTATCCACAACGCCATAAACAAGTTTACTCATAGTATTTGACGTACACGGACAAACTGCTATGCAGTCAAGAAGATCTTTAGGGCCTAATGGCTCAGCATCTGCAATGCTAAGAATAGCCTTCCTACCGCTTATTTCTTCCATGCGGCGAATATGGTCGGCTGCCTTTCCGAAACGTGTGTCAAATGACGCTGCGTGTTCGGAGAATATCGGTATAAGTTCTGCTCCTGCTGAAACAAGAGCCTCTGCCGATTTAAAAGCAGGCTCAAAGGTACAAAAAGAACCGGTCACCGCAAAGCCAATTCTTTTGCCCAAAAGCTTTTTCATGTCACTCGCTCCTCTAATATTCGTATCACAGCGTCGGCAAGGAGTATTCCCGCTGTTTTGGGTGCAACTTTTCCAGGAGCATATGTTATGGGTTAACACATTAAGCTTGTAAAATTATAACAATTTTCATTTCAGTTACTATTATATTTTTAATAAAAAGCCTTGCAGCCGCTTTTTTTGCATCAAACGGCAGTTCTTTCCACAAACTTTTCTTGCTTTGTTGAATAACTATACTTTTAGTCATCTTTCGCATTAAAAGTTCCCTTTGCCTCTCCAATTTAAATATTTTCTTATGTGATATTGTGTCTGAACTTTCAAGATCTTTTAATATCTCATATTCCATATTATTTATATTATTTTTGTTTTCATTATTTATAGTTAATTCAGGCATATCGCACAATACTTTTTCAAGTTCATGTACAATTTGCTCTTCAGCAAAACTTTCAACATCAGTTAAATGAACACTGCTTAATCCGGAACAAATTCCCTTTCTCCTGCCTTGACAAGTAATATATCTATAAGTTTTACCTTTGCCATTATCTCTTATGTAACATCCGCAGCCGCATTTTCCACAAATCATTAAACCTTGAAGCCACGATTTACTGCCGCTTCCTCCATTTGATGACGGCTTGCGACTATTTATAAGTTCTTGAGCAGACAGCCAAATCTCAGGTCCTATAATTCCTATATGACTGCCAGCTGCAATAAAATGCTCACCTTCTGATCTTATAGACATAATACCATAATTATCACAGAAGTTTTTCCGTTTTCCAATAAGCTTGCAGCCGTTTGATACAAGATACTCAATTACTTTGTCATTACACATAACATATGCTGTGTTTTTAATAATTCTTGCCACTTTTGTACCACTAAAATTCATCTGCCTGCCAATATTATCAAAACTTTTTCCCATGATAACTTGGTTGTAACACTCTTTCACTATTACGCTTTCATCTTTGTTTTCCGTCCAATCACGATTATATCCAAATGGTGGCACTCCACCAAGAGGCATCATTTTCTCTGCTCTTGCATGGTAATTATCACGTATTCTTCCAGATATTGTCTTTTGCTCCATTTCAGCGAACATAATAAGCAGCTTGATCAGCATCTGACCCATAGGCGTTTTAGTATCTATGCCTTCACTGTATGAAAAAAGCTCTATATTTTTTCTTTCAAACTCCTCCCACAGGGCAGCAAAATCGGCAAGTGATCTTGAAATTCTGTCAAGCTTATATACTATTATACATTGAATCTCACCTAACATTGCATCTGAAACCATTTCCTGAAAAGCAGGACGTTTTGTATTTGTTCCGCTATATCCTCTGTCCTCATAAATTTTTATTTTCTCAGAACCTGAAATATAGCTTTTACAAAGTTCGATTTGCATTTCTATGGATATTGAATCCTTTTTTTCAACAGACTGCCTTGCATAAATTGCATACATAAAATCACCTCCAGAAAATTTATGCGGCAGAACATAAAAAAAGCACTCTCCAAAAGGAGAGTGCCTTAATTTTAGACGTTAAATATTAGTCTTAGTTTCTCTTAGGAGAAATTACTTTCTCTTCTTAGCAACCAGAGCTACGCCACCGATTACAACCAGAGCTGCTGCTGCACCAGCTACAGGCAGAACATCACTTGTCTTAGGTGAAGATGTTGTGCCACCTGTCTGCTTAGCAGTTGTTGTTGCCTTTTCTGTAGTTGTTGTTGTTGCAGTTGTTGATGTTGTTGTTGGCTTTTCTGTAGTTGTTGTTGTTGCAGTTGTTGATGTTGTTGTTGGCTTTTCTGTAGTTGTTGTAGATGTAGTAGTTGTTGTAGATGTTGATGTAGTAGTTGTTGTTGTAGTTGTTGTAGTTGTTGTAGTAGTAGTTGTTGTTGTTGTGTCACCCTTGATGATGATAGCACCGCTTACCAGTGAGCACTGATACTCAGCCATGCTTGGATCCAAGTAAATGCTGTGAACTTCTTTACCAGTATCAGCAATATTTGTAATAGTATAAACATCGCCTGGCTTAGCATTTTCATTTACCTTGAATGTGTAGTTAAGAATATTACCACCTGGGCAGTAATAACGCATATCACCAACACCAAGTGTAGACATACCAACCCAAGCGATACCCATTTCATTGTTGATACCAGGAGGAGCTATTATCTGGCAGCCTTCGGCTATTGCAGCCATCATAACTTCCGTGCCTACAGCTGTCTTGCTGCAAGTTACTTCATTAACATTGTAACCAGCACCAAAGCCCAGTCCTAAGAATCCGCTGCATCCTGTAAGAGTTACAGGAACAGTAACAGTGTAATCAGCAGCCTTAAGTTCATCAAGTGTGAGTTCTACTGTACCCATTGTGAGTGTACCAGCAACTTCGCCAGCAGCGTTAGCTGGTACAGCAAATACAGCTGCAGAAGCAGCAACCATAGCTGAAGCTGAAATAATAGCCATAGTCTTCTTAAATGTAGTCTTCATTTTAATTAGTCCTTTCAAATATAAAATTTATTTTATATAACAGACACCTATTTATATCTATTATATGCGTATCTTTTTACTTGCCCAAAATTTCATCCCAAACTGGATTCAGACCAGCAGCATTGTAAGAGTAGTATGTTAAGATGTTTACTCCATCTGAAATATCCAATTTGCCATCATCACTGTTCTTACCTGCCTTAGACTCTGTGTCTACATCAGCAAGGAAATAAGCAAGTGTTTCGAGATCTTCATCAGTAGTGTCTAAGAGTGTAACATCCAAACCAGCTGCACTATTAGAATAATACTGAAGAACTGCCAAGCCGTCTGGAATTTCAACTTTACCATTCAGGTCAGCGTCACCCTTAACACCAATGTAAACCATTGGATTATCTGTTACTGTAAGATCAGCATCATCTGCTACTGTCATAGTTGCAGGAGCATTGAATGTCAAAGCAAGTTCACTTGCAACATAAGCTGTGCCTTCTACTTTATTGAAGTAATCAGCAGGTGTTGCGAACTCCGGTGTCAGATAAGAAGCAAAGTTGCTTGGAGAAATGCTTACAGTGTAATCATTACCATCAAGAGTACCGACGAGTGTAAGGCTGTCAACCAGCTCAGTAAGGTCAAATGCTTCTGTATCATGTGAGAAGTAGTAACCCTTGTTTGCTGTAACTTCAACCATTTCCAGTACAAAGTCAACCGGAATTACACCAGTGCCTGTTGTTGTGGTTGTAGTTGTTGTTGTGTCACTAGAACCGCTACCTGTTGTTGTAGTTGTAGCTGTTGTATCACTAGAACCAGACTCTGTTGTTATAGTTGTTGTAGTAGTGTCACTAGAACCAGACTCTGTTGTTGTTGTGCCTGTAGTGGTTGTTGTGTCTGTAGTAGTTGTTGTATCTTCTATATCCTTGAGAACGATTTTTCTTGTTACATTAAAGTATGCATTACCATTAGCAGAAGCCTTTACATCAACAACCTTGTAAGATGAATCATAAGCCTTGCCTGATTCTGCATTTGCATTAACATAAGCCTCAACTTCATCAGCCTCAGCATCAGGAATCTTAAATGTTACTGTATAAGTGCCTGTACTTGCAGCAACCTCAAAGTCATAACCCTGTTTAGCCAGAGCAGCTACATCGTTAGCATCAACATCAAGTGTGTAACCACTTGAAATAGTAATATCATTCACAAGTTCAATAGCCTTATTAAATTTATAACCGTGTCTTGCAACGGCCTCATCTACAGAAGCAGGAACTTTGTAAGCTGATGTCTTCTTTGCAACGAAAGCAGAAACAGCAGCGAGCATTTCATCAGCATTTGCATAAGAACGAGCATCATGGCTAAAGTTAGCAGCCTTTCTCATCTTCTTTTCAACGTTCTTAAGCTTTTTGATAAGCTCAATGTCGCCCATAGAATCAGCAACTTCAGCAAGATCAGCACCTGTCTGTGCAATTACAGAAGCTGCAAGTTCCTTTGTCAGACCCTCAAAATATGTAGACATTGAATAAATGTCAAGAGCCTCGCCGTCAGCAGTAACATCAACATTAACGTCAACATCCTTGCCATCCATAAGAACATTTGCATCAACAGCAGCCGTAACTTCAATAGTCTTATTGAATTCGTTCATTACTACTTCATCTGTATAACCCTTATCTTTAAGTGCCTGGCGAATTTCTGAATAAATCTCAGATTCAGCATAGTGAGTCATATCAACAGCTGCCTTAATTGTAACAATGCCGTTGTTAACTGTCAGAACCGGATTTGCAGCTTCGCTCATAAGCTCCTTGATAAGGATTGTATATGAATTGTTCTTAGGAAGCAGATCAAGGAAATCATCCTTGGCGATTTCTTTCTGTGTACCTTCTATAGATGTAACAACGTTGAGCATCTTAAGATTCCATGTTGATTCTGTCTGATCAGCAGGGATCTCAATGAAAGTATCCAGAGTGAGTGACTTAACTCCAGCATCTTCAGCAGAGATGTTCATAACAACACTCTGTGTAAGTGCCATTGGAACTGCAACAGCAGCAGCCAAGACTCTGTTAAGAATCTTCTTCATTTCCAATTACCTCTCTTTATAATTTTTTTCGTGTTCCCGGTTTTGCACACGTGATTGCAATTGTAAGCTTATATAAAAACATATAAATTTACTCGTCTGCTAATCTCAGAACACACTGTATTATTGATTAAAGTGTTACGGTGCATGAACCCTTGTAATCAATTTACAAAAGTATTTTAACATATTCCCGTCAGAATGTCAAGTGATTAAGGGCATTTTTTTTAAAATTTACAAAAGAATATTTTTCCTATTTTTGTTGCTTTTATACAAGCACTGTAATTTTTTGCCCTAAAAACTTACTTTTTTATTATACATCTTTTTTCTCTTTGTGTCAACCTATAACATTTGTCGGAAGTCCTGATGCACACAAATAATTATTGCCAATTGCTTTTACAGCTTTTTTATCTACGCCTCCGGGTGCTGAGGCAAGCTCTATAAATACGCAATCTTTTTTCAAGCTCATAACATCATCAAACGTAAATATCTCCGCCGGCACTGTATTAAAAATTATATCCATTTCTGAAAGGTAGCTCTTAGCCGGCAATATTTTTGCTGGCACTGCTCCCATTGCTTTTATCTTCATTCTGGCGTATTCTGTCCGAGCTGCTGCTGTCACATCTGCACCAAGTTTCAGAAGTCTGTCACTTAGTATAGTTCCTATTCTGCCAAAGCCGGTAACCAAAACTCGACTATTCCAGATGGTTCTGCCAGTCCTTTCAATAGCTATTTTAATCGCTGCTTCTGCTGTTGGAACTGCATTTGCAAGAGCAAGCGTTTCATCCTTCATATAATTATACGACCATATATTTTTTCTTGCAGCTGCTTCCTTTGCCTCTTCACCTTTGATGCCCATTAAAAGAACGCCGCTTTCCTTTACCTTCCCTATAACTTCTGAAATTTCAAGTGTTTTTTTATAAAATGGTGCATTTATTTTTCCGCTTTTATCTGTAACTACCGGCGGCAGCAGTAACACATCAGCATTACCGTCTGTCTTTTTTAATTTTTCAAAAATTTCTTTTCCTTCGCCCAAAAGCATCTCTTCCGAATATCCCATAATCCCTACATCATAAATATCCGACAGATTTAATGCTGCATAAAGCATTCTAATATCTCCGCCGGCAATCAGAATTTTTCTTCTCTCCATAAAACCATCTCCGTTTCAGATACATTACGGCTTCGGCTTAAACCATTCTATGAAAGAATAAACATATTTGTGAAGAGTATATGCAGCAAAAACAAGCTGTTGCCAGCTCGACCGATCTACGACTCCCATCTTTCACTTTTTAATCATTTAAAGTATACAGAAAAAAGCCTCCCTTGAAAAGGGACCGGTGGTGGAGGGATACAAAAAAGGGGCTGTTGCAAATCAAATCTCTGCAACAGCCCCTTTTCTTATTATATATTATAATAGTTTTTATATACTATATATCATGATTATGCTTTCTGGAAATTTTGAGTCTGTTCATAGCTCGGTTAAGTGCTGCCTGTGTGTGATAATATTGCATCATGCCTTGCTTCTGCTCCATAAGTTCCTTTGCCCTTTCAGCAGCTTCTTCAGCACGTTTTACATCTATTTCTTCAGGAAGTTCGATCGCATCGCCCAATATAAGTACATAGTCGCCTCGAACCTCTGCAAAGCCATCACTAATAGCACAATACCGCCACTGACCGTCTACCTTATATTTTATCTCACCAGGCTCAATAACCGTTACAAGCGTTTCATGTCCCGGCAGTATTCCCATAAGTCCATCACTTGCAGGATATACAAGATGCTCACACTCACCAACATAAAACGGTCTATCCGATGCAAGCAGCTCCAAGTAAAAGGTCTTAGCCATTAGCACCAACCTCCGCTTTAGCTCTTTCTATGACCTCATCAATAGTTCCTGCATTAAAGAATGCATTCTCCGGATAATCATCTAATTCACCATCAACTATCATTCTAAAGCCTCTTACAGTTTCAGCAACAGGTACATATTTGCCCGGTATGCCTGTAAATACTTCAGCTACATGGAATGGCTGGGAAAGGAACTTTTGAACTTTTCTTGCTCTATATACAGCGATCTTATCGTTCTCATCAAGTTCTTCCATACCAAGAATAGCAATAATATCCTGAAGTTCTTTATATTTCTGCAAAAGCTCCTGAACCTTTCTTGCTACTCTATAATGCTCTTCGCCAACAACATCAGGCTCAAGAATTCTTGAAGTGGATTCCAGCGGATCTACTGCCGGATAAATACCCTGTTCAACAATTTTTCTTGAAAGAACTGTTGTAGCATCAAGATGTGCAAATGTAGTAGCAGGTGCTGGGTCAGTAAGATCATCTGCCGGCACATATACCGCCTGAACAGATGTTATAGAACCATTTTTAGTAGAAGTGATTCTCTCCTGAAGTTCACCAAGTTCATTTGCAAGAGTTGGCTGATAACCAACTGCTGAAGGCATTCTGCCAAGCAATGCGGAAACCTCTGAACCTGCCTGAACATATCTGAAAATATTATCAATAAATAAAAGTACGTCCTGATGGCTTTCATCACGGAAGTATTCTGCCATAGTAAGACCTGTCTGTGCAACACGCATTCTTGATCCAGGTGGTTCATTCATCTGACCAAATACAAGTGCAGTCTTATTTATAACTCCTGAATCTGTCATTTCGTGCCATAAGTCATTACCTTCTCTGGAACGTTCTCCTACACCGGTAAATATAGAATATCCACCGTGTTCAGTAGCTACATTTCTTATAAGCTCCTGAATAAGTACAGTCTTGCCGACACCTGCACCGCCAAAAAGTCCTACCTTACCGCCCTTGGCATAAGGTGCAAGCAGATCTATTACTTTAATGCCTGTTTCAAGCATTTCAACAACCGGACTTTGATCACGAAATGATGGTGCTTCTCTGTGGATTTCCCATCTTAAATCAGTCTGTACAGGTCCTTTGTTATCAATAGTTTCACCTAAAACATTGAACATTCTTCCAAGTGTTGCCGGACCTACCGGAACTTTTATAGGACCGCCTGTGTTTTCAACTTCCATTCCCTTTGTAAATCCGTCAGTCGATGAAAGACAAATACAGCGTACGATTCCATTGCCCATATGCTGCATTGCCTCCATAACGCATTCCTTACCGCCGTTATCAACAGTAAGTGCATCACGTATCATAGGCATATGACCTGTTTCAAACTGAACATCTACAACAGGACCTAGCACCTGTACTATTTTACCTTTATCCATTAGAAATTACCTCCCGAAGTCTGTGCTTCGCTTCCGCTGCAAATTTCCGTTATCTCCTGAGTAATAGCCGCCTGTCTTGCACGGTTGTACTGTAAAGAAAGGGTATGCAGCATATCCTTAGCACTGGTAGTAGCTGAATCCATTGCACTCATTCGTGCCTGCTGCTCTGAACAGAAGGATTCAACCATTGTGCCGTAAATCAAGCCCTTCATGAAATTCGGGATAAGATGGCACATAACAGCTTCAATATTAGGATAAAACTCTGCTTCATGATGCTTAGTTATATCCTTATCACTTTTTATAAAATGTGTTACATCCAACGGCAAAAGCTGCTGAACACGCACTGTACATTCAGCTGAGCTTTCCATATCGGTATAAACAACGTAAACGTCATCAACCTCACCTTTTTCAAAACGCTCTAAAACTTCTTCAGCAATATTTCTTGCACGATAAAGTGTAGGATTTTGTGTTGTATAGAAAAAATTCTTATCCAGTGTTATATTATCTTTTTTATCAAGTCTTTGAAAATACATTCTTCCCACTTGACCCATAACTGAAAGATAATTCATACCGGTTTCACTTATCATTGACTCTGCTTCTTTTATAACATTATGGTTATAAGCACCGCACATACCTTTATCCGCTGTTATTACAATAATAAGTCGGCTGCGTTTTTCAGGCGGAATCTGCTTTCGAGTATCAAAAAATACTATCTCATCAGCTTCTTCCGGAACTCTAGACAAAATACTTCTTATAGCATACAAAAGCTTGCTGAAATACGGCTCTGTAGCATCAAGAGATTTTCTTGCCTTTTTAAGCTTTGACGAAGAAATAAGATACATTGCATTTGTTATCTTTTTGATGTCGCTTACGCTTTTTATACGCTCCTTGATTTCGTGCATATTAGCCATATCAGCTCACCTGCTTTTTATATTCCAGAGTTATATCTATTATCTGTGATAACTGTTCATCTGAAAGCGTTCCTTCTGTCTGGATAGCATTTGCCAGCTCACTGTGACTTGAACTGATAAAGTTTATAAGACCTTTTCTAAACTGAGTAATATCCTTTACCGGAATATCGTCAAGACAACCATTTGATGCTGCTGCCAGAATAACTACCTGTTCCCAAACTGAAAGCGGATTATAAAGCGGCTGTTTCAAAAGCTCCATAAGCACATGACCGTGGTCAAGCATTTCCTGTGTTGCAGGGTCAAGATCTGAACTGAACTGGGTAAACACCTCAAGCTCTCTGAACTGTGCCAGATCAACACGCATCTTGCTTGAAACCTTCTTCATAGCCTTTGTTTGAGCTGCACCACCTACACGGCTTACAGACAAACCAACGTTTACAGCCGGTCGCATACCTGAATTAAATAGCTCTGATTCAAGGAATATCTGACCATCTGTAATGGATATTACATTTGTAGGGATATATGCAGAAATATCTCCTGCCTGAGTTTCAATAATAGGCAAAGCTGTGATGCTTCCGCCACCGTGTGCTTCATCAAGACGACATGAACGTTCAAGCAGTCTTGAATGCAGATAGAATACGTCACCAGGATATGCTTCTCTTCCCGGTGGTCTATGAAGCAAAAGGGACATTGTACGATATGCTACAGCGTGTTTTGAAAGATCATCATAAACAATAAGCACATCTTTTCCCTGATCCATAAAGTATTCAGCAATAGCAGTACCGGAATATGGTGCAATATACTGTACCGGTGCAGGTTCACTTGCAGACGCTGCCATAACAACAGTATAATCCATTGCATGATGCTTTTTCAGCATTGATACAACTTTTGCAACAGTAGATGACTTTTGACCTATTGCAACATATATGCATATAACATCTTTTCCACGCTGATTTATAATAGTATCAATAGCAATAGATGTCTTTCCTGTTTGTCTATCACCAATAATAAGCTCACGCTGACCTCTTCCTATTGGGAACATGGAATCTATAGAAAGTATACCGGTCTGCATAGAAACAGATACAGACTTTCTGTCAGCAACACCTGCTGCTTCACGTTCGATAGGATAAAAATCCTCAGCAATTATATCCGGACCGCCGTCAATAGCACTACCAAGTGCATTTACAACACGTCCTATAACGCTTTTTGAAACGCCAACACCAGCACGCTTTTTTGTACGTATAACCTGAGAACCTTCAGTAATGCCACGGTCACTTCCGAGCATAACAACGCCTACGGTTTTCATTTCAATATTTTGTACAATGCCTCTTGTACCGTTTTCAAACTCTACAAGCTCACCATACATAACTCTTTGAAGACCAAATACAGTAGCGATACCATCACCTACGCTCACAACTGTACCGGTTTCCATAAGTGCCGATTTGCGGTCAAAATCCGCAATTTCACTTTTCAGCACAGAAATAATTTCATTGGCATTCATTGCCATTTCTGTCACCTCCGCATAAGTTTTCGCCGCATATTCGCAATCTCACGGACAGCACTGCGGTCATACCGTAAATTACCGGCACGGAGTACAAAACCGCCGATAAGCTCTTTATTTTCCTTCAAGTTTAGCTCAACTTCTTTATATCCGGTTTTCTTCCTGATAAGCTCGATAATTCTTGTCTTTTGCTCTTCTGTAGGCGTTGTTACATATTCCAGAGTTGCCTTAATAACATGAGAGCTCTTCTTGTTTCTATTTGAATAAGATTCAGCACCCGGACGAATAAGACCTTTTTTCATATGAGCTACAGCACTTGCTGTGCTTCTGTCATATCTATAATCGCCTGCACGAAGAATAAATCCACCCATAATACGTGGATTATATATAAGCTCCAGCTCCACCTTTTCATAACCGGTTTTACGCTTTACAAGCTCTGTAATGCGTACCTTTTGTTCCTCTGTAAGAGGTGTAACATACTCAAGGACAGCTTTGATACAGCCTTGAGCCTTACGGTTAAGTGAACGGTATGAACGGAATATCTCATGAGCTTGACTCACTTGTTCATTTCTGCAAAGTACTTTAAAAAAATTATGCAGCGAAGAGGAAAAAACCTTTTCTA
>CANOIR010000020.1 GCA_947566125.1 uncultured Ruminococcus sp. | reverse complement strand
TTGTAGTTGTTGTTCCAGATTCTGTGGTTGTGGTGGTTGTTGTTGTGCTTGTTGTAGTTGTAGTTTTTGGTTCTTCCGTTGTTGTAGTTGTAGTGGTTGTTGTTTCTTCTGTGGTCGTGGTGCTTGTGGTAGTAGTTGTTGTTGTGGTTGTAGTTGTCGTTGTCGTTGTAGTTGTAGTGGTTGTTGTTTCTTCTGTGGTCGTGGTGCTTGTGGTAGTAGTTGTTGTTGTGGTTGTAGTTGTCGTTGTAGTGGTTGTTGTGGTTTCTTCCGTTGTTGTAGTTGTTGTTTCTTCTGTAGTCGTGGTTGTTGTTGTGGTAGTAGTTGTCTCTTCTGTGGTCGTTGTAGTTGTAGTAGTTGTTGTTTCTTCTGTAGTCGTGGTTGTTGTTGTGGTAGTAGTAGTTGACTCTTCTGTTGTTGTAGTAGTTGTTGTTGTTTGTTCTTCCGTGGTCGTTGTGGTTGCAGTGGTTGTTGTTTCTTCTGTGGTCGTGGTTGTTGTAGTAGTTGTTGTGGTAGTTGTTGTAGTTGTAGTGGTGGTTGTTTCTTCCGGAACTTCAAGATAAATCGCACCGTCTACAACCTCTGCTGCGTCATAATTAAACATATTATTTCCTTCATTGTCAAGGAACTCCCACGGTGTACGACTATCCTTCAAAGCAACAACGGGGAATACATAATATGTCTTGCCATCTACAGTTTCAGTTGAAATGCCAAGCTCCTTTGCCAATGATACAGCTTCATCATAGCTCATATTTGTGTCATATTTATATGTCAAAATATATGCACCATCAGCAGCCTTTGTAACATTATTATTACCTATAGCAGCTGCAAATATCATAGGTTCAGGTACAGCCATCATGCTGTCGAGCCAATCGTAAGCATCACCGTTTTCATAATCTGAAAATGTTATAAACTGGTTAAGATTTTTATCAAGCTGCATCTTGCCACGAACGCCTTCAGAGCCGATAAAGTCATTAAATACATTTAATGAAACTTCTACATTTCCTTCATTCCATGAATTCTCATCATAGTAATTCTTAGAGATAACAAGCTGAACTACATCATCATAACTTGGATCTTTATCAGCAATAATATTTACATAACCAACTTTTTCAAGTCTAAGTCCGTTATATTTATAAAGATTCTGTTCGTTTTTATTAAGCCACTCCCAGTTAGAATAATCAGTATCAATATAAATTGGGAAAGGATAATAATTTACGCCATTTTCATCGGTCACCATTTCAATGCCATACATACTTGCTGCCAGCTTTACTGCTTCAGCATCCTTTACATTATATTTAGCACCGAATATAAGCTTACCGTCTTCAAATACATTTTCACTGATTTCAGTTGTATTAGAAATAAATATTAAATTATTAGAATTTAATGTCCAAACTGCATCACCGTACTGATAATCCTCTACAGGAATAAACACACCCTCAGTTTCTGGTTCAATTACTGCCTTAAGCGCATCGCTGAGAATATATTTACCACGAATACCCATTGTAGGTTCTGTAGCATTATATGCCATAAGACCAACGTTTGCTGTTTCACCAGGAGTGATATATTTGCTGCCTTCATCATTTGCAGCACCCATTTGAACATAAAGATCAGTAGGAATTACCGGCTGTTCAGCAAGAATATAAACAGAACTGCTTTCCTTGAGTGTCAATTTATCTGGATAAACATTCTTTTGATTAGTATCAAGCCATTCCCAACCGCTATATGTAGGATCAATTTTTATTTCAAAATCATAAACCCATGTTCCATCATCAAGCTGAATTGGCTTCATACCATACTTATCTGCTACGCTTCTTACTGTTGCTATATCAGCTATCTTATAACCACCGCCAAATATAAGCTCACCATCTTTAAATGCACCCTCACTGGCATCGGCATTATTTGTAAGGAATACAAGTTCATCAGCATTTATCTGCCAGCAATCTACGCCAAACTGGAAATCTATAGCTGGGATCCATCTTTTGCCGTTGGAATCAGTATATACATCAGGTTCAACGATTTCTGCAAGTGCATCACTAAGAGAATATTTACCTCTTATAGCCAAAGAAGGTTCAGTAGCATTATGTGCGACAAGTCCGAAATATGCATCTTCTCCAGGACTTATGTAAATTCTTCCAGTTTCATCATCAGCTGCACGTCCAGCCATTTCTACCCATAATCCATCATAATTGATTGTTGTAACTTTTGTTGTAGTAATAGTCGGCTGAGTTGTGGTAGTAGTTGTTGTTGTGGTGGTTGTTGTGGTTGTAGTAGTCGTTGTGGTAGTTGTAGTGGTTGTAGTGGTGGTTGTTTCTTCTGTGGTAGTTGTCTGTGCAGGTTCTACAACTATATTAACATATCCGCTTAAAAGCTGCATTTCACCTGAGGCATAAAGATTCTTTTCTTTATCATCTGTCCACTCCCATGTAGGAAATTCGGTATCAGGGAAGACTTCAAATGCATAATAAGTTTCGCCCTTTGAATTTATTTGTGGTGCAATACCATATTTTTCAGCAGTTTTTATTACTGTGTCTGCATCGGCAACATCATAAAATATACCGAATATCATTTCATCATCTGGGAAAGGTTTTTTTGCAGCATAAGTTGCATCAAGAATAAAAACATTCTCATGTGCATTTACATTCCAATAACCAACTCCTTCGTATCCATCTTCTGAAAACAGGAAGTCCTGACAATTGAACCAATCCTTAACTTCGCTTCCGTCCGGCATAGGTGAAGGTTTAATAACTTCATTAAGTGCATCACTTAATATATATCTGCCCTTGGCAGTAAGCAGTTTTATGCCTTCCTTTTCTGCATTCTTAACAGCACATCCAATAGCAGCTGTTTCACCTACATTTACGAATTCGCCTTTTCCGTCCTCTGCACGACCTATCATTTGAAGTGCAAATCCATCAACATTCTTTGTAGTAGTTGTTGCTGTAGTAGTTGGTGCTGTAGTTGAACTTGTTGATACACTTGTAGATGTTGATGTATCAGTTGAATCTGCTGTTGTGCTTGTAGTGGTAGTTGTTGTAGTACTTGGTGTAGTAGTTGTTTCTTGAGATTTAACAGGAAAAACTAATGTTACATAGCCGCTTTCAGTTTTAACATCAAAATCTTCATCTACCTCACTGGCAGCATAAGCATCTACCAAGCTTATTGGTACTTTATAACCAGTATAAGTTGCAATTTCGCCATCATTTTCTACTACCCTATACTCATCATTTTCAAATACATAGCCTTCGCCGTCAATTTTTAATTTTTTAACCAACGCCAAAGCTTTATTTGAATCAGCAAGTTTAAGATGAAACGTCAGGATAGTTGTATCATCAGTCGATTCAAATAATTCCTCATTGGCAGCAAACATCCACTTATATGTGCTGCAATCAATGTTTTCTCCAGCTGCAATAGCATTTTTAAACGCATCACCAGCCGTTGCCGTTGCCGAATCAACAAGCTTGGCATCCTGGCTCTGATACGTTGATATGTTCAACCGTCCGCTGTTTACAGCCTCTACATAGTCGCCGCTTAATTTGTCTACTTCAACTGTAAGGTCAACAGTATCACCCGGTTTACCGATAGCTTCACCAACAGTAAACGTTATTCCCGTATCCGCAGCGACCGAACTTAGACCAAATCCGGCAGTTGCTGTGGTAACTGCTGTACAGCAAGCAGTTAAAATAGAAAGCACTTTTTTTAACTTCATTTTATCTTTTCCTTTCCACTATATTTTTACATATTGTATTTGTGCGATAATGCATTAAACAAAAATCGCATTCTCTCTCGCTTGGTTTTTTAGTCAGACAATACTGACTCATCCTGAAAAGACAGTATGTTTTCCATTGCAACATAATACGTTCAAAGAAAATTTGCACTAAAGAACCTAAACATACATTTATTATATCAAATATAGTTTAAAATTGCAATAGTTATTTCAAAATTCTTTTCAAAAAATTAGTAATTTGCACCATTTACACAATTTTATACTAAGATATCAGGTCATATTTCACAATCAAAGTATATTGTTTAAATTGTGCAGTATTCATTTTTTATTATAATTCGACTAAAAAATTGTTTTTTCTTTATCAACAAAAAAGGACTGCCGCATTCAATTCATGCAGCAGCCTTAAAAAAATTATTTCAATACTATAATTCTGTTCTTTTTCTTATAACCGAACCGACAGGAAATTCCTCCCTGCACGGAAACTTTATTTTCATCATGGCATGATTTGCGGTTTCTATGATCTCATCATTGCCATTATAAAGCTGACCATTCAAGGCAATTTCTACAGGCGGCTTTTTTGGTGCAAGAATTTCTATAATATCATTTGCGAAAAATCGATTTCGTTGAGTACCATATACAAATCCGTTCTCACACTTATCAACCACTCCTATTACATCTGAAGCTTTAAGATAACTGTTATCTTCATATCTCTGACAATCACTTGGATGTCCAAAAAAGAATCCTGTACAATAATCACGATGACTTACATGATAAACTTCATTATGCACCCATTCCGGAAGTGGCTTTCCTGCCATATATGCATCAACCGCACTGCGATAGGCATTGGCAACAATAGAAACATAATATGCCGACTTTGCCCTACCTTCAATTTTAAGGCTGTTTACACCTGCTTTTACAAGTTCAGGAATATAATCTATCATGCAAAGATCTTTTGAATTCATTATATATGTTCCTGAATCATCTTCTTCAACCGGGAAAAATTGTCCTGGTCTTGTTTCTTCCATAAGATGATACTTCCATCTGCACGGCTGGGCACAAGCACCTCTGTTGGCATCTCTTCCTGTAAGATAAGCTGACAAAAGGCATCTTCCTGAAAATGAAACACACATCGCACCATGAACAAATGCTTCTATTTCCAAATCTTCTGGAATATTTCGTCTTATCTCTGATATATCATCAAGCGACAATTCTCTTGCCAAAACCACTCGGCGTACACCCATATCATACAAAGCATTAGCAGTTTCATAATTTACAATGCCTGTTTGTGTAGACATATGGATCTCCATATTTGGAGCATATTTCTTTATCATTGAAAGCAGTCCAAGGTCTGCAACTATCAAAGCGTCAACACCGGCATTCTGTGCATCTAATAAAAATTCTGGAAATGCACTGATCTCATTATTACGTGGGAGTGTATTACAGGTAAGGTAAACCTTAACATTCTTTGAATGTGCAAAATCCACCGCTTCTTTTAACTGTTCTCCATAAAATCCGGCAGTCGCCGCTCTCATAGTAAACTGTTTGCCACCTAAATATACAGCATCTGCTCCAAAGTCAACAGCAGCCTTTAAACGTTCTGCATCGCCTGCTGGTACAAGCACCTCAGGCACTTTAATTTTTTCATTTGCCATACTTTTTTACTCCGATGCCTCCGTAGTAGTTGTTATATCGCTGTTTCCATCGGCAGCATCACTGACTGCTGCATCTGTACCGTCACCTGATGGAATTGTAATAACTGGTTCTGTTGCAACAAACTGATTTCCTTTAACTTTTTTTATCCAAGCCTCATGTTCGGCAAGTGTTCTGGAGAAATAAGTTTCCTTTGTATTGATATTGGAATAAAAATAGAAGTAATCTGTTGAAGCAGGATACAATGCTGCCTGAATTGCATCATAACCCGGGTTGCATATAGCACCTGCCGGAAGTCCATCACAAATATATGTATCATAACTATTAAACAGCTCTTGATCGTATTTATCAATGTGAGGCTTTATAACATCTTCAACATAACCGCCTGTAGGGTCGGATTGTAATTTCGGGAAATCCTGAGGATTATTAAGTCGATTCCAAAATACAGATGAAATACGTGTCATCTGATCAAGTGAGCCTGCTTCACGCTGTATCATAGACGCAATTATGAGTGTATCGTCAAGAGAAATTCCAAGCGTTTCCATACGTTCATAATCACGATCTGTTATTTTATCATTGAAATTTCTGAGGATCTTCTGGCACACAAGGTCAACGTCCATATTAGTATAGAACTGATATGTGTCTGGAAATAGATAGCCTTCCATCTTATAGAATTTACCGTTTGTAAAGCTTGGAAGATGAGTTTCATATGCAAGTCCGCATTTTGACTTGTTATTAAAATAATCAATAAAATCATCAGCGTCACATACACCCTGATCTTCAAGCAGATCTGACGCTTCCACAATGGTAATTCCTTCGGGAAATGCTATATTTACAACATCTTTGCTTCCAAGTGATGGTGATGCCAAATTTTCAAATATTGTATCATACGCCATATCAGGACGCAATTCATGGTCACCTGCTGTAAAATTTGCATCTTTTCCGCTAAAGCCAGCAAACACTTTAAAAAGTGACGGATATGTAATAACGCCTTCTTTTTCAAGAATATCTGCGATCTCTCCGGTATCTGCACCTTGTGGTATAGTTATGATCTTTGTGGTGCTGTCATTATTTATACCAAGCACATCTCGTCCATATACAATTATGAGCAATGCAAAGACTATTGAAATAATAAGTATAAAAGCGGCAAGAATAATTGAACGCAAAGCTCTCATACCCTTTTTCTTTTTTTTCTTCTTTTCTTTCCCGCCTGCTGTATTTGGCTTTCTCCTATGCATCTGCGTCTGACTTATACCGTCAAGATCATCGTAAAGTGAATCTTCCTCTGAACGAACCTTTGTATTTCCATTCTTCTTCTCTGCCATCTTGCTTCTGACTGCTCTTTCTTCCAAAATATCAGCTGCACGAATCATTTCCGGTGTCGGTGTTGGCATTGATTGTTCAGTTGTTGCTACCGGAGCTTTTTCGGGTGCTGGCGTTTGTATTGGTGTTGATATCGACTGCTTCAAAATTTCAGGTTCTTGTTCAATATTGTTTTCTGCATCAGACAAAGGTTCAGGCATTACAGATTCCAGTGTTGTTGATTCTGGTTTGCGTTCAGGTGTTTCAACAGCCGCTGCACTCACACTATGATTGTTTTGATTAAATTTTTTTCTATCCTCAACTGTTCCCAATTTCTCGGCAAGCAACTGCCGTACAATTTCTTCACTGCTGTTTGGCTTTTTATTTTCCATATAGTACCTCCACTGTTTTTTCAGTAATCAGTCCGTCAAGGCGTATATCCGTATCCTCTGTAGGAACTTTTTCTATAACGCATCTTTCGGGACAATAACCAATGGCAAATATATTTGAATGAACTGCCAGAAATCTATCATAATATCCGCCGCCGTAACCAATACGTGCAAACTTCCGGTCAAATGCAAGTCCCGGTACAAGGCATATTATATTTCCGCTTTTATAATCAACTTCACTACAAAAGCTCTTAGGCTCAAAAATACCGTATGAACCTTCTTCGCAGTCACTTATATCTTTTATAATATAAAATGCCATTTGCCTTTTCGGCAAACATTTTGGAACAGCTACAGTTTTGCCGTCCTGAACTGCTCTTTTAATTATCTTTAATGTATCAGGTTCACTTCCTATAGATATAAATGTAAGCAAAGTATCCGCCTGCTTATAAAATGAAGAATCAAAAAGTTTTTCCTGCATTTTAATGTCAAGTAAATTCTTCTCACTAAGAGAAATACTTGCTCGCAAAGCCTTCATCCCTCTGCGAAGAGTGCTTTTAGCATCAGTTATTTTATCCATACTATTTATATTAAATCTTATGTTAAGTCTATGTCAATCCATGAGAATGGATTCTTTTATCTTATCTCTAACATCACTGCCGCAAAGAACTTTTACAAGCTCCAGACCAAATTCAATCGCAACTCCTGCACCTCTTGCTGTAGTTATGTTACCGTCTGTTACAACGCCTTTGTTCTTTGCAATAACAGCACCATGAAGTTCTTTTTCAAATCCACTGTAACAAATGGCATTTTTGCCATTTAAAAGTCCCTTGTGACCAAGAATTGACGGAGCAGCGCAGATAGCACCGATTGGAATGTTATTCTCTGCACAATAATCAATGGCACCCTGCACTACAGATGATGATTCTTCATTCAAAGTACCCGGCATACCTCCAGGAAGAACTATCATTTCAATATTGCTTAAATCTACACTTTCATCTGTAAACTCATCCTCGGTCATATCTGATATAACCGAAATGCCATGGGAACTTGTAACTGTCTTGCCGGTAACACCAACTGTAGTAACTTCTTTACCTGCACGGCAAAGCATATCAATAGGTGATATTGCTTCTGTTTCTTCAAAGCCATCTGCAAGAAATACATATACCATAATAATGATCTCCTTTAACTTAAATTAAAATAACTTGAATCCAAAACTTCTTTAACTATCTTAAGAAGTTCGCTGTTTATGTCCCCAATATCTCTGATTTTGCCATCTTTAAAACAATCTATAACTTTCCAGCCCATTTTTTTAGCAGCATATTCAGCACTTACAATACACTGACGCAAATATTCAAGATCGGATTCATGTATGTCCTTTTTGCCGTCGTCACCATCATAACGATTCATAAGCAGCTTTTGTGACGCAGAAAGCGGAAGGCTAAGAAATATCACAAGATCCGGCTTTGGCAGTCCAAGTTTGCCGTATTCATAATCTTCAAGCCAAAAAAGATAATCATCCCACTGGTCACGTGGAAGTTTTCCCATTTGATGAATTGCATTGGATGTAGTATATCTGCTTGCTAAAATAAGACTGCCGCTTTTATAGGCTCTTTCCCAATATAATTTATAGCTTGCAAATCGGTCAACTGCATAAAAACTTGATGCTGCATATGAATTCACACCGCCCGGAACATCTGAAAATTCACCGCCAAGATACATTTTTACAAGTGCGGCAGATGGTTTATCATATTCCGGAAAGCTTACTGTCTGCAATGGCATATTCATCTCTTTGAGCTTTTCATATAAAAGACCGAACTGCGTTGTTTTTCCGCAGCCGTCTATTCCATCAAGCACAATAAGTTTACCCATTGTAATTACCTCTCATCGCCTTGTACTTTTCACGAACTTCGCTTGACTTGCCGCAGGTCATTTTTCCTTCTGTACACGCTCCGGCACAGCATGATGGGCCAGCATTATTGAAAAGTGCCGGTGCAGCTTCGCAACAAAGTGTGAGCATTTCATCAGCGACAGCTCGAATCTCCCACTGAGCTCTATTGCAGCAACGCAAGCGAAAGAAATTTCTAAGGCTTCTTACATTCATAGTAACGACCATTTTTGTTTCACCGGCATTTGGAAGAACATATCTTGCATCTTCAATAGCCATTTTTTCAGCCTTTGAATATGCTGCCTTTTCGCTAAGTCCCTGTTCCAAAAACATTGGAATATATTTCTGCTGCAAACGATCTGCAAGTATATTATATGTATTTATAGCATCGTCCATCGACTTTTTATATATTTCAGCAAGTTCAAAATCTGCTGCAATAGCTGGAGGGATTATAAATTCAAAATTATTTTGTTTCACATATCGCTGGCTTTGAACAGAAAATGATGCAATTCTATGACGTGTTATCTGTGCCAAAAATGAACGTGAAACCCCGTCTATTCCAAAAGTAAATGTCACGTGTTCAACAGGACTTTCATGTCCAAGTCCTGCAAGCATATCTACAAACTGCTGTGCCTTTTCATCAGACATATTTTCCATAAGTTCAGAAGCTTTACTGTCAGAATAACAAAGTTTTGCGGCAGCAGCTACAACCTTTTCAGGCATTGGTGTATGAGTTATCAGAGTTACGTTCACATAAAGTCCTCCATTCTATAAATTACTTTCTTTATTGTACCATTTTAGCGGTTATATGTCAAGTTAGCAGATTATGGTTTTTTCTTACAATAGCTTATAATAAATTATAAAAAAGCAATTATATTTATTTTGAATCCACACGAAAAATAACGCAAAGCCGCTAAAGCTCTGCGTTATTTATAAATTTATTTTAAATAAGCCTTAAATATAGTTCTTTTATTTCATTCATAAGAGGATACCTTGGATTAGCACCGGTACATTGGTCATCAAAAGCTTGTTTAGTCATAGCATCTAGACTTGCCATAAAGTCTTCTTCTTTAATACCATATGCTCTTATATTATCATAAATACCGATGTTTGCTCTAAGTTCCTCTATCTTTTTAACAAGACCATCAAACAATTCTTCGTCACTGCTGCCTTCTATGCCGATAAATCTTGCACATTCGGCATATCTTTCAATTGCATGAGGATAGGCATATTGCGAAAAGGTTGCCATCTTTCTTGGTGCTTTTGATATATTGAATTTCATAACTTCCGTTATAAGCAGTGCATTTGCAACACCATGTGGTAAATGATGAAACGCTCCAAGTTTATGTGCCATTGAATGACATAATCCTAAAAATGCATTTGCAAAAGCAATTCCTGCCATCGTTGCTGCATTTGCCATTTTTTCACGTGCAACGGCATTACTGCCGTCTTCATAGCATACAGGCAGATACTCAAATATATTCTTTATCGCTAAAAGTGCCATTCCGTCTGTATAATCACTTGCCATAACAGAGGCATATGCTTCAAGTGCGTGAGTAAGTGCATCTATTCCCGAAGCAGCTGTAAGCGATTTTGGCTGACTCATCATCATATCAGTATCAACAACTGCCATTGTCGGCATAAGTGCATAATCAGCAAGCGGATATTTTATGCCGCTTTCCTCATCTGTTATTACCGCAAATGGTGTTACCTCTGAACCAGTGCCTGAAGATGTCGGAATTGCTATGAATATAGATTTTTCACCCATTTTAGGGAAACTATAAATACGCTTTCTTATATCAGAAAAACGCATTGCCATATTCATAAAATCAATGTCGGGATGCTCATAGAGTGTCCACATGATCTTAGCGGCGTCCATTGCAGAACCGCCTCCGAATGCAATAATAGCATCAGGAGAAAAATTCTCCATCGATTTAGCGCCTGCTCTTACACTTGAAAGTGATGGGTCAGGTTCAACATCTGAATAAACTTTATAAGATATTCCCATAGCATGAAGACGATCTGTTACAACATCTATACTTCCGGATTTAAAAAGAAATGAATCTGTTACAACAAATACCCTATCTACTTTATATTCTTCTTTAAGCTCTCTTAAAGCTACAGGCAGACATCCTTTTTTGAAATAAACTTTTTCAGGAATACGAAGCCACAGCATATTTTCCCTTCTTTCTGCCAGTGTTTTTATATTTAAAAGATGTTTTACTCCAACATTCTCTGATATAGAATTTCCACCCCATGAACCGCAGCCAAGCGTTAATGAAGGTGAGAGATTGAAATTATACAAATCTCCAATTCCACCCTGAGATGACGGAGAATTTACAACAAGGCGGCAGGCTTTCATTCGTACTGCAAATGCTGCCAGTTTATCTGCTGCCTTTGATGTGTCCAAAAATATTGATGCTGTATGACCATAGCCACCGTCCTCTATAAGTCTTTCAGCCTTGCATAGAGAATCCTCAAAATCCTTTGTCTTATAAAGTGCAAGTACAGGTGAAAGCTTTTCATGTGCAAAAGGTTCTTCCGAACTTGCATCTGTAACAATTCCAATAAGCACCTTTGTATCCGGAGGTACAGTAACTCCTGCCATATCCGCTATTTTCTCAGCAGATTGACCTACAATTGCACTATTTAATACACCATCTTTCAAAATGATTTTTCTTACAGCTTCCGCACTTTCATCTGATAATATATGACAACCGCAAAGCATAAGTTCAGATTTTACTTCTCCCAAAATACTATCCGGCACAAGAATGGATTGTTCAGAGGCACATATAAGACCATTATCAAATGTCTTTGAATGTACTATTGAGTTTACGGCGGATTTTATATCAGCTGATTCATCTATAATTGCCGGTACATTTCCTGAACCTACACCAAGAGCAGGCTTGCCGCTTGAATAAGCAGACTTAACCATTCCCGGTCCTCCGGTTGCTAAAATAAGATCTACACTTTTCATAAGCTCATTTGTAAGTTCAATGGTCGGCTCTTCTATGCACTCAATAATGCCCTTTGGTGCACCTGCTGCTTCCGCTGCTTCTCTAATTATTTTCATCGTTTCCATAACGCATTTCTTCGCACGTGGATGAGGTGAAATTATAACGGCATTGCGTGTTTTAAGGCAAAGCAGCACTTTAAAAATAACTGTTGAAGTTGGGTTTGTTGTTGGAATAACAGCGGCAACAATGCCTACAGGTTCTGCTATTTTAATCGTTCCAAACGACTCATCCCTTTCAACAACTCCGCAGGTCTTTGTATTTTTATAGGCATTATAAATATATTCAGCAGCATAATGATTCTTTATAACCTTATCTTCAACAACACCCATATTTGTTTCTTCTACTGCCATTTCAGCAAGTGAAATACGCATCTTGTTTGCCGCCATGGCTGCTGCCTTAAAAATTTCATCGACCTTTTTCTGCGAAAATGACGCAAATTCTCTTTGTGCCAAACGCATACTTCTTATAATATCTGATAACTCATTCATAAAAAATATTCTCCTCTCAGTTTGTAAGCACTTGTTCTAATACAGCATTGTCATTTTGACAAAATTCTCACATTGGCTTTGCTATAATAAATAACAGGCGGTGATTCTTATGCATACCATCTATATTGACGTACTGCTTATCCTGAATCTTTACGTAAACTGGTTACTGCTGCGTGGCAGTGCAAAACTCGCTCACATAAGGCTGTCAACTCTACGATGCTTTATAGCGGCTTCTATAGGAAGTCTTACTTCATTAACAGTGTTCCTGCCTCAAATGCCGCTTTTTCTCTCGCTTATAGTCAAACTGCTCACCGCTGTAATACCAGTTGGTGCAGCATTTGGAATAACTCCGATAAGGCAGTTTTTAAGATGCCTTTCGGTTTTCTTATGCACAAGTTTTGCATTTGCAGGTTTCATATTGGCTCTGTGTACGTTTTCAGATGCAGATCTTCTGATATGGAGTGGCAGCTGCATATACCTACATTTTTCACTTACAGCACTGATTTTATGCACTGCTGCTGCTTATTTTTTATTAAAGATATTTTCATGGATAAGGCTGAGATTTTTTCATTCTGATGAAAGCTATGAAATCATTGTACGTTTAGGCACTCACATTGCAAAACAAACCGGTCTTGCCGATACGGGAAACAATCTTATAGATTGCTTTACCGGAAAAGCCGTTATAATTTTTGGAAAAGAGGCACTTTCGTCTATTCCGAATATAAACCATCCGGAAAAACTTCCTGGATATAGGCTTCTGCCATATGCTACCGTATCAGGCAGTGGAATTTTACCCGTATTTCGTCCCGATGAAGTCATTATAAAAAGCATAAGCTGTGGAAAAACAATGAGTACAGATGTACTTATTGGCATTGCCGAAAAGCAAAAATCCGCTATTTTCAGTCCGAACCTGCTTCATACACTGTGAAAGGAGAATCCTATGGGCAAACTTATTTCGTTAAAAGAATATATAAAAAAACTCTTGCAGAGTTTAATGCCAAAATGTGGTGTTCACTACATACATGGCACAGATACTTTGCCGCCGCCTCTTACCGGAACAGAAGAAACTGAAGTCTTTATGCAGCTGTCACAAGGTGACCCTAAAGCACGTGATACACTTATCGTGCATAACCTCAGACTCGTTGTTTATATTGCAAAGAAATTTGAATCAACCGGTATAGGCATGGAAGACCTTGTTTCAATAGGCAGCATAGGACTTATCAAGGCAGTGAATACATTTTGTCCCGAAAAGAAAATAAAGCTTGCCACATATGCGTCACGATGCATTGAAAACGAAATTCTTATGTTTCTTAGAAAGACATCTCAGCATAAAAGCGAAATCTCCATTGACGAACCTTTAAATATAGATTGGGATGGCAATGAACTGCTTTTATCAGATATTCTTGGAACAGATGATGATATAGTCAGCCGAAATATTGAATCAGAAGCCGAACGTGATATGTTAAGGCAAGCTGTATCCGGACTTGATAAACGTGAACGTGAGATCATGGAAATGCGATTTGGATTTATAGATGGTCATGAACGTACACAAAAAGAGGTTGCAGAAGCAATAGGCATTTCTCAATCATATATATCACGATTGGAAAAAAAGATAATACGCAAACTCAAAACCAGACTTGAAGCGTTCTAAAAAAGCAAATAATAATAAAAAAGCTGCCGCAAATTTTTTACATTTACGGCAGCTTTTATTTTAATGATCAAGCTATCTGATCATATTTTTATATTGCTTATTCTTATTATACTGTTGGTAATTCTGCTCCAGGACCAAGCTTGTCGGCAACTTCTACCATAAACATCATAAGCAAATTGGAATCTCTAGAATTTAGAGTTTTATCATAAAATACATTTCCATTTTCCATCTGCTGAGGATTGAAATCAAGGATACCCGCCAGATACTTATTAAGATATACAAGGTCAATCAAAGAAATTGACTTATCAAGATTTGTATCACCATACAAAGCATTTAATGTAGGATCAAATGCAGTTGTTGTAGTGGTGGTAGTAGTCGTTGTTGTAGTTGTTGTGGTGGTGGTTGCAGTAGTTACTGCTGCATTAACAATTACTTCGATTTCTTTTGTCTGACCCTGAGGAGTCTTTACAGTAATAATAGTTGTACCTTCGCTCTTTGCTACAACATTGCCATTTTCATCAACTGTTGCAATGTTATTATTTCCACTAGTAAATGTAGAATCCTTTATATTTGACTTAAGAGCGATTTCTTCGCCAACAGTCATTATAAGCTTACCCGGCTGAACAACAAGATCTGATTCAAACATATCCTTCTTAGCCTGATTGTTTCTATCATCTGTTGTATAATACAGTGTTACATCCTTAACAGATACATTAGAAACTTCCTTGCCTTCCTTGCCAGCATAATAAAGAGCAAGCTTGAAGTTGTCTGTAGGCTGTTCTGTACTTACATAGTTTATGCCATCACCTGAATACTTTCCGTTTTTATCAGCTACAAGACCTTTTGCAATATTTCCCGGCATTATCCACATGAATGTATATTCACTCTTGCTTGCATCTGCACTTACAAGACTTATAGGTTTACCGTCAACTTCGGTCGGACAAGCGTCTGCTTGGAACCAATTTGTAGATGTTGCTCCACTGCAATTGTCACGTACAGAAGTACCAGCACCCATAACGATCGTATCTACAGGACTTGCAGACTTTAATGTAAAGAGAATTGCGTATACATCACAAGTAATATCGTAGTTAATATCAAAATCGGAATATTTAAACTCTGTGCCTGTTGAAGAAAGAGTTTTTCCGCTGTATGTCTTCTTTGCATTAGACTGATAAGGGAATGTAATGGACTGTGTATAAGTAAGAGCTGCACTCTCAAGCTCAAGTGATTCAATAGGAGTGTATTTCTCTGCTTCAATTTCACCATACCAAAGCTGAATTGAGATAGTATCTGCGTTACCAGCTGTTGTATAAGGAACTACTTCCTTTGGAACATCCCATGTTACATTTACATAATCACCAAAGTTTTGATCTACAAGATTCTGACCTCCACCTACATTAACGCCAAACTTAATATCAGTTCCATTAGCCTTATTGTAAGCATCAATGCCATCCATTGTTTCTTTATAAGCCTCTACACCAAGGTCATTATACCAATAACCGGAATTCTTATCTGCTTTAAGTCCAGCCTGATTCTTAGTCCACTCTGTATCTGCAACTGAGTGACCCTCAACGTTCAGACCGCCGCCATACATTACACGTGTAACATTTGTACCCTTAGGCGCTCTCATTACAACACTAAGAGATTCAATATCTATCTCTGTTGATTCAGACTCACTTTTAAAAATACCAAAATCTGCATAGGAAAATTTGTGGCTGTTAAGCGGCAAACCTTCCTTACGAATGTCCTCTTCTGACTTCTTTATAACACCTCCGCCAGGGGCTATGGTAGCATAAGCATCTTCACTGTAATCTTTGCCATCTGGGCTTGGAGTAAGTATAACAGGTGCACCGTACTTCTCAGAATAAAAGTCTGCAATATCATCTATCTTCTTTGTAAGAGTAGCTGTTATTGTAGCAGTACCATCTCCATTGTTATTAAATGTATAATTACCACTTGGATTGTTTCCTGTCTTATAGCCTACTCCGCCTGTGTTTTCTGAACCGGTTTCAGGAGCTTCACCCATACTTGTATCTGTAGTACCGTTTACTGTAATAGAATCCAGTGTGATTTTTACCTGCTTGCCATTTATATCCTGTGTATAGCAGTTCTGGAATTCAAATGCCTTTTCACCATAAGTATCATCATAGCCAATATTTACGCCGCTAAGGTCAAGTACAATTGAAAATTTAGAGGCATATGGTCTACAAGTTTGACCTGTCTTGGTAATATTCTCCCACCATGGATCTGCATTTGTAGAAATACCCATGTAATATGCAAACTGTGCAATATCCGTGTCAGCAGACATATTAAATTGAAGTGTCTTGATTCCACTTGTTGCCAGCTTCTTTACATCATCTCTGTAAGAAACATCGTCTTTATTTGTAACTTCACCCTTTGAGTCTAAAACAGGTATCTCAAATGTTCTTCCAACTCTAAACTCATTTCCTGCTGCATCTGCTGTAATACTCGTTGTGAACATACTTGAGGCAGAAGCAGTCATTCCGGCAAGCATCGCTGCACTAATTAAAATCGCACCAAAACGTTTACCTATTTTTTTCATAAGATAATCTTCCTTTCTGTTTGTTAAAATATTTACGTTAAAAAGACAATTTGTTCATCTTTGCCATCAAAATTATTATATCATACATATATTAACCATATATATACATTTGTTGAACAAACTTGTTTAAACGCCTTCTGGATGTAGATTTTTTTGTTCATTTTTTGTACGATGTGCCGAAACAAAAAGGACAGCTATAATTTAATTATAGCTGCCTATATTATATATATTCTGTTATTATCAATCTAATGAATATTTTAATTACTCATCATTCTGAATCGGTTCTGATGTAACTATTACTTTATATTCACCAGATGCCCATACATCGTTATACTTATCTATAGATATAGTAGGTACACAAGAAAATGAATTAGACTCATCATCAGTATCATTTTGCTGAATGCTAAGCAAATCAACTGTAACTGAAATTTGTTTCGGATCTATCTGAGATATTGATTCTTCGCTGCCGACAAGTGTTACGATAAGCTGTCCTGTTACCGCAGAATACTTTCTGGAAGACGGTGCATTTATTATATTTATCTCATTTACCACAAAATCTTTCTGAATCAATCCGCTTGAATCAAGAGTAAGATTTACAGTGCTTATATTAGATAAATTTTCATATCCTTCGGGTGCTTCCAAAACATAATTCTTAGAGAAATCAAGTGTTATACTGCTAAGCGGTATCGTATCAAGAGTAAATTCTTCCGTATTTGACAATGATTGGTCAGGTGCGGCAAGAGTCACTTTATCAACTGAAAGCATAAGTCGTTTACGCAAAAACTCTTCATCAAATGTACTCGGTACACCTCGCAACTGATATGTAATATCCATTTCCTTTGTATACTGCACAGGAATATCTAGCGTATATTTGATCTGTTCATATTGAACATCACTTTTATCAGTTAAAAGAATCTGGCTTCCGTTTGCATCGCAAAATACAATATTATCAGAAACAAGCTTTGCTGCAGAACTGACTTCTGTAGAAGACTCAATAATTACAGAGGCATTCTTCATTTGTCCTACAAGCTGTTCCGGTCCGGTAACATCTATAGTAGCCGGTGTCACTGTTACATCGTCTTTATTTATAATACAGCCCTTTACGCTTTCAATATTTGTAAGATCCGGTTTAACATCAAGTGTAACTGTCTTTATCTTATCAAACTTTACATTTACTGTTTGCGGTGAAATGGATTTAACGGTAAATTCTGTGCCGTCTACACTTTTAACCGCAATATTCAGATTTTTTGTGCCTGCTGTTGTGATATTTGGTATCTCAGCATATGCTATCAAATTATCCTTATTAAGAGTGCCTACTTTTGAACGATTACCCTCAATTTTTACGCTTACCTCTTCAACGTCACAATTTATCGTACTGTATCCATCAGCCTCCGCCGCTGTTCCATCAAGACTTACAACAAGCGGAATGTGATTTACTGTAACCGGTGTAGTAGGATAAACAGTAATAGATATTAAAAACCATATTATAACAGCTATTATTATAGAAAATATAATAGTTGCCATACGGTTGTCAAACAAACGTACTATTGGATGAAAGCTTTTAAGGCGTTCAAGGAAAACTTTATTCTTAGATTCACTCATTATTTATCCCTGCCTTTTCTCTTTGCAATATGTAAAATATGCTTTGTAGCTTTAGCAATACCTGAATCCTCATTTGGTTCAATCAGACGACTTTGCAGGAGCTGTCTTAATTTTTCTCTTGTATATCCGCTTGTAAGTATACCATTTTCAGCAACAGAAATAGCACCTGTTTCCTCAGAAACAACTATTACAATAGCATCAGAATTCTCACTCATTCCAATAGCCGCACGGTGTCTTGAACCAAGCTTTTTATTTACAAGTTCCTCTTTCTGTGGCTTTGGCAAAAAGCACGCAGCCGCCATTATCATACCATCACGCATAATAACAGCACCATCATGAAGAGGTGTTTTGGGGTAAAATATATTTCCAAAAAGCTCCTTGCTTGGCTGAGCGTTTAATATAGTGCCGTTGTCTATCTGTTCACCAAGCTTTGTTTGGCGTTCCACAACTATAAGTGCCCCTGTATATGTCGCCGACAATTCAACACATGAATCACATATAGCATCAATTGCACTGTTCCACATAACAGCACTTTCATTATAAGAATGATTAAAACTAAAATTCAATCCCCATCTGCCATGACCAGCCTTTTCCAATGCACGTCTAAGTTCAGGCTGGAACATTATAATAAGTGCGAGCAGCCCTATATCGATAGCCTGTGTAAATAAATATGTAATAGCTTTCATTCCAAGCAGGTTTGAAATAATAAATGCCGCCAAACATACAAGCAACCCTTTCATAAGCTGACCTGCACGTGTTTCACGAACCATCTTTATTACTGCATAAATAATATATGAAAGCAGCAGTATATCAAAAATATCTACCCATTCAGCAGTTTTAACAACACTGATTATACTCTCCAACAAATCTTTCGGTGACAATCACAGCACCTCCTACTCACAATATGATCATACGTTTATTCTCTACTATACTATACAAACTGCCGTACATATAATATATAACATCAATATGTATGAGGGCAAAACTGCCCTCATACATCTGATTTATTTGTTACTCTTTACTTATTGTATCACATTTAGGTTAATGAGTTCAATACTTTTTTACCACTTTTTAAATTACGGACATATTTTTTCAATGTTTGCACAAGAAACATCACTTCTCTGTCACTATTAAATACAGATGGTGCAAATCTTACTGTTCCTTCTGGTGTACCGTTATATTTGTGAGCAAGCGGTGCACAATGAAGTCCTGCCCTTAGGCAAAAACCTTCACGATTTAAATATTCCGCAGTTTCTTCCGGTGCAGAATTTTCTACATTAAATGAAACTATAGGCACATATGACAGCTTTTCTTTTCGATACACTGTAATTTCAGGAACGCCGAATACTCCTTTTATAAATAAATCACATAAATGCTGTTCATGATCAAAAATCATCTGCGTTCCTCTTTTTCCCAAAAACGAAAGTCCAGCTCCCATAGATGCTGCTCCAATTATATTCTGTGTTCCACTTTCAAGTCTATCTGGCAGAAAATCAGGCTGTTCTGCCTGTGCTGAAGCACTTCCTGTTCCACCATACATAAGCGGTTTTATAGGAAATGTGCAGTCTGTCATAAGAAGACCTGTACCTGTAATACCGTAAAGACCCTTATGACCCGCTGTACATAGAATTGATATATTATCTTTTTCAAGAGAAACCGGCAGAACACCGCATACTTGCGCACCATCCGCAATAAGGCATATGCCTCTTTCCTTACAAACAGCACCTATTCTCCTTATGGGTGTGATCTGTCCTGTGACATTGCTCGCCATTGTAAATATTACAGCCTTGGTTTCTGGACGAATTGCTTTTTTAATATTCTCCAGTGTAATATCATCATCATCTGATACTTCAGCAATCGTGCAAGTAATAGTGCCGTTCTTTAAAAGTGCGGCTACCGGCCGATATACTGCATTATGCTCAAGGCTGCTTATTATAACATGGTCGCCCTTTTCTAAAATGCCCTGAATCGCTGTATTTAAAGCGTGTGTGCAGTTAAGGCAAAGAATAGTATTTTCCGGCTTTGCATCAAAAAATTTTGCGGCAGTTTCTCTTACTGAATAAACCATTTCGGATGTGCGTTCTGTAAGTTTATGACCGCCTCTTCCAGCATTGCCGCCATATAAAGTCATTGCTCTTGATACAGCATCACGAACACTACGTGGTTTTGGATAAGTCGTAGCTGCATTGTCAAAATTTATCATTCCTCGTACCTCCGCAGGTTTTCAAGTCTTTTATATGGCACACCGCTGCTTACAAGTATATCAGAAACTCTTGTACAGTCACCGTTTACAACGATCATAAAGCCACAACCTTCAAGATTAGTATTTGTCGTTCTTTTTATCAGACATTTATAGCCATATCCATCCAATATCTTTTGAGCTTTTTTTGCCTGAGTGTAAGATTCCGTTACTGCTTGACATCCAAGCACCTGTATCCCTCCTTTCTTATAGTAATATTATATTATATTTTATATTGTGATCAAGCGTTACTTTAAAAAGTTGAGAAAATACAAAAAAGCTGTACAGCATTACACTGCACAGCTCGTTTTAATATTATATATAAATCATATATAAACTGCATTAAAAATATTTTTATCCATCTGAATCAGTAACAATACCATTTTCATCTATAGAAATGCCGTATGACATATCTATCATTCTCTGATAATATGCTTCCTGTTCATATGGGTCGCTTATATAGCTTACCTGAGCATTGCCAAGATAAGCCGGAACAAGCTTTAGTTCTGTATTGATATTATCTCTTGTACCTGTAAGATGAAGTTCTGCCAAAGTAGTATCACCGGTACAAGCTCTAAACCAATAATTTCCTAAAGAATAGAGTATTGGTTTACCCTTGTAATAATCTATTCCCTGCAAACAATGTGGATGGTCACCCATTACAACATCGGCTCCCGCATCAATAAGTCCATAGCCTGTATTTGTCTGGAATTCATCAATATACGTAACGAACTCATCGCCCCAGTGAATATATACGACCACAAAGTCGGCATTTTCTTTGGCTTCTCTTACTTTATCATATAGGAAATTTACTTGTTCTTCATCAACAGTTCTAAATACACCCGGCTCCGTTTCTGTTGCACCCTTTGTCAATTCAAAAAGTTCAACTCTTGTAGATGAAACATAAGCAACTTTTAAACCGTTAAGTTCATAGTAATATGTAGATGACGCTTCATCTATATCCTTGCCTGCACCTACATATGGTATTCCCGCATTATCAAGTGTATCAAAAGTATCAAGCAGACCTTCTTCGCCATAGTCATATGCGTGATTATTCGCAAGGGAAACTAAATCTGTTCCAATATCCTTGAGAAGCTGCACATTTTCAGGATTGCTTCTAAAGGTGAATTCCTTTCCATAGGTCGGCGTTCCTCTTGATGTAAACTGAAATTCATTGTTCAAGAAAAAGATGTCTGCATTCTGCATATGCTCCATCATTGTTTCATCAAAGCACTGTGACGTGTCTTTGCCGCAATTTTCCCAGTAACTTGTAGTATAACCGCCGTCCTCAAAACATATATCACCGGCAAAGCAGAGAGTATAGTCAAAGTTCACTGGCTCTGTAGCTTCTGTTGTGTTTCCCTCAGTTTCAGATGCTTCTTCTGGTGCTGAGGTAGTTTCATCCACGCTGCTGACAACATTTTCTAAATTTTCAGCTACTGGCTGTTCTATGCTTCGTTTTCCAGCACAGCCAACAGCAGTACTACTGAAAATTGCCAAACATATAAAAGCTGCCGATGCCCTGTGAAATAAGACATTATTTTTCATATACTTCTCTCTACTTCCAGTTTTTAATTATCCCTAAAGCTTTTTATTTTATCAATACATTCCGCCCATGCCTGCTGCTGGTGCAGCTGCTGCCGGTTCATCCTTCTTTATATTAGCTACCGCACTTTCAGTTGTCAGTATCATTGATGCAATAGATGCAGCATTCTGAAGAGCACTTCTTGTAACCTTTGTAGGATCTACAATACCGCTGCTCATCATATCGCAGTATGTTTCATTGTATGCATCAAAACCATAACCAACCTTACGGCTTCTTCTGATCTTATCTATAATAACGCTGCCCTCAAGACCTGCATTTGCAGCGATCTGACGCAGAGGTGCTTCCAATGCACGAAGAACGATCTTTGCACCTGTCTTTTCATCACCGTCAAGTGATGGAACAAGCTTTTCAACAGCTGGCATAGCATTGATAAGTGCAGTACCGCCGCCTGCTACAATACCTTCTTCTACAGCAGCCTTTGTGGATGACAGAGCGTCTTCGATTCTCAGCTTCTTTTCCTTCATCTCCACTTCAGTTGCAGCACCAACCTTGATTACAGCAACACCGCCGGAAAGCTTACCGATACGCTCCTGCATCTTTTCACGGTCAAAATCAGATGTTGACATTTCGATCTGATTCTTTATTTCAGTAATTCTCTCAGAAATAGCGTCAGCTGTTCCTGCACCCCCTACGAGAATTGTATTTTCCTTGTCAATAACTGCCTGACGAACGCTGCCCAGCATTTCAACAGAAGCGTCCTTCAGTTCCATTCCCAGATCCTTGGAGATAACCGTACCACCTGTAAGAATTGCAATATCCTGGAGCATTTCCTTTCTTCTGTCGCCAAAGCCAGGAGCCTTTACAGCAGCACACTTAAATACACCACGGAGGTTATTAAGAATAATTGTTGTAAGAGCTTCACCTTCAATATCCTCAGCAATGATCAAAAGCTTCTTGCCCATCTGAACGATCTGCTCAAGCAGTGGAAGGATTTCCTGAATGTTGCTGATAGTTCTATCTGTAATGAATACCAAAGCATCATCATAAACTACCTTCATCTTTTCACGGTCTGTGATCATGTAAGGTGAGAGATAGCCACGGTCAAACTGCATACCTTCTACAACTTCGCTGTAAGTTTCAGCAGTCTTGCCTTCTTCAATAGTAATAACACCGTCAGTTGTAACCTTTTCCATAGCCTCTGCAATAAGCTTACCTACAGATTCATCAGCAGAAGAAACTGTTGCAACTCTTGCAATATCATCAGTGCCATCTACAGGCTTGGAATTATTCTTGATAGCTTCAACAGCAGCATTAACAGCCTTTGCAATACCCTTACGCAGAACCATAGGATTAGCACCTGCTGCAATGTTCTTCATGCCTTCATGAACCAAAGCCTGTGCCAGAACTGTAGCTGTTGTTGTACCATCTCCTGCTGCATCATTTGTCTTTGTTGCAACTTCACGTACAAGCTGTGCGCCCATGTTCTCAAATGCATCTTCAAGCTCAATATCCTTTGCAATAGTAACACCGTCATTTGTTACCAATGGTGCACCGAATTCCTTATCAAGAATTACATTTCTGCCCTTTGGACCTAATGTGATTTTTACAGTGTCAGCAAGCTTATCAATACCTGCAAGCAATGATTCTCTTGCATCTGAATTATACTTTATTTCCTTAGCCATAATCAATATCTCCTTTTTCATATAAGGCAATGCCTATGTTTTTTATTATATTAAAAATCAGTTATATTACTTAACTATTGCCATAATCTCGCTCTCGAATAAAAGCTTATATTCTTCGCCTTCAATTTTAACAGTTTGTCCTGAATTCTTATTCATCATAACCTTGTCGCCAACGCTTACGCTCATTGGGATAAGCTCGCCATTTGAAGCAAACTTACCATCACCACAAGCTACAACTTCGCCCATTAAAGGCTCACCTGTTGCTGTATTAGGTGAAAGCAAAAGTCCACTTGCTGTCTTTTCTTCCTTGGCTTCAAACGCCTTTATCAATACTCTGTCGAAAAGTGGTTTGATATTCATATAAATTCCTCCTTGTGTTATCACTTTAAGTTCTAAACTGTTAGCACTCATTATCTTTGAGTGCTAAATTTATTTTACCATCTTTTTCAAAAAAATCAAGGGTTTTTCAGATTTTCAGCGTTTTGCACAACTTACAACCATATTAAATCTAAAACAACAGCGCATCTTACAACAGCAATCGTATGCTTTTAGCTTGTAAAAAATTAAACAGTTTAATTTATACATATTATCAACTATGCATATTCATAATTTACAATTAAGATATTAAATATATAAATAATATTCACATACTATATAAGGATACATAGTATAATAAGTATATTGTTTGTAAACAAGCAATATAATCTTTAATTTTAATTTTTAATAAGGAAAAGAGGAGAATTATTATGGCACTTGAAAAAGTTTTAGTAGTTGACGATGATCCTAGCATTTGCGATGTGCTTAGAATGTATCTTGAAAATGACGGTTATAGTGTTATTTTGTCTTATGACGGCGAGGAAGCTCTCGTAAAATTCAATGCACTTAAGCCAGATATCGTATTATTAGACGTAATGCTTCCAAGTATAGATGGTTGGCAGGTATGTCGTGAAATCAGAAAGAAGTCCTCTGTTCCGATTATCATGATAACTGCAAAAGGTGATACTTTTGACAAAGTATTGGGTCTGGAACTTGGTGCAGACGATTATATCGTAAAGCCTTTTGATACAAAGGAAGTTGTTGCACGTATCAAAGCTATTTCCAGAAGAATTACTTCCGCTCCGGTTGACGCAGAAGTAAAGGAAGTACGTTATGACAAGCTGTCTGTAAATATGACTCGTTATGAGCTTCGTGTTAACGGCAAGGTTGTTGATACTCCGCCTAAGGAACTGGAACTGTTATTCTATCTTGCATCTAATCCAAACCGTGTTTATACACGTGATCAGCTGCTTGATGAGGTATGGGGTTTTGAATATTATGGTGACTCCCGTACAATTGATGTTCATATAAAGCGTCTGCGTGAAAAGTTGGAAGGCGTTTCAGAACGCTGGTCACTCAAAACAGTATGGGGTGTAGGATATAAATTTGAATCATTGGACGATGAGTAAAAATGTCTAATGCTCAATTTCCTGAATTAGAAAAACACCGCAATTTCTTTATTTCCCGTATATTTCTGGTACAGCTTGTTGCTTTATGCATAATTGCAATTATAATGGGCGTTTTGGGAATCACCATAAACAAGCAATTCGTTTATGATGATATATCGTCAACAAGCTCATCTGTTAAGGAATTCATTGAAAATTACTGCGAATCCGAAACAATCAAATCATCTCAAACTTCTTGGGAGATTTTAGAATCAAATGAACTTGTGCAAGATGTAATCGACATTGCCGCTGAACAAGCAGATACATCTATATTGCTGTTTGATAAAAACGGAAAATGTTTGATTAGCTCTGAAAACACTGATACAGATGCAGAAAATGCAAGTCTTTCATTTTCTGCTATAAAAAGCATCAGAAAAAACGGAGAAATAATTTCCAATGTACAGAATACACTTAATATTGGCAATTCAAAGCCCGCAATAAGCAATGGTTCTCAGTTTTACATAACAAATCCTGACGGAACCAAAACTGAATACTTTTTGCTTATAAATGACTATTCTGACCAAGTCGAGATACACGTTCGTAAAACTATAGCAGTAGGTGTAATAATAGTAATTATTATGCTTATACTGTTCGCTGTATTCCTTCGCCGATTTATAAAAAAATATCTGGTAGACCCTGAAGTAAACTTCAGCCGTATAATACGTCAATATGCAAAGGGCGATTATTCTGAAATTCTTGACCCTGAAAAGTTTAAGACATTATATTATAAGGAAAACATGGTTTCTATCAATCAGATAATAAGCAATCTAAAGGCTACAAATGAACAACAGACTCAGTTTATATCAAATGTATCACATGAGCTGAGAACACCTATGACTATCATAAGCGGTTATGTAAACGGCATCCTTGATGGAACTGTACCAAAATCAAAACAGACTGAATACCTTTACATTGTTTCTCAGGAAATGCAAAGATTGAAAATTCTTATTTCGTCTATGCTGAATCTTACAAAATATGAGAATGGTACTATTAAAATAAAATGCGAAACGTTTCCTATAAACGATCTTATTTTCAGGACATTTCTCATGTTTGAAAGTCGTATTGAGAAACGAAATATAACGATTGAAGGTCTTGACTGCGATACGATGTATGTTTACGGTGATAATGACCTTATAGGTCAAGTCGTTTATAATCTCGTAGAAAATGCGGTTAAATTTGTAGACACAGGCGGTACTATATCCATTCGGCTTGAGGATAAAAAAGACGAATCTGTATTCAATATAAGAAACACAGGTCCGGGCATTCCAAAAGATGAACTGCCAAAGATATTCGGAAGATTCTATAAATCAGACTTCTCCAGAAGTCAAGATAAAACAGGGCTTGGACTCGGTCTTGATATTATCAGAAAAATTCTGATTCTGCACAATGCTCAAATAAGCGTAAGCAGTGAAGAAAATGTTTTCACAGAATTTTCTGTTTGTTTTCCTAAAAAGTCCGATACCCAGGACTAAAAGCGACTTAAAGGCGAAGCACTAAAGGCAATATCCGTCAGTGTTTCGCCTTTTTTGATTTTTTAGAACCTGTCTTCATAAGATTAGTGTTCGGATTTTCGAGCATAATTTTTTAGACGACAAGGCAAAAAAGCGAAAGCATACTTTCGTATGGTGAGATTTTTTAACGCAGTCAGCGAAAAATTTGCCGAAAAGACGTATGGTATATTTTATGAAGACAGGTTCTTAGAGTTAAAAATTATAAAAGAAAGGAATTACTTACATTATGGACGAAAATATTATAAACGGTGATCCTGATGCTCAAAACATTCCAAATACTCCAAACAATGAAAATTTAAATACAGATACAAGCCAAAACGCAGACTCATTAGAAAATAATACTGATGAATTCACAGAACAGTTTGATAATGCACCAAATATAGATTCTTTAAATGTTAACCCTTCAGAAGAAGAGTCAAATATTTCAGAGCATATTGAAAATTCTGAAAGCAATAATTATACACCAAATAATATGCAAAATCAATATAACTCATATAATAACTTTAAGCAAAATTATCAATCATATCAGCAATGTAATCAGCCATATAATCATCAACAATATAATATGCAATATCAAAACTATCCGCAGTATAATCAGCCATATAATCAAACATACACCCAGCCGAAAAAAAGGACTAAAACAGTGACACCGCTTACAGACGGGCAAAAAAGATTAGCTCTTATTTTAAAAATCGGTGTTCTGTTGATTACACTTGTTTTTGTATATTGCATTGTAAGCGATGTTGTACTATATAAAAATTACAGTGCAGAACCAAATTATTCTACAAATGATACAAGCGAACAATCAAATAATAATTCAGGCAGTAGTGCAGGCAAAAGCAAATTCAGTGGAAGCGAAAGTGTTGTTATATATCGTGAGGGGAAACCAGAAAACGTACCTTCTGTTAAATCAAACGATGACGGAACATATACTATCGAAGAATTAGCCACTATTGTAGGTCCATCTATTGTGCAGATCTCGGCATATTCTGATGGAGAAATCGCAAGTACAGGTTCGGGAATAATTCTTACAGAAGATGGATATATCCTTACAAACGCACACGTTGTAAAAGGTTTCGATTCATATGAAATAACGCTTTATGACAACAAAGATAATCAGTATGAAGCCGAACTTATAGGATATGACGGCAAATCAGATCTTGCAGTAATACGCACTAACGCAAAAGACCTTGTTCCAGCTGTTATAGGCTATTCTGACGAACTAAATGTAGGCGAAGAAGTTGTAGCAGTAGGAAATCCGGCCGGACTTACAAATACAATAACATCAGGAATTGTGTCCGCCCTTGGCAGACAAATCAGAAACGGTTCTACAGGTTTTTATATGGACTGTATTCAAACTGATGCTGCTATAAGTCCCGGAAACTCCGGCGGTGCTCTTGTAAATATGTACGGTCAAGTAGTGGGTGTTACCTCATCAAAATATACAAATGCATATTACGGTGGTTCAGCATATGAAGGACTTGGCTTTGCAATATCCATAGATCAAGCAATGCCTATTGCAGAAGAACTGATAGAAAACGGTTATATAAGCGGACGTGTACGTATTGGAATAACATTCGCACCTATGTATATGGAAGAAATTCAAGAAGAATATTGTGCTGCACTTGGAATAAGCGAGTCACCATGTAAAGAAGGTATTTTGATAACAGAAATAAGCTCTGACTGCGACATTGCAAATACTGAACTTAAGGAAAATGACATTATCATCTCTGTAAACGGCAAAAAAGTAAATGATTATGACGAACTTAATGAAATTATCAGCAACTGCAAAGCAGGCGATCAACTTACAGCTGAATGCAGACGATATTCTCTGAAAAACGGCAATAAAGATAAACCGGAAGAAAAAACTTTCACCATTACATTTAAGCTGATGGAAGATACTTCAGGCGACTTTTAATCGAGGAGCAAAAACTTATGAAAAAATTTATATCAGTACTGGTTTTATGCACGGGAATAATTCTCTCTGGCTGTACGGCAAACAATAATTCTTCATCCGAAGACAGGGTTTATACAGAAGGATTATTTCTTCGCAGTACAAATGATAGTGCTATAATAATAATTGACAGCACTGGTCCATGCACAATGCAAACTGATGAAGATGATATGTTTACGGAATTTACTGACGGCGATGTTATAAAAATTGAGTATGACGGTACAATAGCCGAAACATATCCCGGACAAATAGGTCATGTTTACAGTGCAGAACTTATAAAAGATGGAGAAAGATCTGACATTGACAGTTCCATTCTGGAGGAACTCACCTCAATGGGCTGGATCGAATAAAATTAAAAAGAATAGAGGCTTTTAATATTATGAGAAAAATAACAAGCTTTACAGTAAATCATGACAAACTGAAACCTGGAGTATATATATCCCGCAAAGATGGTGATGCGATAACATATGACCTTAGAATGAAAGTGCCAAATAGCGGTGATTATATATCTCCTAAGTCACTTCATACAATAGAACATTTGCTCGCAACATATGTAAGAAACTCAAATTATTCAGATGAAGTTATATATGCAGGTCCTATGGGATGCAGAACGGGATTTTATCTTATCATGCGTGACAGTGTACCGGCGGATGAACTGATAAAATTGCTAAAAGCGACATTTGCATTTATAGCCGATTTCAGCGGTGAAATACCGGGCAGTAAAAGAGAAGAATGCGGCAACTATTTAGAACATGATCTAAATGCTGCAAAAGCTGATGCAAAGTATTACTGCAAGGTTCTTGAAAATGTAACACCGGATAGTATGAATTATGCTGAATAAATTATTATATGCTTTAATAAAATAAATGCAGGCTGATGTAAACTTTGACTTTACATCAGCCTGCGTTTTATACTTTTTATATTATATAACCACCATAAAATCTCTTGCAATAATATATGTCAGATACACTAAATAACAAAGTACAAATACAATACCCTTTACTCTGCCCATTTTTCCTGTTGCAGCAAATACATAACATAATATAGATGTTGCCAGCACTACAAGTGCATCGAGCATATTATCCATTGTAACAGAAATAGGCGATATAAGCAATGATAATCCTAATACAAACAACACATTAAACAGATTGGAACCAATGACATTGCCAAGTGCCAGATCGCTGTTGCCCTTTTTCGCTGCAACTACTGATGTTATAAGCTCCGGTAAAGATGTGCCAAGTGCAACTACTGTAAGTCCTATAAGCGTTTCACTTATTCCAATGCCACGTGCAATATACTTTGCACAATATACAGCCAGCTGACCGCCGCCTATTACTACAGCAAGTCCACATACTGCATAGATAATGCTCTTTAACTTAGACATAGAAGCATCATCGGAAACATCATCGCTAACTGCATTCTTTGCCTGTTTTCTACTTGATAATGCATTCATTATAGTCCATATCATAAACACTGCAAAAAACGCAAGAATTATAACACCGGTAAGTCTTGTTCCCTTATATCCAAACGCCCAAAATAGCAGCGGAACTATTATTGCCGAACCAATGAGTATTGGGAAATCTTTCTTCAAAAGAGATTTATCAACATTCATCGGAACTATAATTGCCGAAATTCCAAGTATTATCAAAATATTAAGAATGTTAGATCCCAGAAGATTTCCCAAAGTTATACCTGCATTTGAAGGATCTTTAATAGCACCGGAAATACTTACTGCCGCTTCAGGAGCGCTTGTTCCCATTGCAACTATCGTAAGACCTATTATAAGATTTGGTACTTTTAAAAGCTTGGCGATAGATACGCATCCATCAACGAAATAATCTGCTCCTTTTACAAGAAGTATAAAGCTTGCAATAAGTCCGACTATAGCAAGCAGCATATAAAGAATTGTCATTTTTAAGCGTCCTCTCTTTTTTGATTTATATTAAAAAGCCTTAACCCATTTTCAAAAGTTTGCCTTAATATTTCATCTGTGCTTTTTCCAAGAACAGTTGCAGCAGCACCTGCTGTATGAATTATCATACTGCTGTCACAACGTTTTCCTCTATAAGGTACAGGTGCCATATATGGACAATCTGTTTCAAGTACAAGCTTATCCTGAGGAACAACTTCGATTGCACGCAGTGCCTTTTTGGCATTCTTAAATGTCAGCACTCCTGTAAATCCAATATACATTCCAAGATCTACTATTATTTTAGCAGTTTCAGCACTGCCACTGAAACAATGCATAACTCCATTTGGTTTATATTCATGTAAAATATTCAAACAATCCTCTGTTGCATCTCGGCTATGCACAATTACCGGCAATGAAAGCTCTTTAGCCAATTCCAGCTGCATCTTGAAAAGTTCTATCTGATCTTGTCTGTTATATCCTTCATAATGATAATCAAGACCGATTTCACCAACTGCAAGAACTTTTTTATGCTTTGCAAGCTGTAAAAGCCTGTCGTAAGCATCAGATGGAATGCCATTTGCCATATTCTCCGGATGAATTCCGGCTGAAGCATACATAAAGTCATATTTATCTGATAATGCCTGTATTTTCAATGCATCATCAAGATCTGTACAAGCCTGCATTATCAGTTCAACATTTTTTTCTGGCAATGAAGATATAAGCTCATCTCTGTCTGCATCAAAAGCAGTGTCCGTATAATGAGCATGGGTATCGAAAATCTTTTCCATAAAAATCTCCTGTATAATTCATTTTAAACATTATATCATAGAAATAATTATAAGTCAATTTATTTGAATTATCAATTTTAATAATACTTATTTATTTTAATTTAAATTAAAAATGGGCTACCGCAAGTTTAAAACTCACAGTAGCCCATTAAAGCTTGATGAATTAAAATATATAAATCAATGTATTAAATGTATTAGAAATTAGTGTATTAGAATATATATTCCAGACCGGCTGCATTGTAAGCATAATATTCTAATATACAAAGTGCATCAGATATATCTATCATGCCATCATTATTTATATCAATACTTACATTATACATACCGCCAACCCTTAAACTATTTTGAATGTCAGCATCATCCATTCCTGCTGCGTTTTGAACATATACTGAAAGAACCAACATAGCATCGTCAATTGATACCTTTCCATCAGTATTTACATCAAATCTTGCAAGTGCATCATCGACAACTTCAACATTAAATGTTACACTGCCATAATAGCCTGTATAATGATTATAAGTAATAGTTATGGGATATATACCTAACTTTGTATTATCAAAGGCAGATGTATCAATATCAATATAAACCTCATCAGTCATAGATTGTTCAGAATAAATTGTCTGAAGACAGTCCCCACCGCCATTGAAATATACAGAGTATGTACCGCCATCAAGGTCAAGTTCTTCACCAATACTATATGCTCGTTTATAAGGAAGACTGTTTATTTCAACATGAATTCCTGTTTGGGAAAGATCGTCACCGGGTACAATAGTATCATTAGCTTCTACTGTTACGGGGAGAGTTGCTTTAAGAATAACATCTCCATACTGCTTTGTAATAGTAATAACAGTACTTCCTTGTTTTAATCCTTGTACATAAAACCCCCATGTATAGTCAGCTTTAACAACCTTTACTACTGACTCATCTTCAATTGAAAAATCCGGATAACCGTTGCCAAATATAGCTTGGCTGTCATTATAAGAAAGATTTACGCTTTGACGCTCACCTTCTTTTACATTTACAGCACACGGTGAACACTGAATAGCATTTTCAGTTAAAAATTTTTCACCAAGGCTTTGAGAACCCGGTACTGCTTCTGCTGTAACAACCGATACAGATGATGTAATTGTCATTAAGATCATAAGAGTTGCTACTACAAATGATGCTGCTTCCTTAAATAATTTTTTATTCATAATGAATCCTCCCTTTTAAGCTTTAAAAGCTCTTTTATTTTATATACAATTAAGAGGACAACAATGTTGCAAAAAATTGTAAAATTCAAACATTTATGCATATTTTTGGAGTATTTTACAACTAACAGAAAGATAATTAGTGCAAAATGCACATTTATTCTTCTCTTGATTTAGAACAGATTATCAGTCTTCCAACATCAATTTAACAAGATCAGAAAATTCATCGGTCATTTTAAATATATTTCTGTCATAAAATCCATCGCCGGTGGTATCCCATAAAATAGGGCATATTCCACGCTTTCGTGCTTCTTTTGAAACACTTGATAAAAACAGCTTTACATTTTCCGGATCTTTATTTCCAGTGGCAGCACCATATTCACCTATAATTACTGGTATTCCTTTGTCTACATATGTATTGTAAATCATATTCATATTTTTTTCTAATTCATTAAGATCTCTCGGACTCCCCCATGTAGACTTTGTTTTTCCCCATTCAGCATCTTCATCAAGAATGCAATATTCAGACGGTGTATAATAATGAACTGATACTGCACACTTTCCAGCTGGGTCATAAGGCATTTTAAAAAGCTTATCACACGTACATTCTATATCAGTATTATATCCCGCAATCAGCAGATGCCTTTCAGAATTATTGCCGCCAGATTTTCTAACTGTATCAACAAATGTCTGATTTATTTCATTTACCAAAGAATAAGACTCTTCCTTTTGAGTGTCATTGCCGGAATATCTATCCCAAAGACTCTTCCAGCCAGCTTCTTCATTTAGCGACTCAAACATAAGTCTGTCCCCATATTCGCCAAAATTATCGCAGATCTGTGTCCAGATAGAAACATATTTTTCCATACAATTTTCTTTATCTTTAGGAAAATTTTCAAACCAGCCACCGTCCCAATGGATATTTATGACTACATAAAGTCCCGATTCCAATGCCCACTGAGTCACCTCTTTTACACGCTCAATATAATGCTTATCAATAGTATAATCTTTTGACATCATATTCGACCATGCAACCGGTATTCTAAGAGAACTGAATCCTTCTTTTTTATAGCCTTCAATAAGCTCACTTGTTATTTCCGGACTACCCCAAGCTGTTTCAAAATCTCTAACACTGTTTCCTTCTATCCAATCTCCGCATGATTCAAATGTATTCCCAAGGTTTATTCCTATTCCCATTTCTTTTACAAAATTCACTGTTTCAAGTCCCTCTATTCCATATATGTCGATTTGCTTATCTGATATATAATAATCTGTTTCTGAAATGTTTTCTTTAGCTGCCTTTTCTGTATCAGAAGAACTGCCTTTTTCATATGTACAGCCAGAAGCAATACACATCACAAATACACTTAAGTAAATAAGAACAGTCCATTTGATTTTTTTCATTTCTATGCACCTTTCATATTATTTTACATATATTATAACATAAAAACTTTAATTGTCAAAGGAAAGTTACATGATATTATATATTATTGCATAAAATCGAAAAAGGAATTAAAAGCTGTTAAAATTCATCATATTAAACGCATTTTCTTAAATAAATTCAATCTTTATTTAAGCTATGAATAATATAATCAATAATACAGTAGAAAAAGTAATTGTTTCGTTTTAAATTTCAATTTAAAACATTGATTATATCAAGAAATTCTTATGACATGATGAAAAGCAAATGTTTTGGAGGCGATGTTTTGAAACACAAGAAATTATGGACAGTATTGATAATAATTTTTTGCCTGTTTTTAACCGGTATGGTAGTAAAAGCATATTTTGACGGCAATTTTGATTCGGTTGAAACACTTAAAGAATATATAAAAGGTTTTGGACTTTTTGGACCTATAATTCTTATCATTATACAAGCTCTACAAGTAATTTTGCCCATACTGCCCGGATTTCTTGGCTGTGCTGTAGGAGCTATTCTGTTTGGACCTGTAGGTGGATTTATATGCAACTACGTAGGAATATCTGCCGGTTCTATTATAGCATTCATGCTTGCAAAAAAATATGGTGCCAGTCTTGTGGAAAGCCTTATTTCTAAAGAAAAATATGACAAATACGCAGGATGGGCTGCAAAAAGTAAATCATATACTGCTCTTTTATTCTGGGGTATGGTTTTGCCGCTATTTCCGGATGATTTTTTCTGTTACTTTTCAGGACTCACAAAAATGACAATTAAAAAATTCACGTGGATAATTATAATCGGAAAGCCTTGGTGCATTCTTGCTTATAGTTTGTTTTTTGATAAGCTTGGAGGTTTGTTATAAAAATGGAAAAGAAAATATTAGGATATTACGATTACACTGTTCTTCTTACCTATATGGGAATGATTTCCGGTGTAAGCGGCATTGCTCTTGTAATGCATGAAAAATATAGATTAGCAATATTTTGTTTGATGCTCGCAGGTATATGTGATATGTTTGACGGTGCGGTTGCTGCTACTAAAAAAAGACGCAGCGACCGTGAAAAAAAGTTTGGTATACAAATCGACTCACTAAGTGACCTTATCTGCTTTGGTGTATTCCCCGGACTTTTCCTGTATCAATTCAGCGGCAGAAATTATCTAAGCATGATCGTAACTGTTGAATATATCCTGTGTGCCTTAATACGTCTTGCATATTTCAATGTATGTGAAGAAGAACGACAAAAGAATGAAGGCGGAACAAGAAAATATTATCAAGGACTGCCTGTCACGAGTGTTGCACTAATTTTACCAGCAATTTTTCTGTTTACAAATATAAAATACATATATATTTCTCTTATTGCCGTAATGGGAATTTTATTTCTCTCACCATTAAAAATTAAAAAGCCAAAAACTATTGGCAAAGTTATATTGGGTGTGCTTGGAATAGTAGAATTATTTATTCTTATTCTGGGAGTGATTTATAAAGTATGAAAAAAGAAAGTGCTTCTATAAGATTTTTATATAATACTATACCAGGAAGAATGGCATTAAAGCTCATTGTAAAACCAGATGTTTCAAAAGCCGCTTATTATTATATGGCATCGCCTTTTTCAAAATGGCTTATCGGAAATTATATAAAAAAATATGATATTAACATGAGTATTTATAAAAACGCTCATTACAAATCATTCAATGACTTTTTCACAAGAGAGAAAAAAGAAATTTCAAAGATTTCAAATAAAAATATTCTAATATCTCCATGTGACGGCTTTTTATCTGTATATAAAATATCACCTGAATCTGTATTTCACGTTAAGCATATTGATTACAGTATTCAGTCGCTTTTGGAGAACAAAGCGATTGCAGATAAATACAAAGACGGACTTTGTCTTATATATCGCTTAGCACCGCATAATTATCACAGATATATTTTCATAGACGACGGCGAAATAAAACAT
>CANOIR010000019.1 GCA_947566125.1 uncultured Ruminococcus sp. | reverse complement strand
ATCGTCTATGATTTTAGAACTAATCATATAGACACATCAGAATTCCCGTTTTCTACGTGGGCGAAAATATCAAGAGAGGTATTAAGCGGACGAAGTGAAGAACTCCTTAATGCCTGCGATGTACAAGGGACACTTTATCTTCGCCGTATGATAGCTCAATATCTGCGTGATTTCCGTGGACTAAAAATAGAACCAGAACAAATAGTAGTTGGTGCAGGAACAGAATATCTGACCGGACTTATAATACAACTTTTGGGCAGAGATAATGCATACGGCGTTGAAAATCCGGGTTATAAAAAAGTATATGAAATATTTAGTGCAAATGCATCAAGAGTATTCCCTATTCCAATGGATGAAAAAGGTGCAAGTGCAATTGCTATAACCGGCTTTGGAATAGATGTTATACATATAACACCATCTCACCACTTCCCTCTTGGAACTGTTATGCCTATAAGCCGAAGACAGGAGCTTTTAAAATGGGCTTATTCAAAGGAGGATAGATATATTATAGAAGATGATTATGACAATGAATTTATATATACCAAAAGACCTTTGCCCGCACTTCAGAGTATTGATAAAAAAGGCAGAGTTATATATATAAATACATTTACAAAAACATTAGCTCCGTCTATGAGAATAAGCTATATGGTTCTTCCAAAAGAACTGGTACAAAAATTTAAAAGCAAACTGGGATTTTATTCATGCACTGTACCGGTGTTCGAACAGCTTACACTTGCAAGATTTATTGAAAAGAGACATTTTGACAGGCATATCAATCGAATGAAGAAGATATATCGTGAAAGACGTGATATTCTAACAGAAAAAATATCGCAGGGAAAACTTGGAAAAATAGTAGAAATATCCGGACTGGACGCAGGAATGCACGTACTCTTAAAAGTAAACAATAATATGAATCAAAATGAACTTGTACTGTCGGCTTTAAGTAAAGGCGTGAAGATATATAGACTGTCTGAATATTATTCATTCCCGGTATCCAATATGCCTGAAAATATAGTGGTTGCAGGCTTCTCCGGACTTGACAAAAAACAAATAATAAAGGGAATAGACGCACTTTGCAAAGCTTGGGCAAGGTAGAAATATACTTGACTTTTTTGTCACATTGTGTTATAATAGTTCATATAAATACGTGAATCTGTATAAAAATATGTATAATACTATTATATTATGTATTATTTATACAATTTTTAGCAATTGGAGGATCTAATGAAAAACAAACCATATCCATTGTATTCCCTGCCACTGATCTCGGATCTCAAAGACATGGTATGTCAACGTACTACTGAATCTTTCGATGAAATTGCATTTTCATTTATGTCGGCTACAGGAAGAACAGCGAGAAGAACTTTTGGAGAATTCAGTGACGATATAAATTGTTTGGGTACATATTTATTTGATAAAGGCTATCACGGCAAACATATAGCTATTATAGGAAAAAATTCTTATGAGTGGCTTGTGGCATTTATGGCAATAGTAAACGGCGGAAATATTGCCGTTCCCATTGACAAAGATCTTCCATCTGAAAAAATATGCCGTCTGCTTAAACAAAGCGATTGCTGTGCTGCTGTAGTTTCAAAAAAAAGTACGGCTCTTATAGAATCTGAATCTTTAACTATATTTTCTATGTCATATTTTGCAGACTATATAGCCGAGGGAAAAAAGCTTATAGAAAACGGCGATCGTAAATTTATAGATTATGAAATAGATCCTGAAAAATTGGCTGCTATATTCTTTACATCGGGTACTACAGGTGACAGCAAAGGCGTTATGCTTAGTCACAAAAATATGGCTCAAGATATAAATGCAGCTTGTAAAAATTTTGTGTTAAACGGCAATACACTTGCAGTGCTTCCATTTCATCATACATTCGGGCTTATTACTGCTGTGCTTAAGGTTTATCACTATGGCTTTTCCACGCATATAAACAGTTCGCTTAAAAATTTACAAGCTGAGCTTCGTGAAGTAAAACCGCAGACTCTTTTTGTTGTTCCACTGTTTATAAAGGCATTTTATAAGACTATCATTACTACTGCAAGGAAAAAGGGCAAAGAAAAGCTTATAGTACGAGCATCTAAGATAAGCGGTACTCTTTTGAATATTGGCGTGGATGTAAGAGGTATGCTTTTTCAGTCTGTTATGTCTGCTTTTGGCGGAAATCTGGAATACATAATATGCGGTGGTGCTGCACTTGACCCTCAGTATGTAAAAATTCTGCGTTCATTTGGCATAAATATTCTAAATGGCTATGGAATTACTGAATGCTCTCCTGTTGTATCAGTAAACAGAAATCATTACTGGAGAGATGGAAGTGTTGGACAAGTATTGGAAGGCTGCTCTGTAAAAATAGCTGATGATAATGAGATACTTGTAAAAGGCGACAATGTTATGATGGGATATTATAATGACGAAGAAGCTACAAACGCTGTTCTGGATGATGGCTGGTATTCAACCGGTGACCTTGGATATGTTGACAAAGACGGCTTTCTATATATCACCGGCAGAAAAAAGAATTTGATTATTTTAAGCAACGGCGAAAATATCTCCCCTGAAGAAATAGAAGAAAAAATTATGCATGATGAAGCCGTGTGCGAAGCTGTTGTATATGAAGACAGAGGTCATCTAGCAATACAAATATTTCCAAATGAAGAATATATCGGTGATCAGGAATATTTTGAAAATCTAATTAAGGAATATAATAAAAATCAGCCGCAGTATATGCATATTCATAGAGTGCTGCTGAAAGATGAGGAATTTGAAAAGAATTCCACAAAGAAGATACTTAGGTTTAAGGTCACTAATCAAAATTTATAATATAGCAAATTTTTGGCGTTTGCTATTTGCCGGTTCGCACGTAGCACGCATAAGCGTGCGGATGTTCGAGGCAATTTAAATAAGTTATTATCGCAGCCGTAAAAAGCTGCGATTTTTTTAATAACGAAAACTTAATAAAAAATTATAATAAAAATTTTTTTGAAAACTATTGACAAATTAGAAAGTATGTAATATAATATACTAAACCGTTGAAGCGGAGATAAAGGTAATTATGATTCCACAGAGAACCCGTGTTGCTGAGAATCGGGTGAAAAACAGATTATCAAATGGACCGCCGAGGGTGCATTCAAATGCATTTTAATATTATTTATTATTTTATTAAGTGCAAAGTATAATGTGACGTTAAGATGTGCGTTAATCATCAGGAGTATGATGGTACTCTATAAGTGCATAGCTTTTTATTTATAAGCTGTGAATCAAGGTGGCACCACGGATAAATGTTTAATTATTCGTCCTTGACAGAATGTTTTTCTGTCGGGACTTTTTTGCTTTAAGGCTTCTCGAACGGAAAAACGAGAAGCCTTTTATTTTATTTATTATACTTTGGAGGTGCGTACATTATGAATTATTCCCCTACTATCGAAAAGGTTATGGAAATAGCAAATGAAGGAAAATATAATATTCTTCCCGTGAGCTGTGAGATACTTTCGGATATATGTACTCCGGTTCAGGCATTGAAAATTTTGAAAAATGTTTCATCACACTGCTATATTCTTGAATCTGCTGCCGCAAATGAAAAATGGGGCAGATACACATTTCTTGGTTTTGACCCAAAGCTTGAAATCTCATGCTCGGGCAATCAAATGAAAGTCGGTGAACTTCGCATTGAAACTGACGATCCAAGCAATCAGATACGTCAGATAATGTCTGAATATAAAAGCCCGAAATTTGACTACCTTCCATCTTTCACCGGCGGTCTTGTAGGATACTTTTCATATGATTTTCTTGGATACAGCGAACCGTCTGTAAGAAATAATGCAGAGGATACTGAGAATTTTAAAGATATTGACCTTATGCTTTTTGATAAGGTAATTGCATTTGACAATATAAAACAAAAGATAATTCTTATTGCAAATATCCAGCTTTCCGACCCTGAGGCAGAATATAATAAAGCTATATTCGAACTAGAAAGCCTGGCAAATCTTCTTAGACATGGCAAAATGAAAAATGAAGTCGGCGGACATTTGACCGGTGAAGTTACTTCTCTTTTCAATAAAGAACAATTCTGCGAAATGGTCGAAAAAGCTAAGGGACATATTAAAGAAGGAGATATATTCCAGATAGTGCTTTCCAACAGGCTTTCAGCTCCGTTTGAAGGAAGTCTGCTTGGCACTTATCGTATGTTGAGAACTATGAATCCATCACCGTATATGTTTTATTTTTCTGGAACAGATGTAGAAGTAGCCGGTGCTTCTCCGGAGACTCTTGTTAAGCTTGAAAATGGTGTGCTTCATACATTCCCTCTTGCCGGAACTCGTCCAAGAGGAAAAACCGAAGAAGAAGATAAAGCTATTGAAAAAGGTCTGCTGTCTGATGAAAAAGAACTTGCTGAACACAATATGCTTGTTGACCTTGGAAGAAACGATCTTGGCAAAATAAGCACATTCGGAAGTGTAAAGGTAGAAAAACTTCACAGCATAGAACGATACTCTCATGTTATGCATATAGGTTCAACAGTAAGCGGTAAAATCGACCCAAAATATGACAGCCTTGATGCTGTAAGTGCAGTTCTTCCGGCAGGTACACTTTCAGGTGCACCTAAGATAAGAGCTTGTCAGCTTATAGGTGAACTTGAAAATAATAAACGTGGCATATACGGCGGTGCTGTAGGTTATATTGATTTTACCGGAAATTTAGATGTTTGTATTGCTATAAGATTAGCGTATAAGAAAAACGGCAAGGTATTTGTAAGAAGCGGTGCCGGAATCGTTGCGGATTCTGTTCCGGAAAATGAATATCAGGAATGTATAAATAAAGCAGCTGCTGTTATAAATGCCCTTAAGTCTGCAAGCGAGGTGGAATTATGATCTTACTAATTGATAATTACGACAGCTTTTCATATAATCTATATCAGCTTATCGGTGAAATTTGTTCGGATATTAAAGTAATACGAAATGATGAGATGACTATAAAAGAAATAAAAGAACTATCTCCGGAAAAAATAATCATCTCACCCGGACCCGGCAGACCTGAAGATGCAGGAATTATTATCGAAGCAGCCAAAACGATTTCACGCAATATACCAACACTTGGCGTATGTCTTGGACATCAGGCTATATGCAGTGCGTATGGTGCAAATATAACATATGCAAAAAAGCTTATGCATGGCAAACAATCAATAGTAAAATTTGATAATGAATGTGTCCTGTTTAAAGGCATACCGCATAATGCTCCTGTTGCAAGGTATCATTCACTTGCAGCAGATCCTAAAACTATTCCGGATTGTCTTAAGGTAACAGCTCTAACAGATGATGGCGAGATAATGGCTGTTGCACATAGAGAATATCCAATATTAGGCGTACAGTTTCATCCGGAATCAATTATGACTCCCGATGGAAAAAAGATGCTCGAAAACTTTATAAATATTTGATTTTTTATTTAAGGAGGAGCTTTTATGATCAAAGAAGCCATTACAAAAATAGTTGATAAAAAAGATCTCACATACGATGAAGCATATAAGGTAATGTCTGAGATAATGAACGGCAATACAAGTGCTACTCAAAATGCTGCATTTCTTGCAGCTTTGTCAACTAAAAGCACAAAGTCTGAAACCATTGATGAAATAACAGGCTGTGCCGAGGCTATGCGTAATGCTGCTACAAAAGTACCGAATGATTTAGATTTGCTGGAAATCGTAGGCACTGGTGGTGATGGTTCTCATAGCTTTAATATTTCAACAACTACTGCCATTGTATGTGCAGCAGCAGGACTTAAAGTAGCTAAACACGGTAACCGTGCTGCGTCCTCTTCATGCGGTACAGCAGATTGCCTGGAAGCACTGGGCGTAAATATTAACCTGGAGCCTGAAAAATGCATTGAATTGCTTGAAAGGGTTGGATTTTGCTTTTTCTTTGCACAGAAATATCACACATCTATGAAGTATGTGGGTTCTATCAGAAAAGAACTTGGCTTTAGAACTGTATTCAATATTCTTGGTCCTCTAACCAATCCTGCATCTCCTAAACGTCAGCTTTTGGGCGTATATGATAAATCACTTGTTGACCCATTGGCTCAGGTTCTTATGAATCTTGGTGTAAAACGTGGTATGGTCGTATATGGTGAAGATAAACTTGATGAGATTTCTTTGAGTGCACCAACATATATAGCAGAATTTAAAGACGGTTGGTACAGAAACTTTGAAATAAAACCGGAAGATTTTGGTTTTGAACGCTGCTTAAAAGAAGATTTAAAGGGCGGTTCTCCTTTGGAAAATGCAGCTGTCACAAGAGCTATTCTCAACGGAGAAAAGGGTCATAAGAGAAATGCTGTTCTTATGAATGCAGGTGCTGCTCTTTGCATTGGTGAAAAGGCTGATTCTATTGCAGACGGAATAAAACTTGCGGCAGAGACAATAGATTCTGGAAAGGCTATTGAAACTCTTGAAAGACTCATTGAAATTTCAAATAAATGATAAATTAGGAGAAAGCATTATATGACTATACTTGATGAACTTGCTGACGCTGCAAGAGAACGCACAGAAGCTAATAAAAAAAAGATATCTCTTGAGCAAATAAAAAAGATGGCACTTGAACTGCCAAAAGGCGATTTTGAGTTTGAAAATGCTCTGAAAAAAGACGGCATGTCATTTATTTGTGAATGCAAAAAAGCATCTCCTTCAAAGGGTATTATAGCTGAAGAATTCCCATATCTGCAAATCGCAAAGGAGTATCAAACCGCCGGTGCAGACTGCATATCTGTTTTGACTGAGCCTACAAAATTTCTTGGCAGTGATGATTATCTTAGAGAAATAGCTTTGGAAGTGGCTGCGCCTTGTATCAGAAAAGATTTTACGGTAGATGAATATATGATATATGAAGCAAAACTTCTTGGTGCAAAGGCAGTTCTTTTGATATGTGCGATTTTGTCTGAAGATAAAATTGCACAGTATATAAAAATTTGTGATTCCCTTGGAATGTCCGCACTCGTTGAAGCTCATGATGAAGCTGAAATTAAATCGGCTGTAAATGCAGGTGCAAGAATTATAGGTGTTAATAACCGTAATCTCAAAGACTTTTCAGTAGATACAGATAATAGCAGACGTATGAGAGAACTTGTGCCTAAAGATATTATCTTCGTATCCGAAAGCGGAATAAAAAATTCCAGTGATATTAAAGCTCTTAAAGACTCCGGTGTAGATGCCGTTCTCATCGGCGAAACTCTTATGCGAGCGGAAGATAAGATGCAAAAGCTCTTGGAACTTCGGGGTGAAATATGACTAAAATAAAGCTTTGCGGTTTGCGAAGAACGGAAGATATAGGCTTTGTCAATGAACTTATGCCTGATTATATAGGCTTTGTATTTTATAAAAAAAGCAAGCGTTATATAGCTCCTGAAAATGCATATATTCTTAGACAAAAACTAAAAAGCGAAATAACTCCTGTTGGAGTTTTTGTGGATGAAAAAATAGATAATATCCTGTCTTTGCTGAAAAACAAAATTATAGATGCTGTTCAGCTTCATGGAAATGAGGATAACGATTATATATCTGAACTTAGAAAACATTCTAATTGCATTATTATAAAAGCTTTTAAAATCAAAACTCAAGATAATATTACACTTGCAAATAAAAGTCTGGCAGATATAGTTCTTCTTGATTCCGGTGAAGGCTCGGGAAAACTATTTGACCATTCACTCATCAATAATATAAATAGACAATATTTCCTTGCCGGGGGTCTTACTCCGCAAAATGTCGACTCGGCAATAGAGATGCTCCACCCATTCGGAGTGGACGCAAGTTCTTCACTAGAAATAAATGAATTTAAAGATAAAGATAAAATGACAGCGTTTATAGAAGCTGTTAGAAAGGCGGATAAAAATAATGAGTAATAAAAAAGGAAGATTCGGCGTTCATGGCGGACAATATATTCCTGAAACACTTATGAACGCTGTTATAGAACTTGAAGAAGCTTATAATTTTTACAAAAATGATCCTGAATTTAACAGAGAACTTACAGAACTTTTTAATGAATATGCCGGCAGACCATCAAGACTTTATTATGCAGAAAAATTAACTAAAACTCTTGGCGGTGCTAAAATTTATCTGAAACGTGAAGACCTCAATCATACAGGCTCTCATAAAATAAATAATGTTTTAGGTCAGGCACTGCTTGCAAAGAAAATGAGCAAAACACGCCTTATTGCTGAAACAGGTGCAGGTCAGCATGGTGTTGCCACTGCTACGGCAGCAGCTCTTATGAATATGGAATGTGTTGTATTTATGGGCGAAGAGGACACAAAACGTCAGGCTCTGAATGTTTACAGAATGGAGCTTTTGGGTGCAAAAGTAGTACCCGTAAAATCAGGCACCGCAACACTTAAAGATGCTGTTTCAGAGGCTATGAGAGAGTGGACATCACGCATTGAGGATACTCACTACTGTTTAGGCTCAGTTATGGGTCCTCACCCTTTCCCTACTATTGTACGTGATTTCCAGTCAGTTATTTCCAAAGAGATAAAAGCTCAGATTCTTGAAAAAGAACATCGTCTGCCGGATGCTGTAATTGCTTGTGTAGGTGGCGGTTCAAATGCAATGGGAAGTTTCTATAATTTCATTGAAGATAAAGATGTAAGACTTATAGGCTGTGAAGCTGCTGGAAGAGGAATTGATACATTTGAAACAGCTGCAACAGTGAATACAGGCAGATTGGGAATATTCCACGGAATGAAATCATATTTTTGTCAAGATAAATTCGGTCAAATAGCACCGGTTTATTCTATTTCAGCAGGTCTTGACTATCCGGGCATAGGTCCTGAACACGCATATCTCCATGACATCGGCAGAGCAGAATATGTTCCGGTAACAGATGATGAAGCGGTAAACGCCTTTGAATTTCTTTCAAGAACAGAAGGCATTATTCCAGCAATCGAATCTGCTCATGCTGTAGCTCATGCTATGAAAATAGCTCCGCAGATGGATAAAGATAAAATCATAGTAATAACAATTTCCGGCAGGGGCGATAAGGACTGTGCTGCTATAGCAAGATACAGAGGAGTAGAAATATATGAGTAATATAAGAAAAGCATTTGAAAACGGAAAAGCATTTATACCATTTATAACCTGTGGTTACCCTGACCTTGAAACCACCGGGAAAGTTGTACGTGCAGCTGTAGAAAATGGAGCTGATATTATAGAACTGGGCATACCTTTTTCAGACCCTACGGCTGAAGGTCCGGTAATTCAAAAAGCAAATATCCGTGCCTTGGAAGGCGGTGTTACTACTGATAAAATCTTTGACTTTGTAAGAGAACTTCGCCGTGATGTTAAAATCCCGCTTGTATTTATGACATATGCAAACGTTGTGTTCTCATATGGTACAGAAAAGTTTATAAAAACTTGCTCAGAAATAGGCATTGACGGAATAATTATTCCTGAACTTCCATTTGAGGAAAAAGATGAATTTGAGCCAACTTGTGATAAATACGGTGTAGACTTAATATCACTCATCGCACCAACATCAGATAAAAGAATTGCAACAATAGCGAAAAACTCAAAGGGATTTATTTATGTTGTATCCAGTCTTGGCGTTACAGGTACAAGAAGTGAGATAACGACTGATATTGGTTCAATTGTAAAAGTAATACGTGAAAATACAGACATACCGTGTGCAGTGGGATTTGGAATATCAACTCCTGCTCAGGCACAAAAAATGGCGTCACTCTCAGACGGTGCTATAGTAGGTTCAGCAATTATAAAAATCATTGAAAAAAACCCTGAAAATTCAGCAAAGGCTGTAGGCGAATACGTAAAATCAATGAAAAATGCCCTGTAGTCACCTCAACCACCCTTCGACCGTCCATAACGGTGTAGAGATATATAACAATAAAAACAACAAAAAGGCTGTCACGTTTTATAGTGACAGCCTTTTATATTATTATTAAAGCTTATGCTGCTTTAATATATTCATTATGCCTTGCGTGTATAATCAGGCAGAAGAATTGGAGAAACATTGTCATTCTTAATGCCAGCTTCTTCCTTCATCTTTTCAAATTCATCAATATGGTCAAGATTCATCTCGCCAACTGTTACATTTGCTGCCTTTTTAGCTGCATAAATACCAGCATTTCTGCCGAATACGATAACGTCAAGCAGTGAGTTACCCATAAGTCTATTTCTGCCGTGTACGCCGCCAGCAGCCTCACCTGCAACAAACAGGTTTGGTATGCAAGTTTCACTTGTAGAATCTACATCAACACCGCCGTTCTGATAGTGCAGTGTAGGATATACAATGATAGGCTGCTTACGAATATCAATGCCGTACTTGCCGAACATTCTCATCATAGCAGGAATTCTCTTCTCGATAGTACCTTCACCATTCTTGAGCTCGATCATAGGTGTGTCAAGCCATACGCCCTGACCTTCTGGAGTCTTAACTTCGTTGCCTCTCTTGCACTCACGAATGATAGATGCAGCTGCAACGTCACGTGTTTCCAGAGGATGCATGAATACTTCACCGTTTACATTTACAAGCTTAGCACCCAGTGAACGAACCTTTTCAGTTACAAGAGCACCGAAGATCTGTTCTGGGAATGCTGCACCTGTTGGATGATACTGAAGTGTATCCTGATACAGAAGCTTGGCACCTGCTCTGTATGCAAGAACCAGACCATCTGCTGTTGCACCGTAGTGGTTAGATGTTGGGAATCCCTGATAGTGCATTCTTCCTGCACCGCCTGTAGCAATGATAGTTGTCTTTGCCTTGGCAATCAGAATTTCGCCAGTTTCCATGTTCTTAAGAACAGCACCGGCACACTGACCCTTGTCATCCTTGATAAGCTCAATTGCAGATGTGAAATCTACAACCGGAATCTTACGGTTGAGAACTTCATCACGAAGAGTTCTCATGATTTCAGCACCAGAATAGTCCTTTGCAGCATGCATTCTCTTTCTAGAAGTACCGCCGCCGTGAGTAGTTACCATATCGCCGTCAGCTGTCTTATCAAATTCAACACCAAGCTCACTCAGCCACTTAATGCAATAAGGTGCATCAGTTACAAGCTTGTATACAAGCTCTTTCTTAGCTGCAAAGTGACCGCCGCCGAATGCATCAAGGAAGTGCTGTGCAGGGCTGTCGTTTGGCTTATCAGCTGCCTGAATACCGCCTTCAGCCATCATTGTATTAGCATCGCCAACTCTAAGCTTTGTAACGATCATAACCTTCTGACCTGCATTATCAGCTTCGATAGCAGCACTGCAACCAGCACCTCCGCCACCGATGATGAGAACGTCTGTTTCATAATCAGGACATGAAAGATCAGGCTTATTGCCTAAAAGGCTGCTCTTGCCTTCCAGAATATTTATAAGCTCCAGTGGAGCAGCTTCACCCTTGTTAGGTCCGATCTCAATAGTACCGAACTGGTCTTTACGATAGTCTGGATGATATGTTTTGAGAAGCTCGTCCTTCTCTTCAGCTGTCATTCTTCTTGGTTCCATAGCTGCATTTGCTTCTCTTGCAGCTTCAACTTTCTTTATGGATTCAAGCATTTCCTGTGTATACATTTATGAGCTTCCTCCTTACTTCTCAATATCACGTGTGTTGTACTTTTCACGTACAGCAGTGTCATCAAGAGCCATCATTGCTCTGATAGCTTCTTCGCACTGACCATTTGCGATTTCTTCTACACGCTCGTTAAGATGCTTGCACTCTGGAGCTATGTACTTACCATTAAGACGTCTTGCAAGCATAGCAACCTGTGGATGTGAAATTCCGGCAGGACAACGTGTTGAGCAGCAGCCGCACATTACACAGTCAAATGATTCTTCAGCACACTTTTCATATTCGCCTCTCTGAGCATATGCGATATACTGCATAACATTAAGACCCTGTGTGCAGGCATTTGTACAAGAATTACAGCCGATACATGAATAAATTTCAGGATAGAGCTGCATCATAACCTGTTCTGTAGGCTTTACTTCTTCGATGTCATAAATTTCCTTAATAAGAGGATAGAAAGGCAGCTGTGTGAGGGTCATACCTTCTTCAACCTTTGTAGAACAAGCCAGACATACCTTGAGTTCTCTGTCACCTGGTACTCTGTAAACAGTAGCACAAGCACCGCAGAAACCATTACGGCAGCCACAGCCTCTTACCAGTTTATAACCGGCATATTCAAAAGCCTTCATAATGGTGAGAGAAGCAGGTACCTCATACTTCTTACCCATGATGAAAACATTAACCATCTGTTCCATGATAATTCTCCTTTACCATTAATATTCGTCTGGAAGTTCAGCCAACTGATCAAATCGGAATACAGGACCGTCTTTGCAGACATACTTATTACCGATATTGCAGCGTCCGCACTTACCGATAGCACACTTCATACGAAGCTCCATTGTTGTATAAACCTGTGATTCCTGGAATCCAAGCTTTTTAAGACCATCAAGAGTAAACTTGATCATAATAGGAGGTCCGCATATAAGTACAGTTCTTGAAAGATCAGGACTAAGTTCTTCAACAAAACTTGGGATAAATCCTACGTGACCATCCCAACCTTCCTGAGGACGGTCGATAGTAAGGTCAACTTTTACACTTGGGTCATTGCACCACTCGTCAATGATTTCCTTATAATCAACAAGATCGTCCATAGAACGTGAACCATAAATAATATGTACAGAACCATAATTATCTTTTTTATCACGTACATAGTTAATTACAGAACGCAGCGGAGCAAGACCTATACCGCCGGCAATAAAGAGCAGATCTTTGCCCTTCAGTGAACTTTCAACCGGAAAACCGTTGCCATATGGTCCACGAATAGTGATCTGCTGACCTACTTCCATCATATGAAGCCAGCTTGTCAAACAGCCACATTTCTTAATACTGAATTCCATAAATTCAGTATTTGTCGGAGAAGATGTAATGGAGAACATACCTTCGCCGACACCCGGAACGGAGAGCATTGCACACTGTCCCGGAATATGCTCAAATACCTTTTTGCCGTCAAGTCCGACTACACGGAAAGTCTTAACGTCAGGTGTATCCTGTCTGATGTCAGTTACGACACCAACCTTCGGAATTAAAGTTTCTTCCCTCATTATTAGCCCTCCAATGTCTTCATAACTTTAACAATGTTCATGGAGATAGGGCAGCTTCTAAGGCAGCGACCGCAGCCTACACAGCCGAATACGCCGCCGTTATTCTCCGGATAATATACAAGCTTGTGCATAAATCTCTGACGGAAACGCTGAAGCTGAGTTGTTCTTGTGTTACCATGAGCACAAAGTGTGAAATCAGAATACATACAGCTATCCCAGCAGCGATAACGCATAACGCCATGACCTGTATCATAGTCACGAATATCATAGCACTGGCAGGTAGGACATACAAATGTGCAAGTGCCGCAGCCCAGACAAGATTCAGAAAGCTCTGCCCACTTATCAGAGTTAAACACTTCCATAAGAGTCTTTTCCTTCATGCCGTCAGCAGAAAGACCAGCAAGAGGAAGCTTATCAAGAATAGTCTTGATAGATGCCTTTATATCATCAGCTGCATTATCATCAGCATCTTCCAGAATACTGATAGAATCAAGCAAAGCCTGACCTTTTTCTGTATTAGCTGAAAGGAAAAGCTCATTGTCATTCGTCCAACATGAAACATCGCCCATAGGATTTGCAGCGTCAATGCCAAATGTAGAACAGAAACAAGTATCAGTAGGCTTGTTGCAAGCCATTGTCATGATAATACCATGTTCACGTCTGTTTGCATAATAGCTGTCTACTGGGTCAACAAGATATACGCTGTCAAGAATATCAAAGCTCTTTGCATCACAAGCACGAACGCCGAATACTACAAAGTCTTCGCACTCTTCTCTTGTGTCAATAACTTCAATTTCCTTGCCGTTTACATTGAATGATGCCATATCTTCTACCTGTGGGAAGAAGAAATCCTTTGCACTGCGTGAAGTATTTGCAGCCTGTGAATATTCTGTACCCTCAGACCACTTAGCATACTTTGCACCTTTTTTACCGTCACAAACCGGCATATAAAGAGCCTTTGAAGCGGCAATTGCAGCAAAAAGTTCATTCATCTTATCAATAGAAATCTTTTTCATTACTTGCTCGCCTCTCTTTCATATACAATACTTGGCTCGCAGTCTTCTTGTGTAAAGCTTACCAAAGGAGCACGGCTTCCAGCCTCTTCACCTGCTTGATATTCACCGTAACATTCGTTCATATCCTTGATGAACTTTCTGTTCAGGAGATGCAGCGGAATATGCTGAGGACATACTCTTGAACACTCACCGCAGTCAGTACATCTGCCTGCAACGTGGAATGCACGGATGATATGGAACATATTTTCTTCAAATGAATCGGCTGCAGCCTTTTGAGCAATACCTGAATTAGGATTATCAAATACGCACTTTTCGCAGCTGCAAGCCGGACAGATATTACGGCAGGCATTGCATCTAATGCAGCGTGAAAGCTCACCTCTCCAGAACTCATAACGTTCATCCGGAGTCATAGCTTCCAGCTCTGCAACCTGGTCGAATCTTCCGCACTCGGAATTAACCTCGCCATTTTCACCGATCATTTCATCATAAGCAACGACTTTACGGCTCTTGCAAGTTGTGCATCTTTCGCTTAAACAATCAGCTTTTGCAAAAGTCTTATCACCATAGAGAGTTTCAACTACAAAGTTATCACCCTCACTCTTTATACCAAGGATACCTTCGCAGCCAGCTTCTCTAAGCTTAGCTTCATCAACTTTACCGCTGCATTCAATACCGATTATGTAAACCTTTTCACGGTCAATGCGATGTTCGGTAAGAAGCTGATTGAAACTATAAGAATCACATGGCTTTAAGAACACCAAAGTCTTGCCGTCTTTTTTAGAAAGAGCAATCAGATACTTTGAGAGATTGCTTGAACAAAAATCATTATATACAAATGTATTAAGTGCCTCGGCAGATTCAAATACAGCCGGAGTTGGGTCATAAGCAAATTCGCCGTTCTTCCAGCCAAGAACTCTTACAACAGTACCGTCAGCCATAAGCTCGGAGGCTCTTTTTACCATTACTTCTTGCATCTCAGGTCCTCCAATCTCTTGTTCTCGCCGAGTTTGGTGATAGTTTCTACAAACTCATTCATAGTTGCAGCAAACTTAGCACCTTCCGCAGCGGACACCCATTCAACACGGGTACGCTCTTTCTCAATACCAAGATAATTAAGCATAGAGAAAAGCATTGTCATTCTTCTGCGTGCATAGTAATTGCCTGTTGTATAATGACAATCACCCGGGTGGCAGCCGCAAAGAATTACTCCGTCTGCACCTCTCTGAAAGGCACGCAGTATAAACATCGGATTCACACGGCAGGAGCATGGTACACGAATGATTTTTACATCAGCCGGATAGTTTGCACGGTTTGTACCGGCAAGGTCAGCACCTGCATATGAACACCAGTTGCAGCAAAATGCAACGATTTTAGGTTTGAATTCATTATTTACTTGCATATTGCGTCTACCTCCGCCATAATCTGACCGGTTGAGAAGCCCTTAAGATCCATTGCGCCTGATGGACAGGCAACAGTACAAGCACCGCAGCCCTGACAAACAGCTTCATTAACCGTAGCCACACGACGAATCATTGAACCGTCCTTTCTGCGGCTGAAATCCTTATCCTCATATGTAATAGCACCGTATGGGCAAACATTTGCACAAGTTGAACAGCCATTACACATAGTTTCATTAGAATGAGCTACGCAAGGATTACATGAAAGCTTATCCTTAGCAAGCAGACCGATTACCTTAGATGCAGCAGCGCCTGCCTGTGCAACAGTTTCTGGAATATCCTTTGGACCTTGACATACACCTGAAAGGAATACACCAGCTGTAGGAGATTCAACAGGACGAAGCTTAGCATGAGCTTCTGTAAAGAAATCGTTTGTATCCATACTTGCAGTAAGCATTGTTGCAAGCGGACGTGCACTCTTATCTGGTTCAATTGCAGCTGCCAATACTACCATGTCAGCACTAATGTGGAGCTGTTCATTAGAAATAAGGTCAGATGCTTGAACGTGGAGTGTACCGTCAGCCTTTGGAGAAACCTTGCCAACCATACCCTTGATGTAATGTACACCATACTGTTCAACAGCACGGCGATAGAATTCATCATAGTTCTTACCAGGAGTACGAACATCAATGTAAAATACATAAACATCTGTATCCGGATATTTTTCACGACAATACATAGCGTGCTTAGCAGTGTACATACAGCAGATCTTAGAGCAGTATTCCTTACCGCAGCCTGATGTGTCACGGCTTCCTACACACTGTACAAATACGATAGTCTTTGGCTGCTTGCCGTCAGACATTCTCTGGAGATGACCTTCAGTTGGACCGTCTGCCTTGAGGATTCTCTCAAATTCAAGAGATGTAACAACATCCTTGCTTTGTGAGTAAGCAAATTCATCATATTTATCTACAGAAATAGGGTTGTAACCTGTAGCAACTACGATTGCACCATATTTCTCTTCAACAATAGTATCCTGCTGATTATAATTGATAGCACCAGCAGAACAAAGCTTTTCACAAAGACCGCACTTGCCTGTCTTGAACTTATTACAGTGAGCAGCGTCAATAACAGCCACATTCGGAATAGCCTGAGCAAATGGTATGTATGCTGCATGACGATTGTTCATGCCGAGATTATATTCATTAGGAACATTTTTTACAGGACACTTTTCTGTACATACACCGCATCCTGTACATTTTGTTTCATCAACATATCTTGCCTTACGGCGAATCTTTACAGAGAAATTACCTACGAAACCTGTAACAGCTTCAACCTCGCTGTAAGAATAAATTGTGATCTTTTCATTTTGAGCACAGTCAACCATCTTTGGAGTAAGAATACACGAAGAACAGTCCAGAGTTGGGAATGTCTTATCGATCTGAGTCATCTTACCGCCAATAGTAGGCTGCTTCTCAACTATATCTACCTCGTAACCTGCATCTGCAATATCCAGAGCTGTCTGGATACCTGCAATACCGCCGCCGATTACAAGGGCACGTTTTACAACAGGACTTTCGCCCGCAATCAAAGGAGCATTGAGCTGAACCTTGGCAATAGCTGCACGTCCGAGAACGATAGCCTTTGCTGTAGCTTCTGCCTTATCTTTGTGAATCCATGAACATTGCTCACGAATATTTGCAACTTCCAGCAGGTATGGATTTAAACCTGCAGCCTGAACTGTCTTACGGAAAGTTGCCTCATGCATTCTTGGTGAGCAGGAACATACAACAACGCCTTCCAGCTTGTATTCCTTGATTGCTTCCTTGATTATGTTTTGGCCTGCCTCTGAGCACATATATGGGTAATCTGTTGAGAAAACAACTGCTGGCTCTTTGCCAAGAGTTTCTGCAACTGCCTTTACATCAACAGTACTCGCAATATTAGTACCGCAGTGGCATACGAAAACACCAATTCTACGCATCGCTTATGCCTCCTTATTTGCTGTACTTTCTGAATGCGCTTACAATAGCCTGCTGTGGAAGCTCTTCGTCCAGCATAGCAGGAATCTGCTGCGGTTTCAGGTGATTTTGTCCCTGCTGACGGATAACAGCTAATCTAACTGCTTCCACGATCTTTGCCGGTTCTACGCCACGTGGGCAGCGTTCTATACAAGCAAAACATGAGAGACACTTATAAATTGACTCTGACTTCATCAGTGTTTCAATGTCACCCTTTTCAACCATGTATACAAACTGGTGTGGATGATATTCCATTGAATCATATGACGGACAAGTACCAGAGCATTTGCCGCAACGCATACACTTAAGCGGATTAACACCGCTTGTAGTCAGAACTTGTTCTTTTAAATCTGCCATATTCAATCCTCCTTATTCAAGACCCAGTGCTTGTGCAAGAATTTCTGTAAAGTATACTACAGGAATATTGCTGCCGCTGTTCTTTGTGAGGTTATACATACACAATGGGCAAGCAGTGATAACCATCTCTGCACCATATTCTTCGGCATTGTCCATAACTGCTTTGCTGCGATTTTGTGCTGTTGGCTTATCTTCAAGAGTCATGTATCCGCCGCAGCACTCATTTCTCTGTGAATAGAGAACAGGCTCTGCACCTATGGCTCTTATAAAATCCTCAAGGATCTTTGGATTTTCAGGATTATCCATCTGCATTACCTTGCCTGGACGAAGCAGCAAGCAGCCATAATATGCTGCGATCTTCTTTCCAGTAAAAGGATTCTTTACAGCTGCTTTGAGATTATCAAAGCCTATTTTATCACGAAGAACTTCAAGATAATGAAGGACTTCTGTTTCACCTTGATATGGTTCATCAAGCTTTAGATAATTATTAGCCTTAAGCACTATATTGCTGTCGGTCTTCATATCATTGTTTACCTGCTTGATTACATTATGACAGGCTGAACAAAGTGTTACCAGTGCTTGACCTTTTTGCTTAGCAGAAGCAAGTGCACGAACAGAAGAAAGCTTTGATGCTATCTCGTTCTTTGCCATGGGATAAACGCCTCCGCAGCACTGCCAGTCCGGAATTTCCTCAAGTGTAAAGCCCAAAGCTTCTGCACTGATACGAGCATACCGGTCAAGTTCCTTAGCCTTTGTTTTTAGTGTACAGCCGGGGAAATAACTGAATGTCATAGCAAAACTACCTTTCATTAAATTTATGCCAGCATCTGACTTATATCATCTGCTCCGGATGGAATACCTCATCAAAGCGTTCAGCTGTTAAAAATCCCAGCTCTACGCAGGCTTCCTTAAGAGAGATGTTGTCCTTATATGCTTTTTTAGCTGTTTTAGCAGCGTTTTCATAGCCAATATAAGGATTCAATGCTGTTACAAGCATAAGAGAATTATAAAGATTGTGGTGCATTTTCTCCTTGTTTGCACGAATACCTACAGCACAATTCTTGTTGAATGACAAGATCGCTTCAGAAAGAAGTCTTGCGGACTGAAGGAAATTATATATACATACCGGCATGAATACGTTCAGCTCAAAATTGCCCTGAGATGCAGCCATACCTACCGCAACGTCATTGCCCATAACCTGAACTGCAACCATAGTAACAGCTTCACACTGAGTAGGATTAACCTTACCCGGCATGATAGATGAACCAGGTTCATTTTCCGGAATGAATATTTCGCCCAAACCATCTCTTGGACCACTTGCCAGCCAACGAACATCGTTTGCGATCTTCATCATATCGGCAGCAAGTGCCTTAAGTGCACCGTGTGCATAAACCAGCTCATCTTTGCTGGTGAGTGCATGGAATTTATTGCTTGCAGTTACAAACTTCTTACCTGTAAGTTCAGATACAGCATCTGCTACTGCAACATCGAAGCCCTTTGGAGTGTTAAGACCTGTACCAACAGCAGTACCGCCAAGTGCAAGTGTCTTAAGATAAGGCAGTGCTGTTTCCAGCATCTCTTTATCACGCTCAAGAGAACTTCTCCAACCGCTGATCTCCTGTGTAAAGGAAATAGGTGTAGCGTCCTGTAAATGTGTGCGTCCGCTCTTTACAATGCCTTCATTTTCCTTTTCAAGACGTTTTAATGTTTCTACAAGAGTATCAATGGCAGGGAAAACTTTATCCTCAATAGCTATAACAGCAGAAATGTGCATAGCTGTAGGGAATGTATCATTTGATGACTGACTCATATTTACGTCATCATTTGGATGAAGAAGCTTAGCTCCTGCGATCTCATTGCCACGATTAGCAATAACTTCGTTAGTATTCATATTTGACTGTGTGCCGCTTCCTGTCTGCCATACAACAAGTGGGAAATGGTCATTAAGAGAACCGGAAATAACTTCATCGCAGGCAGCGGAAATTGCTGCAAGCTTTTCGTCAGTCATTTTTTCAGGCTTAAGCTTGTGATTAGCCATTGCAGCAGCCTTTTTAAGGATGCCAAATGCGTGTGTGATTTCTCTCGGCATAGTTTCAATGCCAACGCCGATAAGAAAGTTTTCATGGCTGCGTTCTGTCTGTGCTGCCCAATACTTATCAGCAGGGACTTTTACCTCGCCCATGGAGTCGTGTTCGATACGATATTCCATATTTTAAAACCTACTCTTTCTTTGCCTGACTTATGTCAATGCAATTATGTTGGTACAAATATTGTGAACCACAAAAACTTAAAATCTGCTTTCGGCTGCTTGTCCGCAGTACTGCCGTTTCCAAGTTATATTATGTGAATCTATGTAAATTTCGAATTTTCACATAGACGTCTATAATTTTAGCAAACCCGAACCTGAAAAGCTGCTTTTTTAAACCACAGAGCTTCACCTACTGTACCACTTAATATTATATCACAGTGCCTTTACTTTTTCAAGTAATTATGCTTAAAATATATAATTTTATATTTTTTTAAGCTATAAATATATAAAACAAAATCAAAAACCTATGATTGATATTTTTTTCACAATCTTTCTCTATAAAAAAACGGCTGCTGTAATTTGCTGCCGTCCTTTTATTTCCTGTATCATATATGATAGCAATACAATTTATTACAAAATAAAACTGTATATATAATCATCCATTATAAAGCCGCTGCCGATTTCTACTGTTTTAACACCGTCACGCTTCATGCCCCAATGCTCATAAACCGCAATTGAATCTTCATTATAACGATTAACAGTAAGCCAAACCTTTGAGCAGCCCAAAGCTTTTGCCTGTTCTTTTATATATGCAAAGCCCTTGCTTGCATATCCATTGCCACGGTAAGCCTTTTTCATATAGATCTTTGAAAGAAACATCGTCTTGTCTTCTTTTGGACATATGCCAAAATATCCCACACGACATCCATCTACAACAAAAAAGTAATATGTATATCCCTCATTTTCAATCTGTTCATGCAAAGCTTTTTCGGACTGAAATTTACTTACCATATAATCTATCTGTTCCTGAGAGAGAATTGAAATAAAATGCTGATTCCATATCTCCGAAGCCAGTTTAGCACACTCTATTATGTCTGAATCTGTCTGCACCTTTTCAAATGTAAGCATTGCAATTACACCTCCTGAAAAATTGTCGATTGTCGAAAATCACAGAATTTTCTGTATTCTCTTCAAGATTTATTATAACATAATTTTAAACCATTGTCAACAAATCATAAAGAGATATTTGTTTTTTAGAAAATCATTAAAATAATGCTTATCTTAAAATATCATCTCTTATAAGAAAATGTTCAGGTATGCCGTTTTTCATGATAATATTCGGCTCTCCTTGAATAAGCGGCATAAAATATGAAAATGCTTTCTCAGTGATATTATTGCCTTCTTCATTTATAAAAGCTGATGGCAAATACTTTTCTCTATTGGCAATAGATTCAGCCGGTGCCGGTTCAATTACTACAGTATATGGAACATCTCGAACTCTTCGGAATACCATAACCTTGCCGGTTTCACCCTTTAATGCACATCTAACACCTGCTGCACCAATTTCTTCAGCTTCTCGTACATCTGTAGCAGATGCGATATGAGAAGAACAACGCTGCATAACATTCAGCTCAATAGAGCGTACTTTGCATCCGAATTCATTACGAACAGCCTGTTCCATAAACTTTCCTATACCAGAAAGATATTTATGTCCAAAATTATCTGTTAATCCAGACTGATACTGCTCGCTTCCGGCTTCCTTTATTTCAACGCCTTCAGATACTGCAACAACCACTGCCTGATGTTTTGCCATCTGACATCTCAAATCATTAAAAAAACGTTCAAGAGTCATTGGGCGTTCAGGTACATATATGAGATGAGGTGCAGCTTGATTGTTTGCATGAAGAATAGCACTTGATGCTGTGAGCCAACCTGCATGACGTCCCATTACCTCAACGATCGTTACTGAAGGTATGCTATATACCGCACTGTCACGTATAATTTCCTGCATACTTACTGCAACATATTTTGCAGCTGAACCAAAACCCGGAGTGTGGTCGGTTATACAAAGGTCATTGTCAATCGTCTTTGGAATACCAATTATTTTTATATCAAGACCTTCTTTTTCGATATAAGCAGAAAGCTTCATTACAGTATCCATAGAATCATTACCGCCGATATAGAAAAATGCACCTATCTGTCTGTGTAAGAAACACTTAACGATTTTCTTATAAACAGTATCGTCTTCATCAACATCCGGCAGCTTATATCTGCATGAACCGAGAACTGTAGATGGAGTCTGGCGAAGAAGTTCTATATCATTATCTGATCTGAACATGGTTTTAAGATCAATAAGTCTGTCATCAATTACGCCTTCAATGCCATTTATTGAACCAAAAATAGCATCGATTTCCTGAACTTTCATAGCTTCACGAAAAACGCCTACCAATGAGGCATTTATAGCACACGTAGGGCCTCCTGATTGTGCAACAACAATATTCATTAAAATATCCTCCTGATACATATAATATCACTTCTATTGTATACAATTTTTAATTGATTGTCAATTGAACTTGAAAAATTTTTAATAAAATTTAAGTAATTAAGCAATATTCGCACAGTGCAAGGCAATATCATTATAAATAAAAACAAAAAAAGCAGCAGCATTCGTAAAACATACGAACACTGCCGCAAATTAAAACATAAACATTATAACATACTTATACTATTATTATGATGTTATTATTATGACGCTATTATCACTATGATGTCAAAGACTTTTTATCTATAACTTCAGCAAGTACTATTTCAACAAGTACTATATACTGAAACTATTTTAATAATATTAACTCTGAAATTTTCAGAAAAGCTTACTGATTCTTGTAGGCTTCAATCATTTTCTGAACCATACGTCCGCCTACTGCACCGGCTTCTCTTGCTGTAAGATCGCCGTTGTAACCCTGCTTAAGGTTTACACCCATCTCACTTGCAGATTCCATCTTAAACTTTTCCATAGCTTCTTTGCCCTTCTGAGTAAATGTGCCCTTCATGATACATTCTCCTTTTCATGTTACAATATTTTGATTTTATTATTTTGATTTTATTTTTTATTATCTTTATCGTTTGTTATCCAAAGATGTTTTTTATATTCTTTGCGAAAGACTGTTTCCCTTCCGCAATTGTATTATATCACGTGTATGCTTCTATATTAGTGGAAATTAAACCTAATTTTAAATTAAAGCTTTATCGGGTATAAGAAATCCGTTTTCATTTGCTGTAAGCTTTATAGAATCTCCTGAGCTTATTTTTTGCTGCAAAAGTTTTTCTGCTATTTTATTTTCAACTTGTTCTGTTAGATAGTGTTTCATAGGACGTGCACCGTAAAGCTTTGTTTCAGGTGCGTTGGCAAGACGTTTTACAGCTTCCGCTGTGAACTCCATGTTTATTTCAAGCTTTTCCATTCGATTTTTAAGCTCTTCCAACATATGATCGGCTATTGTTTCAAGATTTTCAGTGCTTAATCTTGAGAATGGAATGATAGCATCAAGTCTGCCGAGAAATTCCGGTGAAAAATATTGTCTAAGTGCATTCATCTGCTTTGATGTAATACAATTATTATTATCACTTTCAAAAGTGAATCCAAGCGATTTGCTTCCAGACATTTCGGCTGCTGCTGCATTTGATGTTAATATGAGAAGTGTATTTGTGAAATCTATTTTTCGTCCACTTGAATCAGTAATAGTACCATCGTCCATTATCTGCAAAAGAATATGAGTTATATCTTGATGAGCTTTTTCTATTTCATCAAATAAGATAACACTGTAAGGATGATTTCTTACAAGCTCACACATTCTTCCTCCCTCTTCAAATCCAACATACCCCGGAGGTGCACCTATGAGTTTTGATACAGCGTGTTTTTCCATGTATTCCGACATATCAAAACGGATAAAATTATTTTTGTCATCAAATAAATGTTCTGCCAGTGATTTTGCAAGTGCAGTTTTTCCTACTCCTGACGGACCTATAAATAAAAAGCAGCCTATTGGACGATGTAAATCACCAAGACCTGTTCTTGCTCTTATAAGTGATGCACTTAAATGGTCGATGGCGTCGTCATGACCTACGATCTGCTTTTTTAATTCACATGACAATGTCATAAGACGTTTTTTCTGCTCTTCACTTATTTTATTTGCAGGAATTCCGGTTCTTACAGAAACAACTGCTGCCACATCTGATCTAAGTACATTATTATTGCTGTTATCATCATTGTTTCTTATCCTTGTACGTGAACAGGCTTCATCGAGCAGATCTATTGCTTTATCAGGCAGACTTCTGTCATGTATATACCTTACGGAATATTCTATTGCGGCACTAAGGACATCATCATCTATTTTTACATTATGAAAACATTCATATGTCTTACGAAGTCCACGCAAGATCTTCATACATATCTTTTCATTGGGTTCTGCGATTTTCACCGGCTGAAAACGGCGTTCCAATGCACTGTCTTTTTCTATAAAACGGTGAAACTCATCTGTAGTAGTCGCACCTATAATTTTTATTTCACCTCTGGCAAGCTGAGGCTTTAAAATATTAGCAGCATCAATCGCACCTTCGGCAGCTCCTGCACCAACGATAGTATGAAGTTCATCTATAAATAAAATTATATTTCCATTGCTTGATGCCTCATTAAGACATTGTTTAAGTCGTTCTTCAAAATCACCTCTATACTTAGCTCCTGAAAGCAGTGCTGTAAGATCAAGAGAAAATATATGTTGATCTGCAATAGCATCAGGAACGTCACCTGTCATTATTTTCATGGCAACGCCTTCAACCAAAGCGGTTTTTCCCACTCCTGCTTCACCAATAAGACACGGATTATTTTTTGTACGTCTGCAAAGTATTTGGATAAGTCTTTCGGTTTCTTTTTCACGTCCTATAAGAGGATCATAGCTGCATTCTCTTGATGGATCTGTCATAAGTTTTCCAAATTGAAACAGATTTGGAAGTTCCTTTCTGCTAATATTTCCTGCTTTATGTCTTTCAAGTCTTACTCCATAGTTTTGTTCATCTCCGCATGAACAAACAAGCTGGTTTAAATTTGCATTTAGTCTTTTTAAAATAGTAACTGCTGTACAACATGGTGAGTGAAGAATTGCACTGAGGAGATGTTCAGTTCCTGCAATTGCCTTTCCGGAATCCATTGCTCTCATCTTTGCATCTTCTATTATCTCTCGAAGTGCAGGTGTAAGACAGTCATCTAAAACTTGTGACGGTATCCCGCATCCTACAAGTTCTACGACCAAACTTCTTACACGCTGAACAGTGATGTGCTGAGAAATCAAAATGGCAAAAGCAGCGTTGCTGCCTTCTTCCAGTATCCCTAAAAGCAGATGTTCGCTTCCAATATAAGTATGCCCCATTTCTTCAGCAGCATTGATAGCTTCTTTTAAAGCAAGAATTGCCTTTCCGGTGAAGTTGTCACTATAATTCATAAGCAGCCTTCCTTTCGTGAGAAAATTCTTTTATAAAAGTATACCTCAAACTATTTGAAATATTTGTCAAAAAGCAGTAGCAATTTTTTTTAATTGGCATATTATGTACTATGAAACAGACAAAAAAACGTTTGTTTCAAATAAATTTGACAAAAGGAGATTATTTATTATGTGTGGTTGTGAAGGAAATAACGGTTGCTGGTGGATCATCATTCTCATTCTCTTGTTCTTCTGCTGTGGAAACTGCGGCGGCTTTAATACAGCTGGATGCGGCAACAACAACTGCGGCTGTGGATGCTGAAATAACTGATAATTAAACAATTATTTGACGTTATAAGATTATAAATTAAATTGGCTGCTGCAATGTTTAAGTTGCAGCAGCCAATTTGTTGTGCTCTAATTAAATATACTAAAATTGCAAAACGGCTTCTGAAAAAATTATACAATGCAGAAGCTGTTTATATTTTTATTATGAAAGATCTGCTTTCATTTTCATTTTAAAAGCAAATGATGAAACAGCAGATAATAAACCCGCACAAGCAATTACTACAATTAACGGCAAAACAAAATTTTCAAAACCGAAATCCAATGACATTGCCGATCTTGAAGTTTTTGTGCAATAGTAAAAAGGCATAAACTTACAAATCTTAAGCATTAAACCACCTGTACCATCTGTATCAAACCATATTCCTCCAAAGAATGAGCCAAGAGAAATAATTATAGAACATATTCCCGGTGCAGCTTTGTCATCAAAAAATGTTCCAAACAACATTCCAAAAGCAATAAACATAACACTTGATGGAATGAGTAAAATAAGCGACATTATCATTCCCATTATCGGCAATTCTACTCCTACTATAATAGAAATTATAAATGATGAAACATATATGATAAAGCACTGCACAACAGAGATGATAAGCATAGGCAGCATATAACCTAATATAAAATCAATAGATTTCATAGGCGATGCGTACATTCTTACAAGAAAAGCTTCTTTTCTGTCACCTGCAACTGTTATAGCTGTAAAAAGCATTACAAACATTTGTCCAAACACAGCAATACCGCTTGAAAGATTGTCTATACGAAAAATCGTCATATTCGCTTCTGGAGGAATGCTGCTGTTTACTATTGTCATTACAATCAGCATAACTATAGGAAAGCCAATGCAAAATATGTAACTGAGAGGATTTCTGAGAATTTCTTTAATATTTCTAGATGCAAAAGCTGTAATTTTATTCATTTTAATTTTTGCTCCTTTCAGCTATCTCTACAAAGACATCTTCAAGTCCTGTCTTTCCGGAAAGCTCTTCAAGTTCAGAAAGAGTACCCATTTCAGCTATTTTTCCATCCAACATTATAGCAATTTTATCTGAAAGATGCTCGGCTTCTTCCATATAATGTGTTGTGAGAATAACAGTCACCTTTCCCTTTAGAAGTTCTATAGCTTTCCAAAGTTCTCTTCTTGCCAGCACATCAAGTCCCAATGTTGGCTCATCAAGGAACATGACCCTGGGTTCAGTAATCAGTGCCATTGCAATGGACAGCTTTCTTTTATAACCACCTGAGAGAGTTTTGGCACGGCTGTTTTGAACGTCATTCATATTAAATAATGAGATCATTTCATCACAGCGTGACTTGACCTTAGCCTTGTCAAATCCATAAACTTTTGACATAAACTCAAGGTTTTCACGAACAGTAAGATTTCCTGCCACTGCTGTATCCTGAGGTGAAATACCGATATATGACTTTACAGAATAAGATTCATCCACACAGTTTTTCCCGCAGACAAATACTTCTCCGGAACTCGGCATTGATAAACATGAAAGCATTCTTATTGTAGTAGTCTTTCCAGCACCATTTACCCCAAGCAGTGCAAAAAGTTCTCCCTCTTCTACAGTAAAATTTATATTGTCAACAGCGGTCTTATTTTTATATCTTTTAGTAAGATTTTTTGCTTCAACTGCAATCATAAAACATATCTCCTTAAATATCCGTCAAAGCACCCATATTGACAAGTGCAATGCCTTTTTCTTCATCTCCAAGAATTAAAATATTATCACCGGCATTCAAACCAAAAATTTCCCTGCATTTTGCCGGAAGAGTTATCTGTCCTTTGCTATTCATCTTAGAACAGCCGAAAATATGCTTTCCTTCCCCAGAAATCTCATACTCTTCTATACTTCTAACAAGATTATCAATAGTCACTCCATATAAATCAGCAAGTTTTATGCAGCTTTCTATATCGGGCATTGATTCGCCACGTTCCCATTTTGCTACTGCCTGTCTTGAAACGCCGAGTTTTTCAGCAATTTCCTCTTGAGTAAAGCTGTTTCTTTTGCGAAATATTTTTAGTCTGCTGAATTTCATACGCATTCGCTCCAAATTCATTATTTTTTTAATTTTAGCATATACACATTCAAATGTCAACATATTACATAAAACATAAATGTTATAATTAGTTGCAATTTCATACAATGTTATATTGCAGTGCCATATTATGATAAAACATATAAAAAGACTGTTGCAGAGATTTGAGTTGCAACAGTCTTTTCTAATATAAAATATAAAATTATAAAGCCTCAGTAATAACCTTTGCTGTTTGTTCAAGATAGTCAATATCAAGTTCTTCCAGCTTTCCTGCATCGCAGGCAGCAGCTATTGATGGGTCGAGCGGAATCCTCTCAAGAACCATTACGGAAGTACTGTCAACTGCTTCATCACTGCCAAAAAGTGGTATTTCCTTGCCACAATCCGGACATTTAATAAAACGCATATTTTCTACCATGCCCAAAACTGGAATATTCATCATTTCCGCCATCTTCAAAGCCTTTTGTACTATCATTGATACCAAAGACTGTGGTGTTGAAACGATAATGATTCCATCGACTGGAAGTGACTGGAAAACAGTCATAGGAACATCGCCTGTTCCAGGAGGCATATCGACAAATAAAAAGTCTACATCACCCCACTGCACGTCTTCCCAAAACTGCTTTACAACACCGGAAATAACCGGACCTCTCCAAAGGACAGGGTCAGTATCATTTTGAAGCAGCATATTCATAGACATAACTTTAATGCCGTTTTTAGTTGTATGAGGAATAAGTGATTCTCCTTCAACCTCGGCAAACTTGTCAATTCCAAAAATCTTAGGAACAGACGGACCAGTAATATCAGCATCAAGAATTGCAGATTTATAGCCAAGACGTTGAGTCTGAATAGCCATAAGACTTGTTACTAATGACTTTCCTACACCGCCCTTGCCGCCTACAACACCAATTACTTTTTTAACACCTTGAGTGTTGGCACGAACACGAGCTTCCTTTTCCTCGTCCTGTACGGAACAGCTTCCATTACTGCTGCATGAGCCGCAGTCGTGATTACATTCTGCCATTTCTTTAAATCTCCTTTAAATAAAAAATAAATACTTTTATATTTATTATTATACCATATTATTTTACAAAATGCAATAGTTTTAAAAATCCTTATAAATTTTAGTTTTTTTAATTTATTTATGTTTTGCCGTATATACCGTTTTGCTGTTGCATTCAATACAACTTATATCATCAAATTTAAAAGACAAAATCATCATAGATCCGCTTGAAATCACTGAGCCGTCATCATTTTCAAGTATATGCATTCTTACCGGACACTTAAATCCATTTTTCATAACAACAGTTAAATCATAAAATTTATCCGATAATTTTCTATTTTTTATAAAATCAGGAAACTTGTTATTATTTTTTCCATTCCACTTCATTTGTATTTCATTATAATCAAAAGCTAAATCAATATCAAATCCATCATCTGTAGTAAATGAATCTGAAATATGTTTTGACTCTGAAACATCACCGCAATAAACACTCATTTTGATTTTGCCATTTGAAATAACAGAATTTGTTTCGGCGTTGTATAATTTGTCGCAATCAATATCAAGGTACACATTTTCAGCATCATTTGAGACAAACTCAAATCTATGATATATACAAGGTGTTCCATTATTTGTTTCCCCTGTAAGATCTGCATATGTGTCAAACGTTATGGATTCATTATCAATATATTTTTTCACACCCGTTTCGGAATCAATAGTATATGGAACTGCCTTTTCTAATTTAAACAGGTCTTCATTATCAAGAACATATCCATTTTTAGCAGTGAATTTTACAAGTGCTCCAGCAAGTGAACCTGTATTATTTACTCCAACGACTTCTGCTTTTAATTCATCAATCGTATTTGAAACAGCCGGCCATTTTTCCATATTATACCTGTACATATCTATAGTAGCCGGAATAACATTTTTATCTATATCCAATTCTTTTTCTGACATATCAACCATAATGATAAGCTCACCAATTGAAAGCAAATCATCGTTGCGATAATAATAATCGTCTATCTTTGTAAACTCATCGGCAATGCGTTTTTTCATCTCTGGTGTATATTCTTTTTTGGATGCAATATCAGAATTTTTAAAGCCCATTATATTTTTCATTCCAAGCTCAGTTATTCTCTCTGCATCTTTACGAAGTAAATTTTTGAAGCTTAATAAATATTGATTTTCCATCGGGTCGATACCATTATTTAAATATCCAAACGCTACATATAAATTATGCTCGTCAGAATCCTGCGTCATAACAACATCACTCATTATACCATTGCCAAAATGTATTCTATCTAAATATTCATCTTCAAACTTTGTTTCAATAATAGAAATATCATTGGCAAGCTCTGATTTAAAATGAACTAATATCCATGTATTATTTCCCTCACAGTAATATTTTACTTCTTCTACATTGATCCCATTCATAGAATCTGTAACTTTATAATCATAAACATCTTTACCCTTTGAAAATGGAATATATTCGCTGCACAACGCTTCACTTCCATCTTTTGAATCGTTTAAATCATTATTTATAATTTCAGCAAAACTTGAGTCAATAGTTGCAAGCGTGTTTTCACGGTTGTTTTTCGATGAATTTGAAACACCGTATGTTGTAAATCCGCCGACAATAAGTGCGGCAGCTGCACCAACGCCTAATATAATATGTTTCTTATAATTTGATTTTGCTGACTCAGGCTTGGAAGCCTCTGTAGAATCGATTTTTTCAAAAACTTTTTTCTGTACGTTTTTGTAAGATACATCTTCATTTAAATGAATCTCTGGTAATTCTTCTGATGACAAATCAAGATTGCAAAATAATTCATTCAAATTTATTTTCTTCATAACCATAACCTCTTTTCTCAAGTTCTTTTCGCATTATTTTTCTGCTCCTGAAAAGCTTGGTTTTAATAGTAGATTCATTCATATTCATATAATCTGCTATCTCACTGACCTTTTGTTGATAATAGTAAAATCTAAGCATTATTTCACGTTCTTTAATCGGAAGTTCTCCAATGATTTTTTTAAGTATATATGATAGTTCCCTTTTAACTGTATCTTCTTCCACATTATCATCTGATATTATTATCTGTTCTTCTATGTTTTCTGTAATAACAACATTTCTGCGTATATAATTAAGTGCTTTTGTTCTTGATATTGCAGATAAATATCCGCTTAAATGGTCGCTCTTTATATTATCTGCATTTTCCCAAAGTGATAAAAACACATCTGCTATAAGTTCTTCTAAATCTTCACACGATATATATCCCTGTAAAATATTTCTGATAATAGTACTAACATATGGAGTATATATTTCAATGATATGTTCAAGAGCTGTTGTTTTCTTTTTTTTAAGTTTGTTGATAAGCTTAACTTCATTCATATTTTTCCACCTTCTTTCATATGCTTTCACTTATATAGACACCAAAACTTTAAATATGGTTTCACTTATTTATATTTTAACATAAAAAAATCTGCCGCATAGCAATAACCAGCGGCAGATAATATAATTATCAATATTTACCTTTAACTAATACGGCATGTTTCACTGCAAAAGCATAGAATTCAGATGCTGCCATCATACTATCTGTTAAAATAACAAAGCTGTCTGAAAATGTCACTGTAAAAAAATACAAATTGCTCCTTGCTTTTTTTATATCAAGAACATTATAAAATCTTTTTCGCACATAAAATGTGGTCACTTCGATTTCTGTTGAATTATAAATAATTTTTGTACCGGCAAGAAAAATATACATAATATATACAGCAGATAATGCAGCAAAAAACAAGATAAGCATAATTTTTACAAACAACCTTATTGGAATAATAAACAGTAATACAAAAAGGCAAAAAATAATTGGTGATATAATATATACAGATATACGCAAAATCAATGGCATTCTAACAATTTTCTTTTCTCTTCCTTTTAAAAGTTCTTTATTTATTTTTTGAATTACAGTATCTGTTAATATTTTAGAAAATAGCTCTGAAAATATGTTGACCATGTTAAACTATAACCCTTCTATTTAAATTAAATCACAAAGCGAGCGATAAGCATAAGAACAATAAGAAAAGCAAAATTTATTATAAGAAAGATACTCATATACTTACCTTTTAATGCACCTTTAGATTTTGCATAAAGCTGATATGAAATAAGACTTGCAAGCGATGCAACAGGTGTTCCCAATCCGCCAATATTTACACCTCTTAAAAGTTCTCTTGCATTGTCTGTAAAGGCAGACAGCATAACGGCTGCCGGTACATTGCTTATAACTTGAGAAGAAATTGCTGATACAAAAAGTTCATGTCCATTCATAAGACCAGAAATATAGTCTCTTACAATTTCAATTCTGCTTATATTTCCAACAAATACAAAAAAGAAAATAAATGTAAGCAGCAATGCATAATCAACTTTTATAAAAAGCTTTGGTTCTATTAAAAATCCTATACATACTATCACAAGACAAACTGCATGAGGTACAAGCTTAAGCACAGTTAAAATGCATACAATAAACAATGCTGACATAACTATTAAGTTGGGATATTTTAAGTGTTCACTGTTTTGATGCGTGAGTTCAATTTTATCATTGCTTACAAGTAAACATAAAAGACTAAGGAGTATATAACTAAACACTCCGATTGGAAGAAGCGTTTGCAGAAAAAATCCTATAGAAAGGTCATATTCAGTATAGAGATATAAATTTTGCGGATTGCCAACAGGTGTGAGCATACTTCCAAGATTTGCTGCCGCTGTTTGTATTATAATAGTAATAATACAATTTTTGCTTTCTCCCATGCCGTTATAAAGCATTATCGTAAGCGGTACAAATGTTATAAGAGATACATCATTAGTTACAAGCATTGACGAAAAGAAACAAATATTCATAAGAATAAATGCTAAAACCCTCAAATTTCCTGCAAATTTCAAAAGTCCATTTGTAATTTTCTCAAATATACCTGCATTTTTAAGTCCGGCTGCAACACCCATAAGGCAAAACAACATAATAATTACAGAAAAATCAATATATTTTAAATATTCCATGTCAGGCGGAATTATAAACATTGATATAATAGCAGCAGCAAAAGAAATGCATAAAACTATTTGTGATTTAAAAAACCGTACTGCCTTATTTAATATATTAATCATTTCTGTTATCTCCTTCATATTGTTTATATATTAAAAAAACATTCAGGCTGATGCAATTTCAGATTTGCAGCAGCCTGAATAAATTTATGCTCCTGCACTTTCAAGAAGCAGCTTAGTATAAGGGTCTTTTGGATTTTTATAAAGTGCCATCGGTTCACCCTCTTCAACGATTCTACCATCTTTCATAATAAGAACATGGTCACACATTTGATATACAACACGAAGGTCATGTGATATTAAAAGAATTGCTACTCCGGTTTCACGTGCAATTTCTTTCATAAGAGCAAGTATCTGCTTTTGAACTGTCACATCAAGTGCTGATACCGGTTCATCGGCTATAAGAAATTCGGGACTAAGCATAAGTGCTGCTGCAATGCTTACTCTTTGTCTTTGTCCGCCGGAAAGCTGAACGGGATAACGTTCCCTTAAATTCTCCGGAAGCTTTACAAGATAGAGCATCTCTGTTACACAGTCATAACGCTGTTTTGCATTTAATTTGGTACCATTCCTAAGTGGTTCTTCTAATATCCATTCAACAGTTTTTGATGGATTCAAAGAACTTCCTGCATCTTGAAAAACCATTTGCGGATGTTTAGTATTATGACATATATCTCCTATTTTATCATTGTGAAGTCCTAATATACAATGTGCCAATGTTGATTTTCCCGAACCGGATTCACCGGCAAGCCCTATTATTTCACCCTTTTTCACATTAAAAGATATATCATAAAGAACCTGACTTTTTTCATTTTTAGAAAAAAGTCTGTTGCTGTTTTTAGGATAGAACGCACTGAGATTTGAAACATCAAGTACAGTTTTATTATCCTTATATTTTTTGTCACAAAACTCTCTTTCAAATTTTGGCACAGCAGCAATAAGTTCTTTTGTATAGTCTGCTTTAGGAACATTAAAAATATTATCCGAAGCTCCTTCTTCTATGGCTTTTCCGTCATGCATAACGATCATTCTATCACAAAGTGAGCGTACAAGTGAAAGGTCATGAGAAATAAATAAAACGGTTATATCGTTTGCTTTGCACTTATTTTTTAGGAATTCAAGTATCTGCTTTTGTACAGTTACATCAAGAGCCGTTGTGGGTTCATCTGCAAGAAGAAGTTTAGGCTTTGCAATAAGTGCAGCTGCAATCATTACACGCTGTCTTTGTCCGCCTGAAAGTTGATGCGGATAGGAATTATATATTCTCTCAAAGTCAGAAAGTCCTGCATTTTTTATTGCTTCCAATGCTTTCTCTCTTCGCTTTTCACTTGAAAAATCTGTATGCAGCTTTAAGACTTCTTCCACCTGTCTGCCAACTTTTTTGGCAGGGTCAAGTGAAGTCATAGGCTCTTGGAATATCATTCCCATTTTATTTCCACGCATCTTTGACAATTCTTTTTCAGGAAGAGATAATATATCTATACCTTCAATCAATATTTTTCCCTTTACCTCAACATCTTTGCTAAAAATCAATCCTGCTGCAGCAAGCGCTGTCATAGTCTTGCCCGAACCCGATTCGCCTACAAGTCCAACCATTTCTCCGGCTTCAGCAGAAAAGCTAAGATTTTTTACAGCAGTAAACGGTTCTTTTCCATCATGAAAGATAATGCTTAAATTTTGTACTTCAAATACTGCCATGTTTTCCTCCTGCCTTTTTTATATCTCCAAGCCTGTACCAACAATAGGGGAATCTGTTACCAACAAAGGTACTGCCTGACGCTGCATATTAGAACCCATAAGCGCCCTATTAGCATCATCATTTTCCAAAAATGGTATCAATGCTGTTGCTACAGATACCATCTGTTTTGGTGAAACGTCCATCAAGTGAATTTCTTTTCTATCTACCTCAATAATGTCTTCCCTATGTCGTCCAGAAACTTTTTTATGCACAAAATGTCCCTGCTCATCTAATGGCTCATTCGCCTGTGCAACATTATAATTTTCTTCTTCATCTGCTGTTACATATACAAACTCATCTGTAACTCTTGGTTCTTCCCCACTTTGGTCTACTTTTCTATATGGTGCTTCTATAAAACCATATTCATTGATTCTAGCAAATGTCGCAAGTGAGTTAATTAAGCCGATATTAGGGCCTTCAGGTGTCTCTATAGGACACATTCTACCATAGTGTGAATGGTGAACGTCACGCACTTCAAATCCTGCTCTCTCCCTTGACAAACCACCAGGACCTAATGCAGACAAACGACGTTTATGTGTCAACTCTGAAAGTGGATTATTTTGATCCATAAACTGTGACAACTGTGAACTTCCGAAAAATTCTTTGATTGCTGCTGTTACTGGACGCACATTGATAAGTGCTTGTGGTGTCACAACTGCAATATCTTGTGTTGTCATTCTTTCTCTAACAACTCTTTCCATTCTAGAAAGACCAATCCTAAATTGGTTTTGTAACAATTCTCCAACAGAACGAATACGTCTATTGCCCAAATGGTCAATATCATCTACGTTACCATATCCATAATCTAACTGCATAACATAATTGATAGAAGCCATAATATCTTCTAGTGTAATATGTTTTGGCAGCAGCTCATGTATGTTTTCTTTTATAGCAGCCTTAATTTCTTCTGCTGTATCATAGCTTTCTAATATTTTTACTAATACAGGATAGTATACTTTTTCTTTGATTCCTAATTCTATTCCTGTCAAGTCAAATTCTGCTAAATATGGATCAATTTCTACTACCTGATTTGTTAATATTTTTACTTTTACATCTTCTTGTTCCTCTGGCTCAATATAAACAAATGGAACACCTGTATTTTGTATTTCATCACACAGCTCTAATGTCAATTTCATGCCTGCTTCCGCTACTACTTCTCCAGTCATACTATCAATGACATTTTCTGCTAGTTTTGCTCCCTTTATCCTATTACGCAAAGCCAGTTTTTTATTAAATTTATATCTTCCTACTTTCGCTAAATCATATCTCTTTGCGTCAAAAAACATACCTCTTAACAATGTTTCAGAACTCTCTACTGTTGGTGGTTCTCCTGGACGCAATTTCTTATACAGTTCTATTAAACCTTCTTCATATGATTTTGAAACGTCTTTTTCTATTGTCGCCAATATCTTTGGTTCTTCTCCAAACAGTTCTATAATCTCTGCGTCACTACCAATACCCAATGCCCTTATCAATACTGTAACAGGTACTTTTCTTGTACGGTCTGCTCGTGCAGCTTATCAATCATTGCTTTCGGATTAGGAAAACGGGAGGCAT
>CANOIR010000018.1 GCA_947566125.1 uncultured Ruminococcus sp. | reverse complement strand
GTGTTTCCTACCCGGAAGTGCCGCCGCGTGTAAATTACTTCTTGTCAAAGAACGGCAGGGCTTTGCTACACGATGTTTTGAAAACGGAATGCTGCCTAAAACCCTCCAAGAGCTTTTGGGGCATAACTCGCTTGAAATGACAATGGATTTATATACCCATGTCACGGAGGAAATGAAACAGAAAGAGGCTGCTAAAATCTCCGTTATCGGCATAAATCCAATCGGCGTAAAATTGGCGTAAAGAATCGGGGCAAAAAAATTTTTGCCCCGAAAAGCCCATAAATACAGCAAAAGTCACCTTGCCGACCCCTTAGTTACCTAAAAGTGCGTATTTTTCGGAAACAAAAATCAGCCCCTCCCGAAACGCCCGTATTATAAGGGGAAATGCCCGTATTTCAAGGGCTTTTGCAAGGGGACAGGTTATACAAACTCTTATAAAATCTTATCGTTTTTCAAACGATTGGAGTAAAGTTGCGTAAAAGCATCTGACAGAAAAACTGAAAAATGTACGATTTATAAAGCCGTATCATGTTTGCTATAATGGACATGGCGGCTTTATTTTTTTGCCGCTTTCCAAAATAAGAAATGAAGTTTTTTCAATGTCAAATCAAATCGAAAACTATATGAATCTTTTATCTGGTGCTTGCGCCGCGACGATCATAGACGGCATATATTCCTTTTGCGAGAATAAGGAAACGATAAAAGACTTATACGCAGTTCTTCACACCTTATACGAAAAGGAACTATACTCGGCAGCGTTCCCAATATTGTGTGTGTTTTTGAATGTAATTCCAATACCTGACTGTAAGAGTCTACCGCGGCTTACGGCAGATAAAACGCCGGTATTTATACGAAACTTTGTGGAGGATTTCTTTGAAATACTCCGTGAGTATAAAGGCGCACAGAGATCGTACCTTTGTATTTTTATGAGATTGACAGCATTCACGTCAATTTAAAAAGTTTTTTCTTTAATTTTAATTCTTTTCGACTTTTTATTTCTAACCTTTTGATTATGATTCATTGACAAGTGGACAAGAATTAATCAAAAATAATTAAGAAATACTTGCTTCCTTATGGAAAATGTGATATACTTATATTAATTGTTTTTTCACGATGTATCTAAAGTAAGGATCATAGTATGGAAGATATCAAAATCATCAAAAGCAAAAGAAAAACGATTTCTTTGCAAATCAAGCCGGATGGAAATATTGAACTTAGAGCACCTATGCAGATGAAAGACGTTCAGATTCAAGAATTTGTGCGTCGAAAGTCTAACTGGATAGAGAAACATTTGCTAGCAGTTAAGGAACATCAGCAGCAAATGTCGCAGATAAAACTTTTGACTACAGAAGAAATACATGATCTTGCTAATCAGGCATTAGAAGTAATTACAAAACGAGTTAATTACTTTGCTGAAATAATAGGAGTTACATATGGCATGATTACTATCCGCAATCAGAAAAGCAGATGGGGAAGTTGTTCGGGCAAAGGCAATCTGAATTTCAATTGTCTGTTGATGCTTGCACCAATGGAAGTTTTGGATTATGTAGTCGTACATGAATTATGCCACAGAAAAGAAATGAATCATTCGCCGAAATTTTGGGCAGAGGTTGCCCAAATACTGCCTGATTACGAAAAGCAGAAATTGTGGTTGAAAGAGCATGGCGAAGAAATTATGATAAGAATGGCAAGATAGCAAAGCAATAAAAACTGTAGCACTCAAAAGGAGAAAATCATGAATATCAGAATCATGACAATTGAAGATTATGAAAAAGTATATGCATTATGGCTCTCCTGCAAGGGAATGGGATTGAATAATTTGGACGATTCAAAAGAAGGTATTAAAAAGTTTTTGAATAGAAATCCGGGCACCTGCTTTGTTGCGGAAAATGATAACGAAATTATAGGTGTGATTATAGTTGGAAATGATGGACGCAGGGGATATATTTATCACACGGCAGTTCATCCATATTATAGAAATAATGGTATTGCAACCATGCTTGTAAATAAGGCAATGTCTGCACTGAAATCAGTTGGTATTCATAAAGCTGCTCTGGTGGTTTTTGACAGAAATACCAATGGTAACGCATTTTGGGATAAGCTTGGATTTACAACACGTGATGATTTGATATATCGAAATCTGGCATTGTCGGATATGACAAGAATTGATACATAAGAAAGGTAAGCTATGATAAAAATTATGTTTGTCTGCCACGGCAATATTTGCCGCAGTCCTATGGCGGAATTTATTTTCAAGGATATGCTTAAAAATTGCGGACGTGAAAACGAATTTATTGTTGCTTCATCTGCAACAAGCACCGAAGAAATCTGGAGCGGTATCGGCAATCCTGTCTATCATCCTGCAAAATCCGAACTTTTAAAACATGGCATTTACTGTGATGGTAAAAGGGCTGTACAGCTGAAAAAATCCGATTATGATAAGTACGATTTCTTTTTCTGCATGGACAGTAGAAATGTTACAAATACTTTGAGGATTTTCGGTGGTGACTCTGAAAATAAAGTGCGAAAGCTTTTGAAAAATAAAGATGTATCCGACCCTTGGTATACGGACAGATTTGATATTGCTTACAGTGATATTTTAGAAGGCTGCCACCAGCTTCTGGAGAGCTTATGATGCAAATATGGAACCCATGGCATGGTTGCCGCAAATACTCCGAGGGTTGTGAGCATTGCTATATGTATTATCTTGATGCACAGCGTGACCGTGACGGTAGTGAGATTTACAGGACGAAAACAAACTTCAATCTTCCGCTGAAAAAAACAAGGCAGGGAAGTTATAAAATTCCGTCAGGGACATTGATTCATGTCTGTATGACGTCAGATTTCTTTTTGGAAGAAGCAGATGAGTGGCGTGAAGAGGTTTGGGATATTATACGTCAGCGTTCTGATGTGATGTTCTGGATTCAGACGAAGCGTGCAAAGCGTATTTTAGAAAATCTACCTAATGATTGGAATGATGGTTGGGAAAACGTTATTTTATGTGTGACTACTGAAAATCAGAAACGTGCTGATGAAAGACTTCCAATTCTGCTGAATATTCCTGCAAAGCATAAGGCTTTTATGTGTGCACCCATTTTATCGGAAATTTATGTAGAACAGTATCTTGTCACAGGTCAGTTTGAAAGGGTTCTTGCTGACGGCGAAAATTATGATGGTACAAGACCTTGCCGTTATGAGTGGATAAAATCTTTGCACGATCAATGTGACAATGCAAATGTGGAATTTGACTTTATCGGAACGGGTAATGTTTTTATTAAGGATAGAAAAGTATATCACATTCCAAAAGCGTATCAAAGGGTACAGGCACAGCGTTCCGGACTTAGTTGTCCTGCCGGGAACACTGATGTTCACATGCAGCCGAAATGCAGATTTTGCAAAAGAAAAAATAGTTGTAACGGATGTCATTGGTGTGGAAAATGCCAATGAAATAGTTAGGAGGTTAATATATGAAATATTTTACAAAATCAGATGACAATACAAATATCCCTGTGCGTCTGGCATCAGTTTCGCCAACAGGCAAATATTTTGTTGGTCGGAACTCCGGATACGTGGATACTATAAATTTATATCGAACATTGCATCATACAGAAGGTGAGGTATACGGAGAGACGATAATGTCTACCAAAAGTTTTTATGAGGACTCTGCAACCTTCAAAGGTGTCGAATGGTTTGAGGAGTATGGATTTGTAAAGATTATTTTTCATATCTGGGAGATATTTGACAATGAAACGACTAGGTTATATTTTGACCGTGAATTGTATGAGAGAAAGAAAAAAGAACTGCACGGAGGAAAATCATAAATATGAAAATGTTGAAACTGGATAAATGAGCAATAAACAGATCTGCAAATGAAAATGTATTATTTATTATAGTATAACCGCCACAGTAGTCGATTTGATTACTGTGGCGGTATTGCTTTATGTATTTATACTTCAGTTTTCATTTCGTCTCAAAGATATTTATAATGTTATTCTCGTACAGATCGCCTGCTTTCCAATCAACAAGTTTCACATCCGGCACAGAAAGTATCTTCTTCTGCATTATCAAGACATCAGAAATATTGAATTCACCATTGGCATTCACGTCATCAAGCACTGTTTTTTCCTCAGGTGCAGGATAGCCATATTATGACAAGTTCATTCAGATCACCGCCGTCCTTAACAATTTTCAGATTGTTTGTAGAATGACTTTCTTCGATCATAGAAATATTGCGATACATATAGCCGTTCATGTCACTGAACCATAAAAGAGTGTTTGTGTTGGCATCATAGATTTTCAGACTGCCTATTTCAAAAGTATCATAAACACCAAATCCGCTCTGAACATATGGAGCATCCAAAGTCACATAACAAGTAACCCCAGAATCTGCACATTGTTTTCGGTGTTTCCAGGGCAGAAGTATCACTATAATAAAACTGTAGCATGTATCAGATTCATCAAACATACGATAGAATTGATTCAAAGTATTATTAGAAGGTGCCACTGACAGATCACATTTTTCAGTGCTTTTATCATTGCTGAGTCAGATGGATTGCGGCTTAATGTACTTTCCTCTACCGTTGATAATCGTTTGTTTTTGTAAGGAATAGTTATTCTGTCTGAAGTAGGTGATCAAAGGCAATAAATTGTATTTCTATTGATACGATCTGTAAATGTTTCGCAACGGATTCCATTTTTCATAGAAGTGGAAAGAAGATCTGAATTCTCCAAAACTGTTGTCATGCATGAAACATAATACCATGCAAGTTTTTTGTCCCACTTGCCCTTTTTAGTGACCAATCCGGAATCGGCATATACACCACTGCTTTCATCCCACCAGCTGAAATTTTGTAACACGATCCACACAGGCACCGATTGCTGTAAGATAGATTCTTGCAATACGCTGGGCATAGCGGAGCTGATATGTTTTATTCTCGTGATTGTCTACGCCCTCAGCTTCGCAGTAAGCCATAGGTATTTCAAACTAAGAGATCCACAATTCAGTTTCTGGTGCATTTTCATGGATTCGTAGTAGTTATCCATATCACCCCAGATTCCCTGAGTGAACTTGACCTTGCCATTTTTATCCAAAAGCCAGCTGAAATTGTGATATTCTCGTATATTTCCATCTGCCATAATGGCGGTCATAGGATTGTCAATAAAGGCATTAAAACCGATTTTATGTCCAGCTGTCAGGTATGTTTTTTCTCCGCCAGAAGATTTGGCGACAGTTTTTGCTTTTTTCCTCCGTCAATTCTGATACCTTATAACCATACAATGCGATTTCACTTACTCCGTTATCTCCACAAGCAGTGGCAAAATGCAGATAATGTGTAGTATGGCTCTATAATGGTACAGCACTTCGCCATATTCAACTTTCAAATCCTGAGTGCCATTTGCATCTAAAAAACAAATACCTGTAATGACATAATTTGCACCCAGGTATACCAGATTTTCATTCATGATAGAAAATTGAGAAATATCCTGCAGTGTAGATTCTCTTTCTTGAGAAACTGCTGAAATTACAGGTACACCGGAAATACAGTATACAATTGTTGTAGCACAGATAAGCAAACGAAGTTTTTTCATTTATTATTCACCTCATATCATATTTAAAATACAACTAAATATTTTTAAGTCTTTATATAATGTTTTATCTTATTATACAATAAATCATTAGTTTTTCAAGGCATCTAACTAATTTGTTCAAAAAATATTTGTTTATGGCAAATTGCTGCTAAAGCTATCAGAGTTATTGAAGATACATGATTTTTTATGAAAAAGATTGCTTTTTAAATGATAATGTGATATAATGTAAATGAAAACGATGCATTTGTGCTTCTTTAACCTTACCTGTAATGTAACAGATTAGGGACTTAAAAAAGTATGTCTAATTTTTTTCGTAACATTATGAAAAAATCATAGTATAAATGAAAGAACAAGCTTATGAAGTGAATATTAGTCAAATAGGTTTTCGATGCTTTTTTATCCCAATATGCAGGATGAAATGGCACGGCGAACTGATGCATATGCTGTAATTTCCATTCAGGATACATATACAAAAGGATTTGGCTTTGAATTTAATGAAAGCCGATTTTGCAAAGATGTTTTAACGCTGTATTTTGTTGATACAGTTAAAGAAGTTGACGGTGCAAAGTTGTTCGATAACGAGCAGGCAAATCAGGTCATTGATTTTATACAGACACATAAAAAAGATGTCGATACCTTGCGGTGAATTTGCAGTCCAAATGCTTGGCGGAGATAATTATAATTATTTTGAAACTGGAACTCCAAATTAGTATGTTTATGATTTATTGGAAACTGTATGGATTCAGCGAATGCTGTGCAGTGATTATTGATATGACATTAAGCGAAAGCTAAAATGATATAAAAATCATAAGCTCAAAAGAGCAAAAAGGAATGTTTATTTTAAGTTGTATGTTGTATACAGTTTTTACCTTTATAACGGGATGGCTGTATATAATTTAAAATAAACATTCTTTTTTGCGTAAAAACACCCTGTAAAAATACTCGGTTATTGTTGACGTGATGAGTAATGTGTGTTATAATATAAAAATACAGTTATGCAAGTCTTTCAGACTTGCTATCCTAAGAAAGGGTGGAATGAATGAAAAAGATCTGCTTTGTATCATCATCAGGTGGTCATTGGGAGGAACTCATGTGTCTCAGGGAAATCGCTGATGAAAATGACTCTTTTTTTGTTACAGAAGAAGGCGGTCAGGTTAATGATGCTAATCTTAGTGAAAGATTTTATTGCGTAAAACAGATCAATAGACGTGAAAAGCACTTTAAAAGGCACTTTATTAGTTCTTTTCGCAGGGCTTTCCTTATATTGAAGAAGGAAAAACCTGATGTTATTATCACTACGGGTGCACTCGCTGCATATCCGTTCTGCCTTATCGGAAAGCTCATGAGAAAAAAAGTAATCTATATCGAAACTTTTGCCCGTGTAAATGGAAAATCACTCACCGGAAAACTGGTTTACCCATTTGCTGACCTTTTTCTAATTCAGTGGGAGGAAATGCTGAAATGCTATCCGAAGGCTGTTTATGTTGGCGGAATATTTTAAGGAGATTATAAATGATTTTTATTGCGGTAGGAACACAGAAATTTCAGTTGAACAGACTTCTTAAACAAATTGACGAGCTTATTGAATCAAAACAGATTACAGAAAAAGTTTTCGCTCAGATCGGAAATTCCGATTACAAGCCTGTGAATTATGAATATACAGACTTTTTGAATAAGGAGGAATTTGATAAATATGTGGGAGACTGTGATGTGCTTATTACTCACAGCGGTGTTGGAACAATAATTTCTGGGCTTAATCAGAAAAAACCAGTGATCGTTTACCCCAGACTTGCCAAGTACAATGAACACGTTGATGATCATCAGCTTCAGATAGCTGAATCATTTTCAATGCAGAATCTTGTACTTCTCTGTGGCGAGGGCGAGAAAGATAATCTTAATAAGCTTATACAGGAGGCTCGTAGTCATAAATTTTCTGTATACCGCTCTCAGCGTGAAAATGTTATAAAAAAAGTACGTAGCTTTCTTAATTCAATTTAGCTTGGAGGTTTTAACTTGAAAATAGATATTATTACCCTTCACCGAGTGAGAAATTATGGTTCTTCATTGCAGACACTTGCTACTCAGAATTACTTTGTACAGAAGGACTGTCAGGCAGAAATCATAGATTACTATCCCGAGAGATATACCAGTTTAGGACTTCTCAAAAGGCTGAAGAATAAAAGTGAAAAATTAGCCCGCAATCCTATCCTTCTCTTTGGAGCAAGATGTGTTATATCAGTTTCATATGTGAAAAAAAAGCTGATATTTGACTCGTTTTTGAAAAAATATATAAAAATGACACCACGGACATACAGAACCGAAAAGGAGCTTCTTGAGAATGTTCCTGAGGCGGACGCTTACTGCACCGGAAGTGATCAGGTCTGGAACAGTTACTGGAACGAAGGAGTTGATAGACCACTTTACCTTAGCTTCGTATCGGAATCTGCATACAAATTTTCGTATGCAGCGAGCATTGGTACTTCTAAGTTATCAGATGAAGAAAAATCTCAGGTAGTTCCGCTTCTTAGAGAATACAGGCATATTACAGTACGTGAAAATAATGGTGTGGAAATTTTAAGTGATGCCGGCATTGATGGTGCTGCCCAGATGCTTGATCCTACGCTTCTGTTCAAAGCTGATGAGTGGGATAAATATACCTCTGACAAGTTTAGAAATAAGAAATATGTGGTTACATATAACCTTCACCACGATAAGAAGATCGACGAGTACGCTGCTAAAATTGCATCGGAGAAGAACCTGAAGGTATTTAATATAAGCTATAATTTACATGACATTATTCGAAATGGCAAACTTAAATGGTGTCCAACTGTGGGCGAGTATCTTGGTCTTATAAGGGACGCTCAGTATGTCGTTACCGATTCTTTTCACGCAACAGTTTTCTCTCTGTTGTTCCATACAAATTTTATGGTAATCTATCCCGAAAAAGCAAGCAGCAGACTCCGAAGTATTCTGAAGCTTACAGGACTTGATGAGCGTGGATGCGGTAAGATGCCTGATGTCAGACTGGCTGACAAGAATATCGATTTTTCGGAAACTGATGCTGTGCTTGCTGCAGAAAGAAAGAATACTGAAAAATATATTGACATGATAATCAGTGAGATAAAAAGCAATAAAAAATAAGTGCTGGGAGATCAATATGATATTATTTGAAAATAGAAAGGATTGCTGCGGCTGCGGAGCGTGCTATAATGCTTGTCCAAAAAATGCAATTTATATGCAAGAGGATGACTGCGGATACATTTATCCGGTTATTGATGGCACATTGTGTGTCGAGTGCGGTAAATGCAGACAAGTCTGTGCTTTTCAGAATCATGAAGAAACAAACATTCCACTTTCGGTTTATGCCGCTGCTGCGAAAAATAACGATATCATTATGAAATCTTCCTCTGGTGGAATTTTTACTGCTCTGGCAGAGGATTTTATCGAAAATAGTGGAATTGTATTCGGTGCATCTTTTGAAGAGGATTGGAATTTAAAACATATTGCTGCTCAAAATAAGGAGCAGCTACGTCGGCTCAGAGGTTCAAAATATATTCAAAGTTCCACAGGAACTACATTCAGACAGGTTCAAGAGCTTCTTAAATCAGGCAAAAATGTCCTTTATTCCGGTACTCCATGCCAGATTGCAGGACTTAAAGGCTTTCTTGGAAGAGAATATGATAACCTTCTTACGGTGGATCTCGTATGTCATGGTGTTCCGAATAATCGTATGTTCCGTGATTATATCAGACTCCTGGAGCAAAAGCAAAATGGCAGGATAGTGGAGTATATCTTCAGAGATAAGTCAATGGGTTGGGGAAAAAGCGGCAGCGCTTTAATAGAATCTTCAAATGGAAAAAAATATAGAAAAAAACTCTGGGAGAGCGCATCGTCATATCACTATTACTTCGCTGCAAGTCTTATATGCCGTGAAAATTGCTATTCATGTCGATACGCCTGTGCAAACCGTCCTGCAGATATTACTCTTGGCGATTACTGGGGTATAGAAAAGGCTCATCCGCAGTATCTCAGTGATAAGATTCTCGATGATACAAAGGGTATTTCTGTTGTTATCGCTAACACAGAAAAGGGGAATAGTTATATTCAACGGATCAGTGATGCCGTTGAGCTGAAGGCATCTAACTTTGATGCGGCTTCGTCTGGAAACGAACGTCTAAGACATGGTTCTGAGTGCAGTCCTAAGCGAGCTGAGCTTCTAGGAATGTATAAAAACGGTGGATGGTCTGCCGTTGATAATCATCACAACAAGTCGCTCGGTCTTAAAAAGCATATCAGTTTCATAAAGTCACTCATACCGCCTGCTCTAAAGAGATATCTCAAGGGCAGATGATCAGGAGGTTGCTTTGAAAAAAATCAGAATTGCTATGATCATGAACGATTTCAATATGAATGGAATCAGCATGGTCGTTTTAAATTATTGCCGTCATATTGATAGAAATAAATTTGATGTAACTATTATAACCGGTACTCCCATGGCTCAGCTCAATGCTGATGAGTGTAAACATCTTGGGATAGATGTGAAGGTACTTCCTTCCAGAAAGGAAAGCAGTGCAAAATTCTATCTCGCACTCTTAAAAGAGATTTCATGCAAGAAATATGATATCGTCCATGTTCACGGAAATAGTGCTATGATCACGCCGGAGCTGTTTATTTCGTTCTTAAAGAGAGTTAAGGTTCGAATTGCACATTCCCATAATTCCACATGTGATCACATGAAGATGCACAAGTTGCTTCTTCCGTTTTTTAATATGTTTCATAACCATGGCTTTGCGTGCAGCTCACTTGCCGGAAGCTGGCTCTTTAAAAACGGCAGATTTGATGTCATCCCCAACGGCTTCAATGTCGAGCGTTTTAGATTTAATCCTGAGATGCGTAATGAAATAAGAAGAAAACTCGGTCTTGAGGACAAGTTTATAATAGGTCATATTGGAAGATTCAATAACCAGAAGAACCATCCATTTCTGCTTGATATTTTTGAAAAGGCTGCTGCCATGAATAAAAACATTTATCTGATTCTCGTCGGAAATGGTCCTGACTATGATAAAGTAAATGCACTTATTGACAAACATCCTTATAAAGAGCGTATTATTCTTTATGGAGAAACGTCATGCACTGAAGAGGTCTATAACGCTATGGATGTTTTTGTATTTCCATCAAAATATGAGGGATTAGGCATTGTTTTGCTTGAGGCACAGATCTGTGGATTGCCGTGCGTTACATCCGATGTTGTGCCTCCGGAGGCTATAATTTCTGAAAATACTGTCGCACTTTCACTTGATGCTGGTGCATCAGAATGGAGTAGAAGAATTCTCACAATGTGTGAGAATGATCGTGAAGAGGTTTATGTCAGAAACTTTGATGCTATCCAGAAATATAATATTATTAAAAATGTTCGTGATCTTGAAGATATATATTCTAGTCTTGTCAAATCTTGAACAAGACGTTCTGAGGAGATAGAAAATGAATAATATTCTTATAAGTATTATCATACCAGTTTATAATGCTGAAGGGCATATCGGACGATGTATTGACAGTATCCTCGCTCAAACTCACAAAAATCTTGAGATAGTTCTTATTGATGACGGTTCGTCGGATAATTCACTGAAGATATGTAAAGAATATGCTGAAAAAGACAGTCGTATTGTAGTACTACATAAAGAAAATGGTGGTGTATCCTCTGCAAGAAATCTTGGGCTTGAATCATGCAATGGTGAGTATATCGGATTTATTGACTCTGATGATTATATTGAGAACACTATGTATGAGGAGCTTCTTTATGCTGCGTTGAAGAATGACACTGTAATTTCCATGTGTGCATATAATCTTATAAAAGGCGAAACTAAGGATATTAAGGGATTTTGCAGCGATGCTGATACAATTACAAATACTCAACTGATGAAGGATATCTATACATATAAAAATATGGGAGTTCTGTGGAACAAGTTGTTTAAGAGAACTGTTTTCTTCAGTAATGATAACAGTCCTGTACGCTTTAATGAAGAACTTCATTTCTGTGAGGATGTACTGATGCTCACTGAGATAACCAAAAATAGCAGCTATATTGCTGTATGCAGAAAGGCACTTTACAATTATATTATCAATGAGGATAGTCTTTGTCACGGTGGAATAAGTGAGCGTCGGCTTACTATTCTGAAGGCACTTGATCTTATTACTGCAAAGTGCAGTGAGAATTTTCCGTCTATTATAAAGTTTGCTGAATATTTCTCTATTAGTAACAAAATCGGTACATTACTCAAGCTAATGGATACGAATTCTATTCCAGACAAAAAGCTGAGGCTTAATGCACTGAAAAAGGATTTGAAAAAACACGCAAAATCTATTGATGCAAAAATGAAGCTCAAAATTTTAATTGCTGTGTATTTTCCATCCGTATACAAGCTTATGAAGAAAATTAAGTAACAGCTGTGCTAATCACAGAGAATTTTTTTATATATAGAGGTAAAATAAATGAAAATAGGAATTGTGACCTTCCAGAGGGCTGATAATCAGGGAGCTCTGCTTCAGTGTTATGCGTTGTATTCTTACCTTAAAAAGTTGGAAAGAAATACTGAGGTCATAGATTACAGAAATAATAATATTGAGAAAGTTTATAAGATTTTTCCCTTATCGAAAAATCCTAAGCTCATGGCAAGAAAATGGCTGAAAGGCATACGCTGTTATGGAGAGCTGAAAAGACGACATGAGAATTTTGAATGCATCAGGAAGAAAATCAACTTTTCATCTTCTATGTCTATCAGTGATATTCGGCAGGGAAGTGCTGGATATGATCTTATAATAACTGGAAGTGATCAGGTGTGGAATACTGATATCACAAGAGGATTCGATGATGTGTATTATCTAAATTTTTCAGGAAATCATATCCGCGCCAGCTATGCTGCAAGCATCGGAAGTACTGAAAATTCGGACTTCGATAAGGATTATTTTAGAAATTCGATTTCTGCTCTCGACAGAATATCTGTCCGTGAAAAGGATGCTGCGGAATTTATTTCACGTAAAACGTCAAAAAATGTTGTACAGTGCATTGACCCTACACTTCTGCTTGATAAATCATCTTGGGAAAAGTTTTCAGATGCAACTGATATAAGACTGCCGGAGAGATATATTCTTCTCTACTATGTACAGCACAACCCCGATCTGCTTAAAATCGCTGAAAAGCTTGCTAAGGAGCGAAATATCCCTGTGGTGTGCTTTGAAAAGAGTGTGGATCTTGACTGTGAAATAATCTACAATAAAACAGCCGGACCTGCGGAATTTGTCAAAATGATTCGCAATGCTGAAACGGTTGTAACTTCATCCTTCCACGCAACGGCATTTTCCTGTATTTTCAGCAGAGATATACATATAATAGCCCACTCAGTTACTGGCTCAAGAGTTGTTTCTCTAACTGAAATGTTCGGTATAGGAAAAAGAATATATTCATCTTATCAGGACTTCGAGAGAAAATATTCCATAGATCAAAAGTTGGAATATAACCTTGATGAATATCTTGTTCAGCTTGAAAAATCAGAAAATTATTTGAAAGAGCTGATAGCACTTGCAGGAGGTAAAGTTAATGAATAAAGGAAAAGAACTCGCTAAAAATACGCTTATACTTACATTTGGTAAGATCTGCACACAGTTTGTAAGCTTCCTGTTGCTTCCGTTATATACGGCACTTCTCCAGCCAGAGGAATTTGGTATTGTTGATTTGTTTAACACCTATATTACACTTCTCGTCCCACTTTTCAACTGGCAGTTTGAAAACGGACTATTTCGATTCATGCTCGATTGTCGAGGGAATAAGGACGAGCAGTCAAAAATATTTTCAACTGTATTCTTTACAAATATTGCTCAGGCTTTGCTATATATAATCTTCTTCTTAGTATTTCAGAATTTTATTTCTTCTGAATATAAGGTGTTTCTTGCAATCGATGTTGTGTTGAATATCTTCCTTAACACATTGTTACAATTTCCAAGAGGACTCGGAAACAGTAAGGCGTATGCTTTTGGAAGTTTTCTGTCTGCGTCATCAGCTGTTGTATTCAATGTGGTACTTATCGCCGGATGCAGAATGGGTGCATACGGAATGTTCATCGCTGCCGTAATATCAAAGATACTGACTATCTTATACCTGTTTTTCTCTCAGAAGACCTGGAGATATATGTCTTTAAAGCTTTACAGCTTTAGCGAATTCAAAAATATCAGCAAATATTCTTTTCCACTTATTCCTAACCAGCTTTCGTGGTGGGTGATAAGTGCTTCAAACAGAAGTATAATTGCACACTTCATTAATGTTGCAGCTAATGGTATCTATTCAGTAGCAAATAAATTCTCCTCGGTATTTATTACATTCTATAATATATTCAATATGTCATGGACAGAGTCGGTTTCCATCCACCTGAACGACGATGACAGTGAGGAGTTCCTTACAGATACCATAAACTCGATGTTCAAGCTGTTCTCCTCGATTTGTATAGGAATCATTGCTGCAATGCCGTTTCTGTTCCCGTATTTAGTTGATGCAAAATACAGCGAATCATACTATCAGATTCCGATTCAACTTATTGCTGTTCTGTTTCAAGTTGTAGTTGGTCTTTACAGTGTTATTTATGTAGCTCTGAAAAAATCAGTCGAGATTGCGAAAACTTCACTAATTGCTGCTATCGTAAATGTGGCTGTAAACATAACCCTTATTCATTTTATCGGATTGTATTCAGCTTCGCTGTCTGTATTGTGTGCTTATGCGACTATGGCGATCTACAGATACTTCCATGTAAAAAAATATATGAATCTTAAGCTTAAGGGTTGGGTAGTTATTTCCACTGTAATTGTTGCTGGTATAACTATTGCTGCTTACTATTACCGCAATATGCTCATTTGCGGTGCAGTACTTGCAGGTGTGGCAGTGTATGCGTTCATTCTCAACAAGAGCTTTCTTAAATCTACTGCCCAGATTGCCAAAAATAAATTCAAATCCATAATTCATAAGAAGTAAGGAGCATTGATATGAACTCTGATACTATTAAAATATTTACTCGGAAAGAGGATTGCTGCGGATGCAGCACTTGTATGACTGTATGTCCCAAAGATGCGATAAGCATGAAACCCGATGAAAAAGGATTTCTTTATCCTGAGATCAATAATGCAAAATGTGTGAAGTGTGGACTTTGCGTCAAGAACTGTGCTTTCCAGAACGGATATAAAACTCCTGAAAACTTTGAAACGCCGCTTGTATATGCCGTCAAGCACAAAAATCCTGACGAAAGAAAAACTAGTCGCTCAGGCGGAATGTTCATTGCTGCAGCTGATTGGATCCTTTCAAACAACGGAGTGATCTATGGTGCAGGTTATGGAAATAATTTTTATGTAATGCATAAACGTGCGGATAATAAGGAGACTCTCTTCGATTTTAAAGGCTCAAAGTATGTTCAGAGCGATATGAATACTATATTTCGACAGGTTATTGATGATCTGAAGAATGATAGATATGTCTTATTTTCAGGAACTCCATGCCAGACGGCGGGATTGTATAGTTGTATGAAAAATGTTAATACTGATAAGCTTTATGTCTGCGACCTCGTTTGTCACGGAACTCCTAGTCCTTATATTTGGAGAGATTATCTTGCATTCTCTGAGAAAAGATATAAAAGCAAAGTAGTAAAGACAGATTTCCGTGATAAAAAGTTCGGCTGGAATACTCATATAGAGTCGCTTTGGTTTGAAAACGGCAAAAAAATCTCAAGTGAACTTTATACAAAGCTTTTCTATAAGCATATCATGTTCAGACCATCATGCGGAAATTGTAAGTATACCAACACAAGGCGACCTGGAGATTTTACTATTGCAGATTTCTGGGGAATAGGAAAGGCTGTTCCTGGATTTGACGATAATAAGGGCGTTTCACTCGTATTTCTGAATACGGAAAAGGGTAGGGAACTCTTTGAAACTGTTTCGGATAATATCGAATTCAAGTCCAGTCGCATTGAGGACTGTATGCAGCATAACTTGAAATCTCCGTCGACTATTTCTGACCAGACTGATGCCTTTTGGAAAGACTACCTTGAAAACGGATTTGAGCTTACTGCAAAAAAATATGGCACTCTAAATTTTAAGGATGAAACAAAATTTAAGATTAAGCTCCGGCTGAAACCTGTTCTGAAAAAACTTGGATTGAAAAAATAATAAATCGTAAAGCAGCATACCAAACGATATGCTGCTTTACGATCTTAAATATTCAGTTTTGTACATCATTCGGAATAATATTATCATCAAGAACTTTGATATGCAGCATGATGTTGAGTCATGAAATAATTGAATAATACAAAAACTCCTGTGGATTATCCTCAGGAGTTTTGTGTTATTATAACATCTAATCCGTATTTTATTTTTTGATTTTTCGGAGAAACATATTCATTATCTTGTATTTCGTGTCCGGCTGGAAGAAGAAAATGAAGAAAAGCAGAGTGAAATTATATTTCAGTGAGCAGAGTGCATTCTCCGTAAACGCATAAAGTGAGATTCCGATGAAAGCAATTATGTAAACATACTGTCGTCTTTTGATAAGCTCCTTCGCCATAAAATAATTCAGAACAAGGAATACAATAGCTCCAAGAAATCCAAATACAAGCAGGAGCTGGATATATCCAGAATCAACTATAATATATTTGTAAGCAGAAAGTATACTTTGATCTTTGACGCTTCCAAGCCAGCCGATATCTGAGTTGGTCATTACAAGATTGGCAAGAACTAATCTATGGGTAAGAATATCGTCAAGCATCATCACAAACTGATTATACTTTTCAGCAAATCCAGGGATTTTATCCAGAAATATAAGTATATTTTTGCTGGTGCTTAATGCAAAGTGAACATTCAAAAACATTAGAATCGGCATTGTATATTTTGCAGCAAATTCAAGCAATCTTTCGATTCTATAGTGTTTATATAGAAATGCAAGCAACCAGATTATAAGACTTATAAGCAATCCGCTTCGTGAGTCGGTGACTATAAATGCCATAAAAATGAATCCCAGCAGCACAAAAAGAATTTTTCCTGTAACTTTTTTCCAGTAGATGCACAGATACATCATTATGAGTACTGTTATAGTAAGCATCAGTAGGTTTCCGTGTGAAAATCCCAGAATAGGCGAAGGACCGGAAGCATTTCCAATTCCAACAACAGACGCTGCCATTACCATCAGGGTGACTATAATTTTCTCATAGAACGTTACCTTCAGGACATTTTCAAGCTCAAGATCCTTTATTCCGATGATTGTGATGATAAGTGCCATCATTCTGGAATCTTTTGAGTGAAAGTAGTTATACGTAGCGATTCCCAGCAACGCAAGCACAAGAAGTGTTCTTTTTAAACTTAATTTGTTTTGAAATATAATATGTACAAGCGTTAGTCCAAGTGCAGATACAAGTATCAAAAAACTTCCGCCGAGATTCAGAACAGTATCTGTGATTCCATAGTACAGATTGATAAGTATATATGAAATATATATCAGAATATTTTTTTTACTAATTTCGATATGCATTTTTCTTTATTGTACCTTTCTACCTGCCGGCGATAGAACTGTAGTAGCCTTCGAGGCGTCTGCATTCATTTTTGATATCGTATTTTTCTGTATTCACCGAGGTTCTCTGAACGTGATTGGAGCTGACTCTTACTTTTTCAAGTGAATTACACCATTCAGTAGTATTGAAATCAAGAAATTCTACTTTTCCAGAGATATTTATCTCTCTTGGAACAGCATTTGAAACAACACATGAAAGTCCGGATACCTGAGCCTCAATATTGACAAAACCGAAGCCCTCAAATATCGATGGCAAAACAAACACATCCATTGCAGAGTAGAATATCTCAGGAGTGTCTGTCTTTCCCGCCATAACAAGATATTTTTCTACACCTTTTTTCTTAGATTTTGCAATAATCTGCTCTCTCTGGCTTCCGTCTCCAACAAGCAGCAGACAAGTATTTTCATTGATTTTTACATAATCTGCAAGGACGTCTATCATATAGAGATAATTTTTCTGCTCTTCAAGGCGGCCAATGCTTCCGATAACGAATTTATTCTCAATGTTGTATTTTTTTCTTACCATTTCTCTGTTTTCATGGCTGAATCTGAATCTCTGGGCTTCGATGGCATTATTTATAACTTGATACTTTTCAGTTTTCATAAACTTGTCAGTATATTTACTTGCCCCCGACTCATCTGAACAGGCGAATCCCATATCCGCAGCTTTTGAGAGAATAGCTTTGAAAATTTTTCTTATCATATTATCAGCAAAGGTATTCTTCGGACGCCCTGGATTATGTCCGTGAGCTATAACCTTTGTCTTTCTTGTGAAAAATCCGGGAATCGCACCTCTGAATATTCCTACAAAAGAACATGAATGACAGTGTATCACATCATAATCATTTTTCTTGAGAAAAATCCGTACTTGACGCATTTGAGAGAAAAGCTGAAGCAACTTGTTCTTATGTTTATTTTTGATGACAAAAACTTGACTTCCAGTAGCTTTCACTTCGTCATAGAAATCCATTTTTGTGTCATCGTATATCAGAAAGTCTACCTGAAATTTTTCCTTGTCAATATGACGGAAGAAATTCATGACGAATATTACATTTCCTCCCATGCCAAGGGAATTTACGGATTGAAGAACTTTTATCTTATCTGGCATAGTTAATCTCCTTAATTGTTTTCAAACCAATTTTTTATAACATTCCATGAGTCAGTACTCATTTTGTTTATTTCATTCCATACGCTTTCCCAGTTTTCTTTAGCATCGAGGTCTATATTATCATTCCGGGTATTTCTGTGAGAGAGTCCCACAGTCTCAAGAAGCTGAATTATACGCTTTTTGGAAGTGCCAGAAGCAGTGAAGGTGTGCGATACGAATTTTTTTCCGAAAAGAAGCGAAAAAACAGTACCGTGGAAGGAATTAGTAACAACATATTCAGCATTAAGAACCCACGAGAGAAAGTCATTAGGCATTGAATTGCGGAAAAACGAGAAATCGTTCTTATTGCTGATAAGGGCAAGTCCCTTTTCCTTTGCTACCTTAGCGGCATATTCAGCAAGCTCCTTTGACTCGTCTATCATAAACATGAAAACATAGGGCTTGTCAGTAAGCTTTTTTGAAGCATGAGCTTTCCACTGCTCAGGTGATATCAAGAGTGTCGGATCACAACAAAGTTCAGCTTTTTTGCCTGAGATTTCTTGAACTTCGTCGAGCATCAGGTTTTCACGCAGTGTTATGAGATCAAGTTTCTTCAGAAGTTCTTTTTTGTCGTTGTCAAGCTCAATATGCTTGTCTCCGAAGGAAGCAGCATATGAAATTTTCTGCTGCTGAGGCTTTGCAAAATCAAGAAAGTATATTCCATCATTCCCAGTAAGTCCAGTATTCCACACCTGATCGCTTCCGGTAATAAGAACATCATAATCCGAAGCTATGTAGGCAATATTTTTTCTGTCAGACTTAGGTGAAAGCTTCATATATTTTTTCATATATTTATTAAATGCAGATCTTTTTCTATATCTGAATACAAAGCTGAGCATTGCATGGATATATGCTTTAGGACCTTTTCCATTCACTTTCCAGAGTTTAATTACTTCAGCGATTTCGGGGTTCTGATAGTTGATAATTTCGGTCTGAGGAATGATCTGAGACATTTTCTGCTGAAGTGCATATGACTGCAAGACAGCTCCGTAATTTCTTGATTCATGAAAAGTAATAATTCCAGCACTGCGGCTTTTCATCTGAACATCTCCTATAAAAATCATATATTGTTTCTATGCTATAAACGCAAATAGTTGCAAAAATCTACATAACATTATATTAATTATATCACGTAATTTAGTCATAGTCAACCCTGAAATTCACCAGTTGGCAAAGGATATAAATATCATAAAAGAAATCATATTGTGGAAGCAGTTATGTATATAATGAAAATGGGTTGTCAGTGAATAGCATTACCACATGATTATTCAAGGGAAGCTGGTGGCTTGTCATATCAGCTGTTATAATTTTAGGTGGCATTGTTTTTATTAGGAAAACACAACATCAAACGCCTCTGTCCGTATTAAAGAACATTTGGAAAAAATTAAAAAAGGATAAAAATAAGAAATAAAAAAATAGAAGAATATATGAAACTTTTAGAGGAGTGGAAATAATCTTTCAAGCCACATTGTGACCAGTTTAAGTTTAAAGAGTACGAGAATGTATTTTCTGCAATCTACGCTTTTGAATATATTGTTGAGATGATTGATTCTGCGATTGAAGAGCAAGAAAAAAGTAAAGTTCACAAAAGTTATGATATAAAAATAACAGAGGAAAACGAAACAAGCAAAGAGTTGGAAGTTGTTGAAAAGTTCCTTTAACCTTACCTATTTTTCAATTAGCTCCTTAATGGATAAATTTTCAAACTATTTAGCGGAGCATGAATTGCCCATATGAGAATACAATACAAAATAAAAAAGCAGCTGTACTATCTTTGCGCTACTAGTACGGCTGCTTTTTCTTGTGAAAAATTCCTATATAAAGCACATAATTTGACAATGAATAAAAAATAAAATGGACTTTTTATTCCGGTGAAAACATTTAATTATTTTTCTGCCATTTTATTTTAAAAGTGTATTCAAAATGGCGGCACATTATTTTATCAGAAACTTTTCTTTAAGCTCTTCAAAAACAATTCCACAATCGGCGAAAAGACCTGATACTTCTTCCAAATGATATACATTTTGGTTTCAAGTGGAGGCATGATAGGACGAAAACAAAGTCCGCTTTCTTCGCTCGTATTGATCAGATGCTCGAATGTCAGCAGATATCCAAGTTCCTCACGAACAAATATCGAACCATTAAAAGACAAGTTGAACGTTCCTGCAATATTTAACTTCTCAAAATTTTCTCCGCACCAGCGTGGAAAATCGACACGGGTGCTTTGTTCCGACGTAAACAATGGCAGACCGTACAAGTCCTCAAAGGTCAGCTCTGATTTTTCTGCAAGGGGACTGTCCCGGCGCATCACAACACCCCATCTATCGCTTTCCGGTACAGGAAGATAATTGTATTTCGATAAATTGGGAGGTTCTACAATGACGGCAATATCCAGCAGGCCTCGGTCAAGACGTTCTGCAACTGGTTCGGTATCTCCGCTGAAAATATGAAACATGAAATTCGGATACGTTTCTTTAAACGATCTTATCACACGTGCAAGGTATTTTATCTGTACGCTTTCCGCACAGCCAATCCGTATTTCGCCGCCAATAATGCTGTCAAGCATACTGAATTCCTCGGCAGTCTTGTCAACCATGGCAAGAATATCAGACGCACGTTTTCGCAGGAGCATTCCCTCATCATTAAGCCGCATATTTTTGTTGGTGCGGATAAATAAAGGGTGTCCCAGTTCCTCTTCCAGTTTTTTGATTTCTTTTGATAGTGACGGCTGCGAGATATGCAGCTTTTCTGCTGCTTTGGTCATGTTTTCTTCTCTTGCAATTTCCATAAAATAGCGTAATACTCTGATTTCCATAGCACACCTCCGTAATTTTATGGTTCTATTATATCACATCTTGTCATTCCTGTAAAGAATGACAAGCGATTGAAAATAGGTATTTTACATATTTCAAAATCTATGATATACTGAAATTACAGAAAACGGAGGTGATGAAATGGCACTGGCAACTGATAAAATCACTGTCATGACTGAAAATCTGACAGATGCAGGACTTGACAGAATTGAAGTAGAGGAATGCCTGAAAATGCTTGATGAGCATGAATTTTCATCATTGCAGAAATTTCTTTCCGACTATCGCAAAAAACTTCTCGACAGCGTACACGAATACAACGATCAGATCGACTGCCTTGACTATTTCACATACACACTCAAAAAATCTTTGGAGGTAACGTAATATGGAAAACAAGAAACTAATTTTAACGGAAGAATGGGACAAAACATTCCCCAAAAGCGATGAGGTCAATCACAGAAAAATCACATTCCACAACAGATACGGAATTACGCTTGCGGCTGATTTATACGAACCCAAAAATGCATACGGCAAACTTCCTGCTATTGCAGTATGTGGCCCGTTCGGCGCAATCAAGGAGCAGTGCAGTGGATTGTACGCACAGACTCTGGCAGAGCGTGGATTTTTGACAATTGCCTTTGATCCATCGTTCACAGGCGAAAGCGGAGGAATGCCAAGATATATGGCTTCTCCTGACATCAACACAGAAGATTTTCAAGCAGCTGTCGATTTTCTTTCCGTACAGGAGAATGTTGACGCTGATAAGATCGGTATTCTTGGAATCTGCGGTTGGGGCGGTCTTGCGATCAATGCGGCGGCTCTTGACACCAGAATTAAGGCAACTGTTGTTTCTACCATGTACGATATGGCCCGTGTAAATGCAAACGGTTATTTTGATTCCGATGATAGCGAAGAAAAGCGTTATGCCATGAAACAGAATCTCAATGTCCAGCGTATCAAGGATTATCAGTCGGGTGAATATACGCTTGGCGGAGGTGTTGTTGATCCGCTTCCTGAGGATGCACCATTTTTCGTAAAGGATTACCACAATTATTACAAAACAGAACGTGGCTATCATCCTCGTTCGCTTAACTCCAACGACGGCTGGAGTGTGATTGGTTGTATGTCGTTTATCAATCAGCCGATCAACACCTACAGCAATGAGATCAGAAGTGCGGTTCTTGTGATGCACGGTGAAAAGGCACATTCCTGCTACTTCGGCAAAGATGCGTATACCGCTATGACGACTGACAGCAAATATGCTGAAAACAAGGAACTGCTTATCATTCCCGATGCAGTGCATACGGATCTTTACGACGGTGGCGATAAGAATGCGATTCCGTTTGATAAAATTGAAACGTTTTATCATGAATATCTGAAATAATCAAGAAACATACTGCCTACAATTATTTTGATTGTGGGCAGTTTACAAAAAGAGAATTTAAGGTGAGATGATGAAAAAGATTTTATTAGTATATGTTTTCATTAACAACAGCTCAGAAATCATTATCGGAATAAATGACAGATTTTATCGCTGGATAATGAAATCTGACAATAATATTGAAATTATCTCACCTGAAAATATACATAATGAGTTTCAGGAAGAACTTCAGAAAATTTTATCAAAATATCAAAAATAATTTTAGTTATAAAACTTTTGAATATCTGAAATGATATAATATAATCATTAAAGGAAAACCAAACCAAAGATTAAATATTTTTATGTCGATACGGTGGAAAGTGTAATCATTGACTGAGGTATGATAAGAAGTGATTCTTATTCAAAGCGATTATGTTTTTAATAGAAGAACGCATTATCATGAAAAATGCATAAGCTTGATGAAGACTCAAAAGGGTATAAAAAATTGCAAGAACAGCTTATAAAGCTGAATAATGAAAAGACAAAAGATTGTCAATTTTGTCATTAATTAAATACAATTTTAAATAAAAAAGAGACTGTACTAATTCAGAAATAGTACGGTCTCTTTTTCTTGTGGAAAACTCCTATTAAATAAAATACATAATTTGACAACAGGTAAAAAAATAAAATGGTCTTTTTATGCAGGTGAAAATATTTAATTATTTTTTTGCCATTTTATTTAAAAAAGAAGAGTTTTAAAATCTATACTATCATCAATTTATGTATAATGGAGTGTTATTCTATTTTATCACAAAATAATACTGCGTTTCAAGTACTTGGGATAATTGGTATGTTTTCTGGGATAATTTGCACATGATTTAATATAAAATTCATAATCAAGACGTTTACGGTACACAACTGCACTTTTAGTCAACTATATTTAAAATTTAAGCTTATAATTCCTGTAAAGAATAACAATCGATTGCAAATAAGTATTTACATCTTTGAAATTCTGTGCTATACTGAAATTATAGAACACGAAGTTATAAAGATGCTTAACAGCATATTGGAATATTTCGATACGGGAAAGCTGATTTGTGTCTAATGATGTGTAAAGGAGTTTACTATGGATAAAAAGGAATTTAAAAGGAAAGCACAAAAAAGAGGAATTCCTAAATTTCTATATAATATTTATGGTAATGGCAGAGATGATGAACGATTTTGCCTTGCATATGATAATGAGAAATGTAATGTATATTATTCTGAACGAGGCTGTAAAACAACAAATATGTTTTTTAACACAGAAGATGAGGCATTGCAGTATATGCTGAATGAATTATCGGATTGAAAAAATTAAAAGTGAATGATTTCAATATTTGAAGGGAAGTGTGAAATATGGGTCTTGTACATATTTATTGTGGTGATGGAAAAGGAAAAACATCTGCTGCGGTTGGAGCAGCGATTCGATTTGCAGGTTCTGGTGGGAAGGTTCTTTTCAGTCAGTTTATGAAAAACGGAATGTCAAGCGAACTTTCAGTTCTTAAAGAAATATCCGGGATTACAGTGAAAATTCCGTATAAACTACGAATATGCCCTTTTTATCTTGAAGAGGAAGAAAAAGCAGCGGCAGCAGAGGAATATCCAAAACGATTTGAAGAACTTATTCATCTTGTAACAGAAAGCGATTATGGAATGCTGGTTATGGATGAAATAATGTCATGCATTTCATGCGGCTATCTTAAATTAGAAAGTGTTGTTGAATTTATAAAAAATAAGCCTGAAGGACTTGAGGTTATTATGACAGGACGAAATCCAGATGAAGATTTGTTAAGCTGTGCTGATTATGTATCAGAAATTCAAAAATGCAAGCATCCTTATGACAAAGGCATTTCATCAAGAAAAGGCATTGAATACTAAAATACAGAAAACAAAAACCACTCGCCAAACGAGTGGTTTTAATTTTTATGTGAAATCTCTTGATATTTGTTCTAAAAATTATTTTTCTACTTTTGCATAATATGTCAAGGCTCTGTCATGGAAAATATCCGGGTGAATGATTGAAGCTAAATCCTCGGCAAGAATATCTGTCTGGTCAATACTTGTCCAATATGAGTCGCTTACTTGATAAATATTATTATTTTTATATGCATCACACTCTGTAATCTGAGGAAATGCATCTTCTATTGCTGACATACCATTGCATATCGATGGTGCTGATGTATATATAATGACATCTGCATCCTGCACACAGTCAAAAAGTGCTTCCATTGTATAAGATTCAGAATCCATGTCGGCAAAAGCATTTGTACCGCCTACATCTGTCAGCAAATTTCCGCTCCAACCTGTGCTGCTTATTCCATATGCTGCACCGTCATATACATTAAATATAGCAACCTTTTTGCTGTCCGTTTCTTCGAGTTTTGTTTTGATGTCAGAAAAGGTTTGTTCAGCATTTGTCATGTATGCATTTGCCGCATCTTCAGCATCATAAAACGACAGAATAAATTTCATCCATTCCATTCGTGCCAGATAATCAGTTTCGAGAAATTCATTATCTACAGCATAGTTAATACCAAGTTCATCAAGTTTTGAAATAATATCTTGCTGACCATAATCTCCGGTGTAGACAAATACAACATCAGGATTCAGCATCTGAATCTGCTCATAATCAGGATCGTTCATCATTCCTCCTACATTAAGAATTTCTCCGTTGTCCATTCTGGAAATCAAATTGCTCAGACCGCTAAAGCTTGAAGCGTCACTGCTTACTGCACCAACAGAATCCCAAATATTACCATTGTCAGCTGCTCTCAGCATACAAATTTGTGTAGAGGACATATAAATTGCATTCTGAACGGGAGTTGTAATTACTGTGCTGTCCGCATATTTTTCCGGAATCTCTCCCAATGACTTTGGAACAAGTATAAGTTCTCTGCCATCCCCGTCAATGACTTTTTTGATACCGTCTTCGAGGTATTCAATACTGAAGTTGCTGGAATAATCCACTGTAACACCAGAAGTGTCATTTATAGATTCCATAGATTCTGTGGATGCTGTTGTTTTTTCGATTGATTCCTGTGGGGAAGAATCAGTACTGCCACCAGAACATCCAGTCATACAAGCTGCAAAGATAGCAGCACCAGCGAGTAAGGATACAAACTTTTTCATCATGAATCATTCTCCTTTGAAAATAAAAATAATTTATAGGCAATGCGATTTGATAATTTCATCGATAGAAGATATCAAATCGCCAATGCTTTCATAAAAGTGAATCGACTGTACGTCAATATCTATAAAATCTGAATTGTTTTGATTATTTCTAAGTGATAAAATCGGTTTGCCAAGTTTCTGAGCAATCTTTATCAGTTCCATATTTTTTTGATTGATGTAACCTAAATGAAATCCGGCATCAATTACGCATTTTGCTTCTTGCAACAGAATTTTCGCTTTGGAAAGTGATATATCCTTAATAGGCTCAAAAGCACTTTCTGTTATCACTTTACTGCATATTACACTTGCCACCGAAAAATCTATATCATTTTCATGAATCACACCGGCAGTAAGTCCGAATCCCATTCGTGAAAGTGTACGATATATCGGAATTCCGCTGCCGTTTCCACCTATAATGAAAATGTCGTTCGTGTTATTGCCGACAAACTCAATAGAGCCAAGCAATTCATTATATACTGCTCCGGAAATATCGTAAAGCTTTTGTACACATCCGCTGCCGATAATTTCTTCAGGAGTACCTTGTGTCACAATGTTGTTGCCATGCACAAGAATTACTGTCTGGCAGCCTTTGATTGCAAGGTCAATATCATGGAGAGCCAGAATGCAGGTGATGCCTTTTTCTCTTGTAAGACGCTGTAACACTCGAATGACTTCAACCTTATGTTTTATATCCAAATGGCTGGTTGGTTCGTCCAGTATGATAAGATCAGGTTCTTGAACCAATGCACGTGCGATCATTACTTTTTGTTTTTCCCCGTCGCTAAGTTCACTGAAATAGCGATCTTTTAGATTGGCCGCACCTACTGTTTCGAGTGCATTGTCAACGATTTTATAATCGTCTACACTGAGATTTCCTAAAAATCCTGTATACGGTATACGTCCCATAGCTGCAATCTCATACACCGTCATAAGCGAAAGAGAAACATTGTCGGTAAGCACAAGAGAAAGATCTTTGGCAAGATTTTTGCTTTTTATTTTTTTTATATTTACACCATTGATTTCTACTGTGCCATTGATTGGGGCTAGCAAGCCAGAAAGAGTACGAAGAATAGTTGACTTTCCTGCACCATTAGGTCCAAGAAGGCATATCATCTGTCCTTTCAGTGCATCAAAATGAATGTCAGAAATGACAGCTTTGTTATCATAGCCTGCATCAAGGTGCTTTGCTGAAAGAATAGGGGTCATCAAAGAGTACCTCCTTTTTTTCTAACAAGCAAGTACACAACGATTGGTGCACCGATTATGGAAGTTACTGCATTTAATGGAAGCTCAGTTGGAGCGATGATAGTTCTGGCAATCAAATCGCAGAATCCTGTCATGACAGCACCGTATATGCATACTGCAGGTATCATGATACGGTTGTTATTTGTTTTAAAAGTCATTCTTACGATATGTGGAACAGCAAGTCCGATGAAAGATATAGGTCCTGCAAAAGCTGTAATAACAGCGGTTAGAATGCTGGATACAATTACAATTAGGAAACGAAACAGTTTAATAGAAACTCCCATCGATCTTGCATATTTTTCACCAAGGAGCATAGCATTGAGAGGTTTGCTCATAAGAAAAGCAATTATCAAAAATGGAATAGTTATCATATACGCATATTTCACGTCAGACCACTTGAATCCGGAAAAACTGCCCATTGTCCAAAGTGTGAAGCTTGCGATTTTTTCACGATCCGCAAGAGCAGTCAATACACTCGTTGCAGCACTGCATACATATCCGAGCATTAAACCAATAATTAGAAGGGTTGTAATGCTCTTTACCTTTTGAGATGCAAAAATCACCATTATCATTATAAACACTGCACCTAGAAAAGAACCAATCAGCATACCGGTTGTCGACATGGAGGTCATACCAAATGTAAAACCTCCAAGTATGACAAGTCCTACAAAAAGATTTGCGCCTGAAGAAATACCGAGAATGTATGGTTCCACAATGGGATTCTGAAAAAATATTTGTATCATCAGTCCTGATACGGCAATACTTGCACCACCGATAAATGCAGCAAGAACTCTCGGAAGGCGAATGGTTGTTATTATTATGTAATGTGAATGTGCGATTTTATCATTTTCAGTAAAGGCTTTTTTCATATCCTCCAAAGAAATTGGTATCGAACCAAGACATATACTCAGAAGAAAAATAATCAGCAGCAAAAGAACACCCAAAATGAACAGTATGAAAGGCCGTTTTTTTGAGTATGCATTGCAGTTCATAAAAATCAACTCCTTTTATTTTTTATTTGGCAATAAAAAACCGTTTCAGCTCATAGCTAAAACGGTAAATGGTTATATGTGCAGCACAATATTAGCATATATAAACATATGCTAATACCGAAAAATATACACATTATAAACTAAATTCCGGATTTCCGCAGAATTTTAGTCGACACCCATTTTACTATGAGAGCGTTTATAAGTATTCCGACTGATAGCTTGCTGATAACAGCGTACAAAGTACCTTCCCAGTTTCCCAGTGGCTGAATATGTTGTTTCATGCTTTGTATTACAGCTAAACACGGCAACGGCCTTGTGCAGGATTCTCACCTGTTTCCATATAAACTATATTTATTTATTTGTTTACAATATTTTTTATCATATCATAAATATTTACAAAAGTCAAGCTGAATAAACAATTTTCTATATGATATAATATTAAAAAAATATAATTACTTTTTATCAATATTTTGCATTAACAATATAATTTTTCATTGATTGAATCATTATTGACTTTTAAATTTGAAGATGCTATAATTACTTAAAATAGCTTAAGATTTATTATTGTCATAGACTTATATGAATAGGAGAAATTTATTATGATTACTAAATATACTTTTGGTAAGCCTATTGAAACTAACGCTGTAATTCTTAATATTCCTAATACAGATAATATAGAAAAGGATCCTCCATACTTTGAATTTAATAAATGCAGCGGATTTTATTATAAGATGGGTGAGAAGGATATTGTATATGGTCTTGGACAACAGTCACGTGGAATAAACAAGCGTGGCTGGAAATATGTCAGCAACAATTTGGATAATCCTCATCATCAAGAAGATACTACTTCGCTTTATGGTGCTCATAATTTTATTATCGTTTCAGGTGAAGAGCTTTTTGGTGTTTTCTTTGACTATGCTGGAAAAATTGAATTTGATATTGGCTTTAAAAAACGTTCGGAACTTACAATAACAGCCGATGATTATAATATGATTGTTTATGTGATAGATGGAGAAAGTGAAATTGATATTGTAAAACAGTTCCGCAAACTTATAGGAAAAAGTTACGCTGCTCCAAAGTGGGCTTTTGGTTATGGTCAAAGCAGATGGGGTTATAAAACTGCTGATGATATACGTTGTGTGGCAGAGAATTATAGAAATAATAATATTCCAATCGATATGATTTATCTTGATATAGATTATATGGAATGCTACAAAGACTTTACTATAGATAAAGAATCTTTCCCTGATTTTAGTGGATTTGTATGTGAGATGAAAGATTTGGGAATTAGACTTGTTCCTATAATTGATGCAGGTGTAAAAATTGAAAACGGTTATGATGTTTATGAAGAAGGCGTACAGAAAGGATATTTCTGTAAAGATGAAGATGGAAAAGATTTTGTAGCTGCTGTTTGGCCTGGACTTGTACATTTTCCAGATGTGCTTAATAGCGATGCACGCAAGTGGTTTGGCAGCAAGTATGAATATTTGATAAATATGGGAATAGAAGGCTTTTGGAATGATATGAATGAGCCTGCAATTTTCTATACCGAAAAACGCCTTGAATCTGCTGTTAAAAAAGTGATAGAGCTTTCAAAGACCAATATGGGCATTAATGAATACTTTGAGCTGAAAGATGCTGTTGATAGTCTTGCAAATCACCCTGAGGATTATAAACTTTTTTATCATGATATGGATGGCAAAAAAATACGTCATGACAAAGTTCATAATCTTTTTGGATATAATATGACAAAAGCTGCTGCTGATGCATTTGATGAAATTTGTCCAGATAAGCGTATTCTTATGTTTTCACGTTCATCAAGCATAGGAATGCATCGTTATGGTGGTATGTGGCAAGGTGATAACCGTTCATGGTGGTCACATTTGCTTATGAATATACAAATGACCTGTAATCTTAATATGACAGGATTCTTATATACAGGAGCTGATCTTGGAGGATTTGGCTCTGATGTTACTGAGGATCTGCTTCTTCGATGGCTTCAGTTTGCGATTTTTACTCCGTTGATGAGAAACCACTCTGCACTTGGTACACGTAATCAGGAAGTTTATCTATTTGATAATATGGAAAGCTGTAAAAATATGCTTCAAATAAGATACAGTCTTATTCCGTATCTTTACAGTGAGTATATGAAAGCCATTATTAGTGATGATATGATGTTCAAACCAATCGCTTTTGAGTTTAATGATGATATTTCCAAAACAGTTGACGATCAGCTTCTTCTTGGCAACGAGGTTATGCTTGCTCCGGTGTACAAACAAAATGCAAATGGCAGATATGTATGGCTTCCTGAGGAAATGATGCTTGTTAGGATGAGAACATTTGAAGATATTGAAACAGAGATACTTTCCACCGGTCATCATTATATTTCTATCGAACTTAATGAACTTATATTTTTCATTCGCAAAGGGAAGGCTATTCCATTTGCAAATAGTGCATCTTCTGTCGATAACATTGATATGAATTCACTTAAGCTTCTGGGTTATGAAAATGCTGTGTATGATTTATATGATGATGACGGAATTTCAAAGGATTTATCAGATAAAAATATTCGCACAATGAATTGATATTATTTTGGCTGTTTGATCTGATTAAATTTGCTGTCATGTACTTTAAAAAACTTGCAATTTATTAAAAAATTAAAAACCGATTTCGCAAATGCGAAATCGGTTTTTTAGATATTTCTTTAAATTGTCGGTTGGTATGAAATAATTTTATTTGCAAAATTTATTTTTTAAGCATTAAAATTTTTAATTACACCGAGAATATACTTTTGTAACTGTGTGATATCTGATATTTCAACTTTACCATTATTGTCTATGTCTGCTGCATACTTTGAAGAATCATTATCAAAACCATATTTGAATCCCTGCTTAGCTAAGCCAAGATCAAATATATTGATGCATCCATCTAAGTTTACATCGCCTTTTGCAGCAGATATCTGTTCTGTTACATATACTGTATAGTTTACACAGTTGCCGTTTCCACCGTTCATACCAAGTGTAACAGTTTCGCCAGATTTAAAATCTTTTTTATAAAACTCAAATGTCAGGTTATTGTTTGAAGTCATATTGATATCTGTCTTGTTCCAACTTTCAAGCCACTCAGGAAGAAGTGATACAACACGTGTGTCCATAGCTATATAAACAGTAATATCTGCACCTGCTGTAAATGTACCCAAATCATTAGTATACATCTTTGAATCACAAGCTGTTTTTATAGTTTCTGCACCAACAAGATTAGCAGGGAAGTTTACAGCTGTAATATCACGGTCACCAAACATTAAAGAACCTGAACCTGTATTGTTGTATATTGACCAGTCTGAACCGTTTTCAGTGTCATATACTTGAAGATTTTTTATAAGATTTCCATTTAGAATTATTTCTTTATGCTTTGCCAAAACGAAATAGTTTGTATTATCGCCAGTTCCTCCGTTTTTACCAAGAGTAACTGTTTCGCCGGAATTGAAATTTTTCTTGTAAACTTCAAATGTCAAATTGCCTGTTGATGTAATTGTTTCGTCAGTTTTTTCCCAGTTACCGAGCCACTCTGGAAGAATTGGTACAACACGACTATCTATAGCTGTATAAACAGTAATATCTGCACCTGCTGTAAATGTACCCAAATCGTTAGTATACATCTTTGAATCACAAGCTGTATTGATTATTTCTGCACCTATTAGATTTTTAGGTACAGATGTTGCTGTAATATCACGGTCACCGAATAAAGAAGAACCTGTGCCAAAGCTACCGCTGTCATCAATGGACCAGTTAGAAGCATTTTTAGTATCGTTTACTGCAAGATTTTTAATAAGCGTACCATTGAGAGTTTTAGGTCCGGAAGCATCGCCAAAATCACCATTTACTGTAAAACAATCAAGATAAATTGTGCTTGAGAGAGCTGCATTAGCTTTTAGTTCTATTTTATTGTCGCCTTCTTTAAGTGCGATTTTTTCTGTTACCATTTTCCAATCGCTAAGAGAAGAACCTTTTGGAAGCGAAAGTGTCTTTACTTTAGAACCATTTACATAAAGATCAATGTTTTTTATATCAGAAGTTGCAGAGTAACGTAGATTCATATCAAAAGTTCCTGCTTTTTTTGTTGTAACAGTGTCTTTTACTGCTGCATTGGCTTTTGTACCGAACTTCATAAAACCTTGACCCCAATATCCGGTTATGCCGCTTTTACATCCGTTCGTTACATTACCTTCAACATTTTTTGTATCAAAAAATTCACCCTCATATTGACGTTCACCTTCATAAAAATCCGGGAAATCAGGTTCAACAAGATTTGCAGTTTTATAAGATGTTTGTCTGTTAGTTTCATTTCCTGAACAGCTTACAGAGAGATCAAGAGGTCCGTTATGGTTTACTGTAATTGTATAAGTATCATTTGAATAGCTTGTGGAAATAGAAGTTTTAGCTTGATTTACACCTCTGTCTTTTTGATAAGTGATTTTAGGTTCAGATTTGCATCCTGCGATTTTAATTGTAGTTGTTTTTAAAGTAGTTTTTGCATCCTCATCATAATTGTTTAGATAGAAGTCGATGTGATCAGAATATTCGTTCATTACTGCTGAACCATAAGCTGTAAATGAAAGATCAACATTTTTGCAGGTATTATATTTTAGTGAAAGCACGCCTCCTGCCGGATCTCCTTTTTTATTAGGGTTGTATGCAGTCCATGTATTTTCATTTCGTCCTACATAGCAATTACCCCAATAATCAGATGCATAAAGCTTGTTAAATTCGTCTTGTTTTGCCTTAATTGTAGGCCATCTGGAATCAATTTCCGATTGCTTTACCTGTACTGGAATGGATTTTGCAAGATCATCTGCAAAACCGGCAATTGTAGGAATTGTTTGATAGCGTCCTGTGCTTTTAAATGGATTTCGATTATCTCTTAGATTTCCATCGTCAGAAATTTTATATAGTCCTTCAAATAATGTTGGATAAGTACTGTATTTATTCTCATCATTTCCGGAGTTCATATCCTGAATTACAACTACTTTTGTACGGTCAATTACTTCCTTACGATCAGGAATTCGAATTGTTTTATCCTGCACTTTGCGGAAAATATCAATAATATCATTTTGATATTGATCGTACATTTCCCAGCCACGTTCATGATAACCTTCACTGTCGGTTGTTCCCCATGTTTCTTTGAAATCTTCTGCCCATACAAGTTCCGGACCATCAATAACTGTCATACCATTTTGAACCATACGTTCAAAGAATATTGGCAAACTTGTAGAAACACGATATTGATTTTTGGTAGGATTTTCTGACCATGGATCATCAGACCATCCGGTATCATCCCATCGTACACCGTAGTTTCCGCAATAGCCGGCAATATATGCACCATAAACTTCACTTTCAATATCAGCGATATAACTATGCTGCGTATATTTTTCTTCAAGAATAAGGTTTTCGCTATATTTACAGCAAGCTTGATTCCATTCTGGAACCTGTTTTAATAAACCAATTGGATTTAGTGCTGTACCCCATTGATTTTCACAAACGCTGATATTAAGGTAACCGCCATATTTATTGCAAAGCTCAAGAAGTTTTGCAAAATGCTGATAACGCTGCTGATATGTAATAGGGAAATCCTGTGAAGCAAATCCCCAGAATTGTTCACAGTAGTTATATCCAATAAAGTTTGGATAATCACGGAAAAACTCTGCGAAAACAGAATTCTCAAGGTCGTTTCCATCATTTGCTACAAATTGTCCTTTATTAGGAAAGTTTATAATATTTCCATTTGAATCATAATCCGGGAAATGACATTGACCGCCGCTTGCAGGTTGGATCATTGTCCAAACGCCTTTATCGGCACAGGTTTTTATCCAAGATTTTGCACATTCGTATCCATCCTGTATCATAAGCCATTGATGATTTGTGTTATCCCAGTTAATAGAAAGAGAAATATTAAATACACAATATGGAAGCACATCTTCTGGAATAAGATCAATGATCTTTGCAGGATCAGCATAGTTCCATGAATCAATATGTATGATCCACATAGGCGTTTCTGATGAACATGGACGTCTAAGGCTGCTTGCAGCACTTGCACTAAAAGGTTCGATTTTGAACTGGCTGCTTATCTTATTGATAGAATCAAATGTACTTGATTGAACAACTTTTGGAATAGAGGTATACATTCCGAACGTCAATGCAAAAGTCGTTATTGCAGCCATTACTTTTTTTAGTTTCATTTTAGATTCCTCCTTGGTAATAAGAGCTTGATTATCAGCACGGTTTATTGTGAATTATACATAAATTAAATGAATAATTTGTATAATGCATTTTCTATTATTATTTTACTGCTCTTTTTTAATATCGTCAACCCACTATATGTATTATTGGTATATAATCTGTACTATTTTATTGACTTTTTTTAGAAATTGTGATATCATGTAGTACAATGGAGATGAGGTTATGAAAGATAATAAAAAAATACGACCTATAGTAGCGGTAATAACAACACAAGTTTATGATACTGAACAGCGTCGTTATCTCAGCGGTATAATCAGTGAGGCTCAAGCATTTGGATATGATACAGTTATTATAAGCAATATTTATAATCCTTCTGAAAAAACATCTACTTTACATGTTGAAAATGATATTTATGATTTTATTATGTCTCCTGATATTGATGCGTTTATTCTTATTTCAGAATCTATATTAAATGAACGACTTCGTAAAATTATACTGGAAAAGCTAAAGCTGTGCAGTTCTAAACCTATAATCGCTATTGGTGCACTTTTACCCGGTTTTATTCTTCCTGAGTTTATACATATTGATACAAGTGATGTAGATGATTTTTATGATATTACATCGCATCTTATAGAAGAGCATGGCTTTAATGATATTGATATTATTACAGGACACAGTAATGTAGATGTTTCTTATTTTCGTGTAGATGGTTATCGAAGAGCACTAGAAAGTCATAACATTCCTTACAATGAACAAAAGGTTTATTTTGGTGATTTTTGGATGACTTCAGGTGCTGAGCTTGCAAGGCGTTATATAAACAAGAAAATTCCAATCCCTCAGGCTGTTATATGTGCTAATGACTATATGGCATATGGGCTTCTTGATGAATTCTTTAAATATGATATTCATGTGCCAGAGGATATAACGGTAGTCGGCTTTGAAAATGTGGGCGATAGATTGAATCACTTTCCACTACTTACAACGTATCAGAGAAATCGTGAAAATGTAGGGCGAAAAGCTGTTAGAGAAATTTATTCTAAGCTTTCGGGTATACAGAATGTTAAAAATATTGATGATTCATTATCAGTTCATGGAACGCTGATAAAAGGAAACAGTTGCTTTTGTGGTGTATCAAAGAATGGACTTTTATATGATATAATATCATCCCAAGCTCAGAGGATACAAGATTTTCTTAATCTTTTTAGTCAGATGGATCAAAAGCTTATAGAGTGTGTGTCGATTAAAGAATTTATTGAAGTGCTTAGCGAGTTCTTTTATTTGAATCGTAATGTGAGCGAAGCTTATATTTGTTTGCCTGAAAAGTGGTATGACGATCAACCAAATGAAGATATTATAAATTGTTTTAGTTTGATCAAGGCATGGGACTGTGATAATTCAATCTTACTTAATAAGTATAATCTTGCAGATCTATTTTCATATGTTAATAAACCTTCTGCATATTATTTAAGTCCGCTGTTTTTTTCAGACAGAATACTTGGTTATACTATTTTAAGATATGATACACCTGATGGTTTTGATCGTGTGTTTATAAATTGGCAGAGATCAATTTCAAATGCTTTGGAATTTTTGAGGATGAAAAATGATATACGCTATCTTACACAGTGCAGAAATATTTCAGAACAGTATGATTCACTAACGGGTTTATATGATATAAGTGGTTTTGAAAATGCAGTTAAACTTGTTACGGTTACAGCCGAACCAAGACAGAATCTTTTGTTTGTCGTTTTAAAAACCGGGCTTTTTGGAATGGGCATAGGAATTGAAAGACAAAATGAAAAAATTGCTATAACAACAGAAATTGCTGAAGCTTTAAGAAGACTTGCTGTAACTAAAAATGCAGTATATGGGAGAATAGGAGAGGGTATATTTGCTTGTGCAGTAATAGGGGAGTTTCCAGAATGTTTTGACCAACTTATATCAGATAAATTGAATGCTTTGATTCTTCATGAAACAAATTATGTTAAAGTGTTTGGAATGAATTCATATGAATGCGTTAGCAGAATTATTTCTGATCCATCAAGGTTGAATTTCAAATTTGAATTATCAGATATTATATCAGTTATAGATGAGAAAAAATCTATTATATCACGTCAGCGAATGAGTTTGCAATATAAAGTATTTAGTGAGTTTAGGGATGAGCTTTATTTAAATCCGACTCAAGAATATAATCTTGATATGTTTTGTGAAAATCTAAATATTGGCATAGCTCATTTTAGACATCTTTATTCAAATTTTTTTGGTATTAGTTATAATCAGGATTGTATAGCTTCAAGAATTCTTTTTGCAAAATATCTGCTTTGCACATCATCGTATGACATCAATACTATTGCGGGAAGATGCGGATATATAAATACAAAATACTTTATGAGACTTTTTCAGAAAAATACAAATCTTACACCTTCTCAATACAGAGATAGAGTATGCTTTAATTGATAGAAAAGAAAACTTAAAAATGCTGTCAGGATTTTTCCTGACAGCATTTTAATATATAGGCATAATAATTTTCGCTAAACATTCTGAACTATTATATCTTAGTGTTTGTTTTATTTTCATATATGAATCGCAGCTCGCTCTTTATATGTTTGCTTTTCAAGAATATTCCTTTTATCAAATGACAAATCCATCCTATTGGCAATAAGATTTTGTGCTCATAAAAAATGGATAATATTGCTTATAGAATTTCACATCTGGAAAAACTCGGTGAAAAATATATTTGAATTTTGATTTGCTTCCAGTTTCATTACTGAATTTTCCTACACGATTTTCAAAAGAATTTTTCATTGTTCCATAAGTTCCTGATATACGTTTTCCTGCCGATTATAACATATTTTCGTTGTATGCTTGGCTGCGATGCTAATGTTATTATACTTCCGATTTTAGTTCTCTTCTTCATATTTTACCAGTTTACATTGAAAACCGATTTTTTCCGAAGTTTTACAGTATTCTTGTTCAGCTGTGTAGTATCCTCTTTTCCGGCAGATTTTGCGTATA
>CANOIR010000017.1 GCA_947566125.1 uncultured Ruminococcus sp. | reverse complement strand
AGATAGAAGATTAACACAAAAACAGCTGGCGGATAAATTAAATATTAGCAAAAGTACTTTAGGTCACTATGAGCAAGGAGTATCTCTTCCACCACCACAGCTACTTATAAGTATATCGGAATTCTTTCATGTTCCGATTGACTATATTCTTGGAAAATGCACTTGTAAGGCGGAGTATTTATATTTAAGTGAGGATTTCTGTAATAATATGACTTATGGTGATGTTATAAACGAGCTGGTTAAACTTAGTAAATCTGATCGCAAACATATCGCATATGAGTTAAAATTAATGAAATTAGCTAATAGTAAATAAAAATGGAATGCCAATTGGCATTCCATTTAATGTTATATATTCACATTTATTATTGCAGAACAACAGAATAAAGAGTTTTTTTCATAAAAATCACATTTACCATTATACTTTTCAGTTATATCTCTTATTATCTTTGTTCCATAACCACTAATATGTTTATTTTTCTTTATGGATTTTAGATCAGGGTTGGTTTCAAGTACAGATTTTTCGATAGTGTTGCAAACGAGAAAAGTATATGTTCCGGTGTCTTCAAAGATATTTAATGATATTTTCTTATTAGCACACTTTAAATTTGAAGTTGCAGTAATAGCATTATCAAGCATGTTGGACAGAAGTCTGCATAAATCAATGTCGTCTATTCCGTTAAAGTTATTTATTGATAAACAAGATACATTAATTCCAAAAGATTTAGCTATTGTTAATTTAGCGTTTATTATGGAGTTTGCAAAATCATTGTCTGTATTGATAAAGATTATCCTGTTATCAGCAATGTCTGTTAATTTTTTCAGGTAATTATTTGCTTTATCGATTTCTCCTCTTGATAAAAAATCTGATAAAACTTGATATATAGCTTTACTATCATGTCTTAGCTTTTGAATTAAATTAAACTCTGTATCAGCATTATCTATATATTGTTTATTATATGATATCTGCATTTTTAATTTTTCATTTTCAATTACAGATAAGTTCTTTTTACCAAGGTCTATGATCAAATAAAATGAAACAGTATTAATTATTAATATAGATAGAATACCCAACATTATAAACAAACGACTTTTATCAGTAATATTATCAAATGATATTAATACAAATAAAGCGCCAATAATAACAGTTAACAGCAGGGTAACGGTAATTAGGATCCATTCATTATGTGATAATTGACGAGAACTGTTTTTATTTTTACCAAATATTTTTAATGAAAGTAAAATTAAATAATATATTAAAATCTGTGTTATTATAACAGAAATAATTCTTTTCAAATCATGATCAATTAAAATATTATTATATGGTTGTTTAAATAATATTGCTGTGCATATATAAGTTAGTGCCGAAATAATTAACCCAATTACAACAGGAAAAAACGAAGCAAATAGCTTGTGTAACATTTTGCCTTTCAAGCAAGTAATACAATATAAAAATACTAATGCAATATATAATAAAGCTAAGAAATGTTCAAAGACAGAAATTTTATTTAAAAATGAAATTAACATTGTATATAATACGGAAAACATTGCCCCGTGATTTTTTAAGAATTTATCAGAAAAACGTCCGCCTAAAAATTTAAACGGGAAATACATCATTATAAATCCTTGAAAACAATTAACTCCAATATCAAATATATTCCATAATATATTCATGACATTTCTCTCAGATATAAAGTGTATTTTTCATCGACTATATCCCTATAACTTGTGCCTAGAGATAAAGATTTTTTAAATCCGTTATAATTGATATATATTTTTCCAATCTTTTTGTCGACAAATTTTATATATTTTAAATTTACAATAAATCTTTTATGAATTCTAATGAAATCATATTTCTGAAGTTCTATGTAGGTTTCATTTATTGATCCTCTAATGGATATCGGTTTTTCTTTGTTTTGAATATGGTATTTCATATAATGCTTATCGCTTTCAATGTAGATAATATTATGATAATAAATAGCTGCTGTTTCTTCAGAGTTTTCCAAAATAATCTTCTTATTTTGTTTCATATTATTCATAAGACTTTCTATTACAAGCATAATACTTTCCTCAAGATTTTCTTGAGGATTTTTTTGTATGAAATTAAAAGGTTGAAACTCAAAACTTTTATACACAAGGTTTGAATGACTAGTTACAAAAATTATAAAACATCTTGAGAAGTTATTTCTTAATTTTTTGGCAATGTCAAATCCATTAATTTTTGGCATATCTATGTCAAGAAATAGAACATTAAATGGTATATGTTCGTTATAATTTAAAAGCAAGTTTCCATTAGTAAAGCACTTTATTTTATAATCATCAGTATGTTTAGAGAATCCATTATTTATAAATCTGCTTAAAATATCAAGCTCGTATTCATTGTCATCACATATAGCAATTTGTATCATAAAAAGTATTTCACTCCAAATATTCTCTTAGTATATTATAATGATAATTTTAACATATTTTGTCAGAAAATGCAATACTAAAGAAAATTGGTAAATAAGAATTTTTTAATTAATTTTAGATGCCTTCTATTTAACTTCCATCATAGATGTACATATTCTTCCGTGGCGATGTCCGTTAATATACCTTTGACCTTGCCTTGCTTCATTGCATAACGCTGGTTCATATAACGCATTGAAGCTGCGAGTTCACCGTCTGGACCGCCTATTTGAGTAATAATAAACTTTGCGAGTTTAGGGTTTGGGTTTTTGATGTTTACTGGGTATTGAAGTTTTTTCTCATATATCCACATATATCAGTTATCCTCTCTTTCCCAAGGCCAAGGATCTTCTATCCAGTTCCATTGTCCATCTGTATCAGATTGCTCTGCCCTTATCGGACCATACATACGGATATATTGTTCCTCTGTATTTTTTTTCATTGCCTTATATTTTTTATATTGACGCATAGCCTCTATACAGTTTGGATGTGAGTCAAGATAAAGCTGAAGATCATAGAGTGCAAAATCATATTGCTGCAATGCACACAGTAGTTCATGGCGTTCATTCATAGGGACAGTCGCCTCCTTTGAATGGATAGTCAAGCATAGGGAACATTGTTCCTTTGCAAAATCCTTCGCTTGCTTCATATATTTCGTCCCATTGCTGGTATGGTACATATGCCATACCTATGGGTGTTTGTTCCGGGAATGGACTTAATGGACTTGTAGATACATCGGTACGGTTTTTTGAGTTAAGCACAGGCATTTCTTCGTCCATAGGCATATGCGAACGTTTAAACTCACAGGGCATTCGCATAAAATCATACGTTTCTCTCAATATGACAGCTCCTTTCTTAAATTTTTTTAACTGAGCGGAAGTTTGTATATTGTCCGCTCTTTCCATTATATTCCTCTTCACTAGTGTTGTTACATATAAAAAGTGTAGAAAAATTATTGTGTTTTATAAAATATATCACAAAATCTATTGACAAAATTTAATAATAATGCAATAATTATATTGGAATATATTTTTTAAAAGGAGGAGTACGAGTTGAAAAAACTTATATCTTTTTTATCAGCATCAGCGATAGCGATTTCGTTGGCAGTTTCCGCAGCTCCATCTGTAAATGCCGAGCCTTATATCAATTATGCTGAAGCACTTCAGAAGTCTATCTATTTTTATGAATGTCAGCAGGCTGGTCCACTTCCTGATTGGAACCGTGTGGAATGGAGAGCAGATTCTACAATGGATGACTTTATAAAGGGTGGTTGGTATGATGCAGGTGACCATGTAAAATTCAATCTCCCAATGTCTTATTCAGCTGCAATGTTGGCATGGGGACTTTATCAGTATCCTGACGGCATTGAAAAGTGTGGTGAGATGGAGAATTATGTAAATAATCTTTCATTTGCACTTGACTATCTAGCCGCTTGTGATCTTGGTGACAAAGTTGTTTTTCAGGTGGGTAATGGTCAAAAAGACCACACTTGGTGGGGTCCGGTCGAACTTTATGATTACGGAATGAATGAGAACGGTGGATATGAAGGCAGACCTTATTATGCAGGTACAAAGTGTTCAGCTGCATTTGGCGGAATGGCTGCTGCTCTTGCAGCAGGTTCATGTGCCTTAAAAGGACATTCCGATAAGACGGACTATTATCTTGAACACGCTGAAAATATATTTAAGATAGCAGATGAAGCAAAGAGTGATGATGAATATCAGGATAGCGATGCTTCTGGATTTTATAGATCAAGTCATTTTTATGATGAACTTTTCTGGGCTGCAAATTGGCTCTATAAAGCAACAGGGGATAAAGCTTATCTTGATAAGGCATCGAGCTATATACCTCATCTTGACAAGGAACTTGGCTCTGATGAGCTGAAATATTCTTGGTCAATGTGCTGGGATGATACTATGCAGGGTGGTATGCTGCTTTATGCTCAAAATACCGGCGACTCAACATATATAGCAAGAGTAAAAAAGCATCTTGATTTTCTTAATTCCGGTGCAAATAAGCTTGATGGCGGACTGGTATATATTGATACATGGGGTTGTCTTAGATATGCAGCAGCTTCCGGATTTATTACAGCTGTCGCTTGTGATACACTTGATTTAGGCAACGAATCGGCATATGAGGATTTTTATAAAACACAGGCTGATTATTGTCTTGGTGACAATCCTCTTGACCAGAGTTTTGTAGTAGGTTATGGAAATAAAGCTCCTAAAAATGCTCACCACAGAACGGCCCATTCTTCATGGAATAATGAGCTTTCCAATCCAACTAACAATAGACATATACTTTATGGTGCACTTGTAGGCGGTCCTGACAGTTCGGGAAATTATGTTGATGACAGACAGAACTTTATAAATAACGAAGTTGCTTGTGATTACAATGCAGGTTTTACCGGACTTATGGCGAAGATGACAGACAAATACGGCGGAACAACAGTACCTAATTTTCCAGAGCCTGAGGAACGTGACGATGAATTTTACGTTGAAGCTCAAATGAAGCAAAAAAGCGGCAGCGGCGTTTCACTTAGTCTTAAGTTTGTGAATCATACAGCATGGCCTGCAAGAGTAGTAGATAATATGTCTTATCGCTATTACTTTGATATATCTGAAGTTATAGATGCTGGTTACAGTGCGTCTGATGTAGTAGTGCGTGTTGACCGTGACCAGGCTGCAATGTATGGTGAAGAATACAAGGCAGAGATTTCTCCTATAACTAAATATAAGGATAATGTATATTATATTGAAGTGAAATATCCAAACGGTGCGGCAGTTCTTCCAATATCTGAAGATAGACAGCACTGTGAAACTATGTTGGCACTTGTTTTCCCGAATTATCAGTCCGGCTGGGATGCGGATAATGATTATTCAAATAAGGATATTTTAAATACAGAAGATGCAGTTAAGACAGAGTATATAACAGTTTATAATGACGGCAAACTTATATATGGTGTAGAACCAGACGGAACAAAGCCTGATGTTACAAATCCGCCAAAGCCTGAGAAAATAAAGGGCGATGTAAACCTTGATAATAAGGTGAGCATTTCTGATGCCGTTGCACTGAATAAGTTTATAATAGGAGTTTCTAAACTTAACAAAAACGCTTATGACAATGCAGATTACAATTCAGATGGAAGAATAAATATATTTGACTTAAGCGGAATAAAGCAATTCTTACCTAAAAAGTAAATCGAATAAAAATTTAAAAGGCTGTTGCAGAGATTTGAGTTGCAACAGCCTTTTTGTTGTTTTCATTTTATCTAAATGAAAAGCTATTATTCAAGATATTTGTGCTGTATAAAAATAGCACGTCTTGATCATTGAAATCTATAAAGTTTTCTATGGCATTGCTGTGTATATATCTTATATCCACAAGAGTGATCTTGCTATAGCTATTCATCATAAGCGGAGCTATGCTACTGCCGAATGAATCACGAAACAGCACCAATTCTCTATCAGTTTTAGCATATGGATCTTCTATAGTAATAAGCGGTTCTGAGCCTGATAGGAACAGCTCATAAGGATCTTTGCCGTTTGCCTTTTCAATGTTATAGATAACAGTTTCCTTAGGATAGCCGGAAGCATAGCTTATAGCTCTGCATTTTTCAAGAATGTCATTTTCAAGATATTTGATTTTATCAGGTTTGTGCGGCAATCCAAGTTGACCATAGTACACTCCATAGAAAGGCTTAGAAAGTTCTTTGGTTTCAAATGATGATATAAATTCATTGCTTTTTAGGTCTGCATCCATTTCTTCTGCAAGATAATCAGCTATATCTATTATGCATTCCTGTTTCCAATGAGTATCCGTTTCATAGTAATCATCTTTGCAGAGCAGGTCATATATCTCTATATATTTCATATACGGTGTTTTTTCACGCATTTTATCAGTTAGTGTTTTATAATCTATCAGAGGTATTTTATTTTTCTCTGCAATAAAATAATTCTTATCTGGAATTATAGACAGGTAGATATTGACATCAGTATTTTTCAGACAGCTTTCATATATTTGACTTAATTTTTCAGTCGCATTATCAAGGCTTTTGTCATTTAGTGGATAATCTATTTTAGAGATATGCCCACTTGATATAAACAGACCATTTGAATCCAACTTATTAAACAGATAGAGTTCTGAAGCAGCCTTTACTGTCCTGAATCTTTCACGGCAAGGAAACTGGTCTGCTGCATACGTTTCGTATTCTGACATAAAGTGTCTATTTAAAATGCTGTCAGAATTGACTTTAGGAAGCTGTGCAAGCATTCTGCGTTCACTTTGTGAGAAGTCAGCAGGAGCTTTTAATATACACCATAGGCTTATTGTAAGAATAAGTGATGAAATTAAAATCACTATAGATATATTTTTTATTTTTTCACTCATAGATATACACCACCTTAAAGCCTTAGAACCTGAAATAAAGAAACGGATTGAATGAGCCATCTACAATGTACGATGTACATAGCAGCATAAGCAAAGCAAGAATTACAGGTTCAATTATAACAGCAGCTTTTGTAATGCTTATCTTTTTCATGATTTGCTTTGGAAATGGCGTTGTACCAATTATAGCAATGACTAAAACAACGAAATAACTTCGTATATAATAACTGTGTTCAGCTGTAATTATTGGCACTTTATTAAAGCCAAACATTTCGATAAGCTGTCTGCTGGTGTTTTTTATATCCTCAGAACTGAATATAATAAAGCTTATCAGCACTGTAAGAATAACATATATATGACTTAATATCTTGTGCTTATCAAGGAACTTTACGAGAAATAATTTTTCTATTATCAGAAATGCTGCAAAATATAGTCCCCATATTACAAAGTTCCATGATGCACCATGCCATAATCCTGTCAAAAGCCAGACTATAAGAATATTTCTAAGCCATTTTATTTTTCCTGTCCTATTGCCGCCAAGTGGGATATATACATAATCTCTAAACCATGAACCGAGAGATATATGCCATCTTCTCCAGAACTCAGTTATGCTTTTTGAGATATATGGATAATTAAAGTTTTTGCAAAAATCAAAGCCAAATATTTTTCCTATGCCTATTGCCATATCACTGTAACCAGAAAAGTCAAAGTAAATCTGAAGGGCGTAGGAAGCAGCAGAGATCCAAGAGAATATTATCGAATGCTGATTAGATTCGGAATAAGCACCGAATAATTCTCCCAGTGTATTTGCAATGAGTACCTTCTTTGAAAGACCTATGATAAAAAGCTTTATTCCAAAGGCTATATTTTCAATTTTATGGCATCGTTTTTTAAGCTGATTTTCTATATCTGTATAACGAACAATGGGTCCTGCAACGAGCTGAGGGAAAAGCGATATATAAGCTGCAAGGTCGATGATATTTCTCTGAGCGTTGGCATTTTTTCTGTAAACGTCTATCTCATAGCTGATTATTTGAAATGTATAAAAGCTTATTCCTATAGGCAGTGATATATTGAGAGTTGGCATTTTCACCCCTATTGCTTTGCTTAAGTTTTCCAGCATGAAATCACTATATTTAAAAAATATGAGAAATGATAAGCATAAACATATTGATATGAGCAGCAATATCTTTGCCAGTGTCTTGCCATGAAAACGTTCTATAAGAAGTCCGCTTATATAACTTAATATTATATCAATTGCCATCAAAAGCACATATTTCGGTTCACCCCATGCATAAAAAATAAAGCTGGATATAAGAATAATGATATTTTTAAATTTTGCAGGGATTAAAAAGTATAGTAAGATAACAGGCGGAAGGAAGTAATATAAAAATGTTATACTTGAAAAAATCATTTATTTATATTTACTCAAAGCTTTTAGGACACATAATGAAGAAAACAGTATCACCAGAATAATCTGCTATCATCTCATCAGCTTCAGTACATATATTCCATCTGAGGTCTGCGTTATCTTTGAGCATTTGAGTGAACTCTTTCGCATTGCTGCCATCTTCTAATTTAAAAACATATCCCACAAATGGTATAGAACCTATCATAGGCGAGAACATTATACCATCTTTAAAGCCGGTTATTTCAGTATTTCCAAATCCTGTGAGAAGTCCGTTTTCAACCGGAGTCTGAACTCCTTCGAATTGAATAATATCATTTGAAAGAATACTGTCGGCTAATTCTTCCAGACGTACAGATGGATTTTCATTAAGTGTTTCATTGAAGGAATCCAAAAGTGTTTGACCAACGCTTTTAGATTCAGAACTGCTGCTTTCAGATAATACAGTTTCGCTTGCCGATGTATCTGAAGAGCTTGTATTTGATGAAGATGTGTTTTCATCAGTACCGCATGAAGCTGTTAGTATAAAAATAAATGATAAGAGTACCAGACCCATTTTTTTATTTGTTTTCATAATGATGTATTCTCCTTTGAAATTCATTTTGCATTGTTTTACTTGATTTATAATATTTTGTGCGTATGATAATTTTTTATCCAGTTATATTTATTATATTATTTGCTTGTAATTTAAAAATGGGCTGCTGCAGAAATTTGAGCTGCAACAGCCTTTTTGTTGTTTTCATTTAAAAGACAAGCATATCGTCACCTGGTAGGGGACGTTGTATACTTTAAATTATTAAAAAGTGAAATTAGGGGTCGTAGGGCGGTCGAGCTGGCGACAGCTCGTTTTACAGTAATGTTATACCGCTTTCTTTACATTTTTCAGTCATTTCAGCAGGCCAGATAGATGCCTGAACTTCGCCTATATGAGCCTTTTCAAGAAGCAGCATACAAAGTCTTGACTGACCGATTCCACCGCCTATAGTAAGCGGCAGAGTTCCATTTGTTATCATTTTATGATACTCATATTTGTTTCTGTCCAAAGCGTCACATTCAGCAAGCTGTTTTTGCAGGGAGTCTTCATCAACACGAATACCCATAGATGATATTTCAATTGCACTTCCCAATACTTCATCCCAGAAAAGCAAATCGCCATTAAGTGACCAATCATCATAATCAGGAGCACGGCCGTCATGTTTTTCACCGCTGTTAAGTTTACCGCCTATTTGCATTACAAATACAGTGCCGTGTTCTTTTGCGATGATAGATTCACGTTCTTTTGGAGTTTTATCAGGATACATATCTTCAAGTTCCTGTGATGTAATAAAGAAAGGAGTATCGCAAATTTTTGCTTTAAGCTGAGGATAACGCAGGCTTACCTTACGCTTTGTATTGTATATAGCCTTTACAATAGCCTTTACAGTATCTTTCAGTGTTTCTATATTTCTCTGCTCTCTTGTTATGACCTTTTCCCAATCCCATTGGTCAACAAATATAGAATGAACATTATCTGTATCGTCATCACGTCTTATAGCGTTCATATCGGCATATATGCCTTCACCCGGCTGATACCCATAACGGTAAAGCGCCATACGCTTCCACTTTGCCAGTGATTGTACGACTTCACCGTCACCTTCGATTTCCTTTATAGAGAAGTCTACTTTTCTTTCAATTCCGTTTAAGTCATCATTTATACCACTGCCTTTTTGAACAATGAGCGGAGCTGTTACACGGTCGAGTATAAGAGCAAATGACAGAGCCTGCTGAAATACATCTTTAATGTATTTGATTGCGTGCTGAGTCTGACGAAGTGTAAGTGCAGATGAGTAGCCTTCTGGGATATACAGGGATTTTGACATAAGTATCATTCCTTTCGTGTTTTTAGAATCTGTCTTCCGCTGTATTTTGTGAAGACAGATCCTTATATTTATAATTTTTATCGAATGCTGCCTACAGTTCTTGGGTAAAGGATAACATCACGAATATTTGATACGCCTGTAACATACATGATAAGACGTTCAAAGCCGAGTCCAAATCCGCCGTGAGGAACAGAGCCAAACTTTCTAAGGTCAAGATAGTCGCTGTAGAGATCAAGGTTCATACCTCTTGATTCCATTTCGCCAACGAGTTTATCATAATTTGCTTCACGTTCGCTTCCGCCTATAATTTCACCTACACCAGGTACAAGCAGGTCAACAGCGGCAACAGTCTTTCCATCCGGATTTTGCTTCATATAGAATGACTTGATAGCCTTTGGATAATTCGTTACAAATACAGCTTTCTTGAATACCTTTTCGGATATATATCTTTCATGCTCTGTCTGAAGATCGCAACCCCATTCAACTGGATACTGGAACTTTTCTCCGGATTCCTGTAGCAAGCGTATAGCTTCAGTATAATCGCAAACGCCGAATTCATGTGAAATGAGTTCTTCAAGACGGTCTATCAGACCTTTTTCAAAGTGTGCGTCAAAGAATTTCATTTCTTCCTTGCAGGTATCAAGTACAGTACGGATAACATATTTTACCATGCTTTCAGCTTCTTCTATAATATCCGGAAGTTCTGCAAAAGCTATCTCCGGTTCAACGTGCCAGAATTCTGCAAGATGTTTAGGAGTGTTGCTGTTTTCAGCTCTAAAGCTTGGACCGAATGTATAGATCTTGCCCATGGCCATAGCAGCTACTTCTCCTTCAAGCTGACCAGAAACGCTAAGTCCTGCGCGTCTGCCGAAGAAATCATCTGAATAATATTCCTCTTCGTTTTTATATTCATTTGAGTAACCGATAGTTGTTACCTGAAACATTTCACCAGCACCTTCGCAGTCACTGCCGGTGATAAGAGGAGTATTTACATATACAAAATTTCTATCCTGAAAATATTGATGAATTGCCTCTGCCATTACAGAACGTACACGCAAAACTGCATTGAAGGTATTTGTTCTGCCACGCAGATGAGGCATAGTACGCAGAAATTCAAGAGTATGACGTTTTTTCTGGAGCGGATATTCAGCAGGGCATTCACCCAGTACAATGATTTCTTCCGCATTTATTTCAACTGAACCATGCTGGTCTTCAACAAGCTTTCCTACTACCTTTAAAGATGTTCCCAGATGGAGTGCATCTTCATATTCAATATCAGTAGACTTGTCTATAACTATTTGGAGGTGATTTAAAGTAGTGCCGTCATTGAGTGCGATGAAAGCCATAGTCTTTGAATTTCTTGCTGTTCTCATCCAACCGCATACAGTAACGTTCTGACCGATATAATTTTTATCGGTAAAAATGTTTTTAATATCAATATGCTTCATATTTAAATTCCTTTCATAAATAAAATAATCCCGTCCTGAATAAAACATCAGGACGGGATACAATATCCGTGGTGCCACCTGAATTACCGTACATAACTAAACAATACAAGAATTAAAATACGGTCACTCTTGCGTTCACATACATGAACGTTCCGTTTAACGCACGGCGACGTCTTACCTACTAGACTAAATAATAGATATTACCAATCGTTCAGTTTGCTGCTCGGAAGTGTTATTCGCAAAGGTTCTGATATATGATTCACACTATCTCATACTCACTGAAAACGAATTCCCATGCTACTTCTCTTCGTCAAGGCATTTATTATCGGTATAGAAATAATTATATCATTCAAGTCCTGTATTGTCAAGGCTTTTTTGAAAAATTATATGCAAGTGAAATTTATAAATTTATTAAAGCAGCTCTGAAAGCTCATCAACAAGATTGCTGAAAAGTTTGAGTGCGTCTTCAATAGGCTGCGGTGATGTCATATCAACGCCGGCAATTTTAAGAAGGGATATAGGATCTTGTGACGAACCGCCTTTAAGGAAGCTGATATAATCATCAACAGCTGGTTTGCCTTCTTTTAATATTCGGTTGGACAGTGCTATTGCAGCAGAGAACCCTGTTGCATATTGATATACATAGAATTCATTGTAGAAGTGAGGTATTCTAAGCCATTCCAAAGCTATCTCATCATCTATAAGCATATCATCGCCAAAGTAATCTTTGTTTAGATTTCTATATATTTCACAAAGAGCATCTGTTGTAAGTGCTTTGCCGGATACATAAAGCTCATGTGCAGCTTTTTCAAATTCAGCAAACATTGTCTGTCTGTATAGAGTTCCCTTAAACTGGTCGATAAAATGATTTATAAGATATGCTTTTTCACGTTTATCAGAGCTTTTAGATAACATATATCGCATAAGGAGAGCTTCATTGCAAGTAGAAGCCACTTCGGCTACAAAGATTTTATATCCGGCATAAGTGTACGGCTGTGTTTCATTAGAGTACATAGAATGAAGAGCATGGCCCATTTCATGAACAAGAGTAAATACATCATCAAGGTTGCCTTGGAAATTCATAAGAACATATGGGTGAGTTCCATATGCACCCCATGAGTATGCACCACTGCATTTGCCGATGTTTTCATATACATCGATCCATCTGTTTGAAAATCCCTCTTCAAGACGTCTGAGGTAATCTTCTCCCATAGGTGCAAGTCCTTTGCGAGCCATATCCTTGGCTTCTTCGAATGTAAATTTCTTGTTATAATCCGGTACGAGTGAAACATAGTTATCATAAAAATGGTGTTCTGAAACGTCAAGCACTCTTTTTCTTAGAGAAATATATTTATGCATAGCGGGTAGATTTTCTCTTACTGTTTTGATGAGATTATCATAAACGGAGAGTGGTATCTCATTCTGAGAAAGTGACATTTCCAGGGTTGAAGAATATTTTCTTACATTAGAATAAAATCTTGCTTTTTTTATACTAGCAGCATATGATGTGCCTATAGTATTTTTAAATTGACCGTATATCTCATAGAATCGCTCAAATGCATTTTTTCTTACATCTCTGTCTGTAGATTCCATAAAGTTTATAAAACGTTCGGATGTAAGTTCTGTCATTTTACCATCAGAATCTTTTATTTCGCCGAATTTAAGGTCAGCGTCATTCAGCATACTGAAAATATCATCTGCGGCAGATGCCATTTCGCTTGACTTTGCAACTATCAGTTCTTCAGCAGGTGAGAGTGTATGTTCTTTTCTTTTAAGAATACGCTCAAGCAAAAGCTTATACTTTGAAAGCAGTTTATCATTTATATATGCGATTATTTGTTCTTCTGAGAGAGATAAAAGTTCAGGTTCAAAGAAAGATGCAGCTTCGGCAAGATTTACAGCAAGACTTTGCATTCTTGTACAATAGCCTTGATATTTTGAAATATTCATATCTTCATGAAGGTGCATATTTGCATACACGTAAATAGTTTCAAAAGTTTGTTCTGCCTCTTCAAGTTTTGTGAAAAATGCAAGTATCACATCAGCACCTTCTGAAAGTCTGCCATTGAATGCAGAAACTTCTGATAAGAGATTTTGTACTGTTTTAAATTGTTCTTCAAATATATCATCTGATTTGCAAAGGTCTTGCAGATTCCATGTATATTCTGCCGGAACTTCGCAGCGATTCATAGGTTTGCCATTGTTCATAATGTTTCTCCTCCTGTTATTCAATCAATTATATTATATATTATACCATGATTTAAATAAAAATACAATATGAGAATAAGATCTTATTTTTATTTGAATATAAATAAAGTATCATTCACTGCTCTTAAGCTTTGATCATATATTGTAATAAGTCTTATTTAAGGCTTAGAAAGGAATAAATCAAATGGGAATAAGTAATTCAAACAAAGAATTAAGCACTGAAAAGATAAATTGCGGAGGTTCATTTAATGTAAAATTGTCTTTATCTGCTGAACCTAATATTATAAGCAATCCAACAGATATTGTACTGATACTTGACCGTTCCGGCAGTATGTCAGGCAGTGCTATTGAAAACTTGAAGATAGGTGCAAATAAATTTATTGATATAATAGATGAATCAACTGACAGTGCACATGATGGTAATATAGGCAATGGCAGCCGTATTGGAATTGTAAGTTTTGCCAAAACAGCCGTTCAGGATACACAACTTATAACTTCAGTTGATGACCTTAAAGAAGCGGTCGATGCACTTTCAGCAGGAGGAAATACAAACCACGCTGATGCATTTACAAAGGCAAATCAATTATTTGACCCGAATTCCAATAATGCTAAGATCATGGTAATGTTTACCGATGGATTTACTACAGAAGGCGGCGACCCTAGTATAGCAGCTGCGGCTGCTAAAGCACAAGGTGTTATAATATATGTGATAGGACTTTCAGGAAACGGCGGCATTGATGAAGATGCACTGCGTGAATGGGCATCAGATCCTGATTCAGCTTATGTTGCGATAACACCGGACGATGCCGAACTTGAAGACCTTTTTGAGGATATTGCAAGGAATATTACCAAGCCCGGTGCAACTAACATTGAGATAACTGATAAAATATCTCCATGTTTTCATATAACATCGGTTTCTGTTCCTACAAAGGGAACTGCAAGTCTTATAGACACAAATACTGTACGCTGGAATATAAATGAACTTGGTGTGAATCAAAGTGAAGGTGCAGTACTTGAATTCATGGTACAGCATATAGGTCCATGTTCAGGCAAGGTCGAAGTAAACGAGTCTATAGATTATAGTGACGATGAAAATAATACAGCGTATTTTCCATCGCCGGAGATAACGGTTGATTGTGGTGTTGTAATAATCCCTGAAACTTGTCCAGAGCCGGCAGAACTTACAGTTGACGGCTGCGAAGATACCATTGAATTCGATGCCGGTGAACTTGGCATGGAATCACTTGGTCGTATCATTAAGCTTGATGTAACATTAAAGAATGTCTGCCCAAACAAGAGAGTTGCATTAGCTGCTATTCTAACTGAATTGGATGACAATGGCAACGAATATAAACGTGGCATGAAAACAGTCACGATTCCGGCACACACAAATTCTTCATGCAGAAATGTAACTGTAAGATGTATCAAGTTTGTTCTTCCGGAAGATCTAGACGTATCGGGTTCATCTGATTCTATCTGCAATAAACGCAGTTTTAAGGCACGATTTATTGCAAATTATATTGACAATGATTTTGACTGCTGCGAAATAGTTATGTAAACTTATATTGATTTTTTATAACCTGTATTTATAGTGATAATAAAGACGGCAAATTATCCTAAATTATCCTATGAATACAGGTTCTTATATTGTATAAAAATACGCTTAAAAAAGCAGTTGCAATTTAAGACCCGATGTGTTATAATAAAAGTTAAATTTAATATAATTAGAAAGAAGTGTTTGATATGACAAAAATTCATATTTTTTCCGGCTTTTTAGGTGCTGGTAAAACTACGCTTATTAAAAAGCTTATTGCTGAAAGTTATGCTGGTGAGAAGGTAGTTCTCATTGAGAATGAATTTGGTGAAATTGGTATTGACGGAGGATTTTTACAAGATGCAGGGGTTGCTGTAACTGAAATGAACAGCGGCTGTATTTGCTGTAGTCTTGTTGGCGATTTTGGAAAAGCCCTTGCACAGGTTCTTGAGGAATATCACCCTGACCGTATACTCATTGAACCATCAGGTGTAGGAAAACTCAGCGATGTTGTACGTGCTGTTAATAATATTGATATAGAGGGTGCTTGTCTTGAAGGAAGTGTCACTGTTGTTGATGCAAAGAAGTGCAAGATGTATCAGAAAAACTTTGGTGAATTCTGGGGTAATCAGATTGAAAACGCTGACTGTATAATACTCAGTCATACAAAAGGTCTTTCTCCGGAAAAGCTTCATGATTCTGTTGAGCGTGTACGTTCAATGAATGACAAGGCTACTCTTATCACAACAGATTGGGACGAGCTTACAGGAGCTCAGATCCTTGCTGCCATAAATCGCAACAACACTCTTAGTGATGAACTTGAGAAGATGAAAGAAGAAGCTGAACATGAGCATCATCACCATCACGAAGACGGAGAAGAATGCTGCTGCGGACATAACCACGATCATGAACATGAACATCACCACCACCACGAAGACGGAGAAGAGTGTTGCTGCGGACATGACCACGATCATGAGCATGAACATCATCACCACCATCATGAAGATGGCGAAGAATGCTGCTGTGGACATGACCACGACCACGAACATCACCATCATCATCACCATGCAGATGATGTATTTACAAGCTGGGGCAAAGAAACAGCACGTGAATACTCAGAAGAAGAGATCGCATCTGCACTTGCAGCACTTGAAAATGAAGAGAAGTTTGGCTTTATACTTCGTGCAAAGGGAATCGTTTCTTGTACAGATGGCAGCTGGATACATTTTGACTATGTTCCGGGTACACCTGACATCAGACGTGGAAGTGCCGGCACTATTGGCAGACTTTGCGTAATAGGCTCAAAGATAAATGAAGACGAAATAGCAAAAGTCTTTTTTGCATAAGGAGTGAATAGCATGGCTAAAAATCAAAATCCGTCTCCGGATGTTCCTGTATATCTTTTTACAGGATTTCTGGAATCAGGAAAGACAAAGTTTATTCAGGGAACACTTGAGGATAAACGCTTTAACAGCGGTGAGAAGACATTATTGCTGCTCTGTGAAGAGGGAGAAGAAGAATATGATATGTCATCATATCCATTTAAGAATATCTCTCTGCGTACAATAGAAGATCCGTCTGAGTTTACACCGGAAAATCTTTCTAAAATGCTTGCTGAAACTGGTGCAGAGCGTGTTGTTATGGAATATAACGGTATGTGGCTTCTAAAGGATATGTTTAATAATATTCCGGAAACATGGGCAATTTATCAGGAAATGATGTTTGTTGATTCTACAACATTTCTCAATTACAATGCAAATATGAGAAGTCTTGTTGTAGATAAACTAAATACTTGTGACCTTGTTGTATTCAACCGCTTTTCAAAGGATTTTGACAAGATGGAATTTCATAAAATAGTTCGTGGTGTAAGCCGCAGAACTGATATTGCATATGAATATGAAAACGGACAGGTTGAATATGATGACATAGAAGATCCATTGCCGTTTGATGTGAATGCAGATGTTATTTCGCTTCAAGATACAGATTTTGCATTGTGGTACAGGGATATTATGGAAGAACCGCAGAAGTATAACGGCAAAACTATAAAATTCCGTGGTCTTGTGGCTATGGATCAGAAATTCCCAAGCGGAATGTTTGCAGTTGGCAGACACGTTATGACTTGCTGTGTGGAAGATATTACCTACTGCTGTGTTGTAGCGGAGTGGAAGAATTCTGCTGCACTCAAGAGCAGACAGTGGGTAAATGTCACCGGTACTATCGAAGTTAAAAGGCACAAGCTTTATCGTGGAAAAGGACCTGTTTTAAAAGTTTCAGATGTTGTTCTTACTTCTGCACCGGAGCAGGAAGTAGCAACTTTTTATTAAGTTATATTTTTATATTAAAATTAAAACCCAGGCAAAGAGGTGAGGAAAATACTCATTCGTCTAAATGATGTAAATAAAATTTATAATGGTGAACTATTGCTCAGTCATATTGACCTGACCATTGAGGACAGGGACCGAATAGGACTTATCGGAGTGAATGGCTGTGGAAAATCTACTCTGCTTAAGCTTATTACAGGACAGCTGCTTCCTGACCATATTACAGACGGCGATGGAGAGATAGCCTATTCTGGCAGCACTACTATCGGTTATCTTGAACAGATGAGCGGTCTTGACAGAGAAAATACTGTATGGACTGAAATGAAGGGCGTTTTTAGTAAGCTTTTAGAAGCACAGGAAAAAATGAATTACCTTGCAAAGCAGCTTGATTCCGAGGACAGCACTATAGCAGAAGAGTATCACCGATTGCAGAGCTGGTTTGAAAGCAATGACGGCTACCAGATTGATGTTAAGATAAAAACTGTTTTAAATGGTATGGGTTTTGGTGAAGAGTGCTATGATAGAATTATAAGCGGTTTTAGTGGCGGTGAGAAAACTCGTCTTGCCATTGCCAAGCTTTTGCTTGAAGAGCCGAATCTTCTTATACTCGATGAGCCAACAAACCATTTGGATTTCAAAACAGTTATGTGGCTTGAAGATTATCTTAAGGATTATAAAGGTGCATTGCTTATAGTTTCGCATGACAGATATTTTCTTGATAGACTTTGTACATCTATATGTGAGATAGAGCGTAAAAAGCTTACAAGATACAAAGGCAATTACACGGCATATACTGCACTCAAAGAAGCGATGAATGCAAGGCAGATGAAAGAATATGAAATGCAACAAAAGGAGATCGCTAAGCTTGAGGATTATATAGCCAAGAATAAAACGAGAGCATCAACTGCAAAAAGTGCACAAAGCCGTATCAAGCAGCTTGAAAAGATAGAGAGAATAGAAAAGCCGCTTGTTTATCACAAGCAGGCAAGAGTTCATTTTGAATATGACGTAGATCCTCCGCAACAGCTTTTGCAGGTTCAGGATATTGACATTTCAGTAGGAGAAGGTGTAAACAGAAAGACACTTGTGCCATCACTTTCATTTGAAGTAAGACGAGGTGAAAAGTGGGGTATTATAGGTGACAATGGCATTGGTAAGTCTACTCTTCTGAAAGAGTTGCAAGGCATACTTCCGCATAATGGAAGAGTTAGGTGGACGAGCAATGTAAAACGTTCTTATTTTGAGCAGGAGAGTACCAATCTTGATCCGGCTAAAACCATAATGCAGGAGATACATGACCGTGTTCCATCGTGGACTGATTTACAGGTAAGAAGTCTTTTGGGTCAAGTTAGAATAACAGGTGAGGACGTTTACAAGCAGATAGGTGTTATAAGCGGCGGAGAGAGAGCTAAGGTTTGTTTTGCTGTTATGATGATCGAACGTGGAAATGTTCTTATTCTGGACGAGCCTACAAACCATCTTGATATTTCTATGAAAGAAGTAATAGAAGAAGCTCTTGTTGAATTTGACGGTACGATATTATTCGTATCACATGACAGATATTTGCTTGATAAAGTAGCTGATAATATACTTGAAATTACAGAAGATGAGATAAGATTATATAAAGGCGGATTTTCAAACTGGCTTTCGGCAGAGCAGCAGCGTATTAAAGAGCAAAAGGCAATCACAAGTGAAAATAAACAGCAGCATGCAGCCGAAAAATCTTCTGGAGATAAATCGTCATATCGTTCAAAGCAGCAGAGAGCGATTGAAGCAAAGCAGAGAAGCCGTAAACGTGAGCTTGAAAAATTATGCGATGAACTACAGGAAGAGCTTGAACACCTTACTGAAGAAACTGCAAGCGAAGAGGTATATACTAATTTTGAGCTTATGCAGGAAAAATGCAGCCGTATGGAAGAAATAAGGCAGCAGACAGATGAGGCACTGGAAGAACTTATTCTTATTGAAGAAGAATTAGGATAAATAAACTTCTGGAAAATTATAATAGTAAAAGGGGCTTGTTATAATATGGTCTTTAAAAAAGCAGCAGCGATTTTAATAAGCATTTCTGTATTAGGAAGTGTATTTACAGCTTGCGGCAGTGATGATGATAAAAATAAAAAAAGTTCATCTGATTCTGAATTTGAAGAAACAGTAAAAGCTGAATCGGGCGATGCTTACCTTGCGTTTGCAGATGGTGAATGGTATATCCAGTATTGGGGTAATAATACTGATATGCTTACATATGATGCAGGAGTTGCCGAGATAACCGGCAACGGCGATTATACAGTAAGTCTTAATGGTGCTACAAAAGGTATGCTTTATGATGTAGCTGGTACTCTCAATGGCAAATATACACCGTCAGGCTGTTCATTCATGGCTGTTATTGTAAAAGACGGCTCAAAGCTTTACCCTGATATGTCGATTGATATAAAGAGTATACGTATCAATGGTGAAGAGATCGAGCAGATCGCTAAAAATTATACATCATCAGATGACGGCATTGAAATGAGAGCCAATATCTATAACGAATGGATAGAAGAGCTGCCTGAAGATGCACATACTTCCGAAGGCTTAGTTGATGGAAACAGTGAATATTCTGCCCGTATTATTGACAGAGATAAAATCGAGCAATGGACTAAGATAGAGGTTGAATTTACTGTATCAGGAATCGATGAGTGATTATAAAAAATAAGAACTTGTTCTCATAGGATTTGTGCGTAGATTTTCGAGCATAATTTTAGCGAGTGCAAGGAAAAAAGCCGCAGGCATACTGACGTATGGCAAGGATTTTTGACGTGGCAATCGCTAAAATTTACCGAAAAGATGCGTGCAATATCCTTATGAGAACAAGTTCTAAATAATTACAGGAGTGATAAGCGAATGGAAAATGATAAAATAAAGCTTTTGCAAGATATGATAGATGAATCAAATCGTATAGTTTTCTTCGGCGGAGCAGGAGTTTCTACTGAAAGCGGAATACCGGATTTTCGCAGTCAGGACGGACTTTATAATCAAAAATATCCTTATCCTCCTGAAACCATTTTAAGCCATACATTCTATGAAAAAAATCCTGAATGGTTCTTTAAATTCTATCGTGATAAAATGATTTGCCTTGACGCAAAGCCAAATCCCGCTCATAAGAAGCTTGCCGAGCTTGAAGAGAAAGGTAAGCTTTTAGCGATTATCACTCAGAATATAGACGGACTTCATACTATGGCAGGAAATAAATGTGTTTTTGAATTGCACGGAAGTGTGCATAGAAATTACTGTCAAAAATGCGGAAAGCTTTATAATGCTGAATATATGCTGAATTCTGATGGGGTACCATATTGCAGCTGCGGCGGAAGAATAAAACCTGATGTAGTGCTTTATGAAGAATCGCTTGATTCTAATACTATAGAACGTTCTGTAAATGCGATCTGTACAGCTGATATGCTTATAATAGGAGGTACATCTCTTGCGGTATATCCTGCGGCAAGTTTTGTAAGATATTTTAGAGGAGAGCATCTTGTTATCCTTAATCGTGATGCTACATCAATGGATGAATCAGCCGAACTTTGTATAAGAGAGCCTATAGGACAGGTGCTTTCAAAGATAAATTTGTGAGGTGAGAGCTGTTGCAACAAGTGAATATATATCCGGATTATTATCAAGACTTTCATTGTCTTGCTGATAAATGCACAGACAGCTGCTGTGAAAAGTGGGAAATAGTTGTAGATGATGAATCGGCATATAAATATGAAAAAACATCAGGAGATATAGGAAAAAAGTTTCGCTCTTCTATGATGATAGACGATGATGGCGATAGAATATTTAAGCTTATTGATGATAGATGTCCTTTTCTTGAAAAAAGCGGACTTTGCGAGATACACAGAGTTCTTGGCGAAGATGCTTTGTGCAACACTTGCAGGGAATATCCAAGGGCAGTGCAGGATCATGGAAATATAGCAGAGCATGATTTGTCGTTATCCTGTCCGGAAGCTGCAAGGCTTATTCTTTTAGGCGACAGAGAACCATTTTATATAGAGTATATATATGATATTCCTGATGATGAAATATGCTATGACATTGAGCTTATGGATCTTCTTAAAGATTCACGCCGTAAAATGCTTGATATGATATGGGATACATCAGATCCTCTTCCTGTTATAATAGAAAAATGTTTGAAATATGCTTTTTTCGTTCAGGAAAGCATAGGTAAAGAAGAATATTCATCTGTGTATCTTAATGATATTAACAAAGAAGATATTCCAGATTTAAGCTATAGTAATATTTTAAATGGATATTTAAGCGGAGAAATATTGACTGATGAATTCAAGCAGTCTTTAGAAGATGCTGCTGCTCTTGGTGAAGGGTCTTTTAATTCATCTAAGTTTGACGAAGCCAGAAGTGTTATTGACAGTTTTGAAAATGTTTTCAAAAGGCTTTGCACTTATTATCTGAATCGATATTGGCTTAGAGCTGCGTTTAATGGTGATGCGGCAGGAGAGTGCATTATTATGGTAAAGGCATTTATAACCGTAAGACGTTTATGCCTTGCGTATTATGAAAAAAATAAAGAGCTGTCTATATCCGCTTTACTGCGGATAATACAGCTCTATTCAAAAGAAACTGAACATAATGCAGATGATTTGTGACTTGGATTTTGATATATCAATCAGTCATATCTCGGTCGAACGTTATTTCAACTTTGCAAAGTGGATCTATATCGGACAGCTCCTTGGTTATTATGCTTTGGAGCTGTTCATTTTTATACCCGCAGTTAAACGGTACAACTAAATCAAAATTTATATAAGTGCAGTTTTCATTTTTAGATACTCTAAAGTCATGTAAAGTGAGTTTTTTGTCAAGACCTTTTACAAGTTCTTTTGTAAATTCTTTATAGCTGCGTAAAGCAGAACTTTCCGTATCAACAGGATCCATGTGGATCGTCATATTTATTTTCATTTCTTTTTCTATCTGTTTTTCTATATGGTCTACAAGTTCATGCACAGCACAAAAGTTTTCGTTTCCGTCTATTTCAACGTGGCAGCTGCCAAAGCTGCTTCCTGGACCATATTTGTGTATTATAAGGTCGTGGACACCAAGAACTTTTTCATTGGACATTATCAGCTTATTTATTGCCTCGGCAGTTTCAGAACTTTCCGGTTTTCCAAGAAGATCGTCAATTGTATCACGAATAATATCAAAACCTGATTTTAGAATGAAAACAGAAACAGCAGCACCTGCTATGCCATCTATAGGCAGTGATGTGAAGTAAGAAGTGAGCAGTGATATAAATGCAGCGGAAGTAGCGATAATATCACTTTTACTGTCTTTAGCGGCAGCCAATATGACCGATGAATTTATAGTTTTCCCCAAATGTGTGTTGAAAAGTGCCATCCAAAGTTTTACTGCAATTGAAAATGCCAAGATTACAAATACAATAATAGAAGGCTTTACAGCTTGCGGTGAAATGATTTTTGACACTGAATCAGACAGAAGTTCAAAGCCCATTAGCATTATAAAGACAGCGATTATCATAGCGGAGAGATATTCTATTCTGCCGTGACCAAACGGGTGATTTTTATCAGCCGGTTTAGAGGCTAAAAGTCCGCCAAACAGTGCTACCATACAGCTTGCACAGTCTGAAAGATTATTAAAAGCGTCAGATATAATAGAAACAGAACCCGATATAACACCGGCAGCATATTTTGTTATAAAGAGAAATACATTACAGATTATTCCGGTAATGCTTGAAAGTGAGCCATATGCAGCACGTGTTTTTGATATTGTTGCATTCTTGGGAATAAATGTTTTTACTAAAAATTTTGTGAGCATAAAAAGACCTCACCTTTATAATTTATTATAATTTTTATTTGCCTATTTGCATTCGTCAAGGGCTTTTTTTATTTCTTCTGCTACAATATGACCATACTGTTTTTGAGTTTTTTCTGATGGATGCCATGCTGCACCTGCACCGTCTTTGTCAATATCCTGATGCTCTGATAAAAAGCATGTTATCTTATCATCATCAAGTTTTTTTACAGCATTTTGGATAAGCGGATATATGCTTTCATTTCCGCCCATAAGACCAACGGTACATATTATTACAGAATCAGGATTGTTGCTGCGTACTTTTTTTAGCAATGCAATATATCCCGAGGTAAATTCATCGCAGGATGCTTTATTATCTTTATCTACATAGCAAGTATCGTTTGTGCCGAGATTTATAACTACAGCATCCATTTTTCTTTTAGTAAAGTCATGCTTTTTATTATATGATTCAAACTGACTTTCAATATCATAATATTTTATCAAGGTTTCATTAGGATTTGGTTCGCCTGAGCAGCAGCCATAAATAACGCCGTATCCGCTGTATGCTGCTACGCTGTAATCGGCATTTAATTCATTGGCTGCAATATATGCATATGACTTATAGAAATTTTCTGTAGATGTGCTGAATGATTCAGAGCCTTCACTGCTTTCCACACCGTATCCGCAAGTTATAGAGTCACCGATAAATTCAATGGTAAGTTCTTTTTCAGGTGCAGGTGTGATAGATTCTTTGTCGCCGCCCAAGATGTTTAAATCTTTAATGCCTATTGCACCATATACAGCTTCCGAGAGCATTACAATACGAATATTGGCTGTTCGTGGAGAACCTTCTTCAAATAGTATAACATTTTCTTCTGGTGCGGATATTGTCTTATCACGTATAAGTTCATCATCTACATAGACTGCGTATCGTGGTCTGTGATCACTGCTTGTGCCGTATATAGAAGAATCGCCTGCTATTGTAACAGAAACATTTGTTCCTGTTACTGCAAATTCAGCAGAGCTTCCGCTTTGTACAAGCCATTCTATATTGTTTTCAAAAATATGTCTTCCTTGAAATTTCATATGTTCCTCCATAAAAGGTATATCTTTATTGTCAGTGTTATTATTATCATCAGTATTTTTATTATTGTCAGTTGTGTCGGCAATATCAGTATTTATATTTGTTATGTCAGTGGTAGTTGTATTACCGGTAGTGTTTATATTATCAGTATGTATATATTCACTTGTTGAAATATCAGTTACAATATCACTATCATTATATATTCTAGAGCAGCCAATCATATTTGAAAGAGAAGCTGTTATTATAAAAATAGTGAGTAATTTTGCCTTTTTCGATGTCATTTTACGAAATTCCTTTCATACAAAAAGTTATATATTTCTCTAATGCTATCTAATATTAATAGTATTATTAATAGTATTATTATCAATTTTTTTATTTTATGTATTTGCCAAAAAAGATTTTGATAATATTTTGATAAGATATATAATAAAAATCTGCTGCTGAAAAATACAGAGCAGATTTTTATTGCAGAATTATAAATGAGAATAAGTTCTAAATATTTCTGCCTAACTTGCAGCATTTTCTTGATATGAACAAACCTATTTCAACAGCAAATATAGCACCGACTATATCAAGCACTACGTGCTGTTTTACAAAAACAGTAGATGCAAAGACAAGCAGTGTGAATATTAAGGATATATATTTATATATTTTATTTGGCTTTTTCAGATACAAAGCACCACGTAAACATACATAGCTTTCCAGACAGTGTACAGATGGGAATAGATTATCCGGTGCATCTGTAGTGTAAATAAGATGTGTAAGCCCGCTCCATATATCAGTGCCAGTGATTTCCGGACGTGAAATAGTGGTGGGAATAAAAATAAAGCACAGCAATGCTATTGCTTTTGCGATAATTTCACCTACAACTATCCATTTAAAAATATGTTTATCCTCTCTTGCAATGAGAATATACCCTAATATCCACTGTACATATGCAAGTATGTAAATAGAAATAAATGCAGGACAAAATGGTATCCAATCGTCAATCACGGTATACATTGAATAGTGTGTCATATCTGTTGTAAATAACCGTGTTCCAAAATAAGCAATGAAGTTAAATACAAGCATAGCTGCTAATGGGATGTACGAATGTGACGGTAGAATTTTTTCGATAATGTTTTTGAGCTTTTTCATGTTTTTTGAACCTTTAATTAAAAATTTAACCGCATTAACTCTCCAGCAGATCAAACAAATAATATCTGCATTAAAAATTATTATAACCTATTATTGTACCATTGTCAAGAATTTTTATATTTCGATTTTTAATTTTAAAATGCTATAGAATATTTTAGTTTCCGATGTTTGCCTTTATAAAAGCACTTGCATTTTAAAATATAATATGATATAATAATAGAGCATGGTAAAATGCTGTCGGAAAAAGGAAGGTATTAAATGAAAAAGATAACAATAATAACCGGTCACTATGGTTCCGGAAAGACAAATTTTGCTGTAAATCAGGCAATAAAGCTTGCTCAAAAGGGTGAGAAAGTTACTATAGTTGATTTCGATATTGTCAATCCGTATTTCCGCACGGCGGACTTTGTAGAACTTTTTAAAGAAAACGGCGTGACTCTTGCTGCGTCCATGTATGCCAATACAAGCCTTGATATTCCGGCAATATCATTTGATATTGAAAGAATGGCATATGAACCGGGATATTTAATAATAGATGTTGGTGGCGATGATGCCGGTGCTATAGGTCTTGGACGATATGCAGAAGCACTCTCTCAATACAAAGACGATCTGGATATGCTTTATATTATAAACTGCTACAGGTATCTTACAAAAGATCCATCAGAAGCATTAGAGCTTATGTATGAGATAGAAGAGGTATCTAAAATGAAGCATACTGGAATCATAAACAATTCAAATCTTGGTCGTGAAACTACTGAGGAAACTGTTCTTCATAGTATTGATTATGCACAGGATATTGTTGAAAAGGCTAAATTGCCTCTTGTAGGTACTGTATACAGAGATGATCTATGTCTTTCTATACCGAACGGCATACCGGTAAAAGTTTATGTTAAGACGGTGTGGGAAGATTAGGATTTATATTTAGATTTATATATCAATAAGGAGGTTAGAATATATGGAGAAAATGCAGGTTCTTTTTGAACGCTGTAAGGGCTGCGGTCTTTGTGTAACTGCTTGTCCTAAAAAGCTTGTTGCTATCCAAAAGGAAAAGCGTAACGAAAAGGGTTATTTTACTGCTGTCTGCACTGATCAGGACGCTTGTATATCATGTATGATGTGTGCAATGATGTGTCCAGACTGTGCAATAAAAATTGAGAAATAAAAGGAAGTGAATTTATCGTGGAAAGAAGTCTTATGAAGGGTAATGAAGCATTGGCAGAAGCTGCTATTCGTTGTGGATGTAAGTGCTTTTTTGGTTATCCAATAACACCGCAGACAGAGCTTTCAGCATATATGGCTAAGCGTATGGAAAAATCAGGCGGCGTATTTTTACAGGCAGAATCAGAAATTGCTGCAATCAATATGGTTTTGGGTGCAGCATCAACTGGTGTACGTGCTATGACATCGTCATCATCACCGGGTGTATCTCTGAAGGCAGAGGGTATCTCTTATATGGCAGGTTCAGACCTTCCGGCAGTTATTATCAATGTGCAAAGAGGTGGCCCCGGTCTTGGTTCTATCCAGCCGGCACAGTCTGATTATTTTCAGGCTACAAAGGCTATGGGTCATGGTGATTTTCATATTATGGTATATGCTCCTTGTTCAGTTCAGGAAATGGTTGATACAGTAACACTTGCATTTGATAAGGCAGATCAGTACCGTACACCTGTTATGATCTTAGCAGACGGTTTGCTTGGTCAGATGATGGAGCCTGTAACATTTCCAGAGCCTAAAACAGACCTTCCTGATAAGTCTGATTGGGCAGCTTGTGGTCATGAAAATAAGCGTGAGCATCATATTATCAACTCACTTTTCCTTGATGCACCATTGCTTGAAGCAAAGGTACTTGAACGTTTTGAACGTTATAAGGCTATCGAAGAGAATGAAACTGATGCAGAAGTTTATATGTGTGATGGTGCAGAGCTTGTTATAACAGCTTATGGTGCATCTGCACGTGTAGCAAAATCTGCTGTTACTAAAGCACGTAATGAAGGAATAAAGGTTGGTCTTTTCCGTCCAAAGACTTTGTGGCCATTCCCTGTAAATGAACTCAAAGAAGCTACAAAGGATGCCAAGAATATTCTTGACGTTGAGATGTCAATGGGTCAGATGATCTATGACGTAAAGCTTGCTACAGAATGCAAGATACCTACAACATTTTTCGGAAGAACAGGCGGCGTAATTCCTACACCTGCTGAAGTATACGATGAAATTAAAAAGATTACAGGAGGTGCAAAGTAATGGCAGTTGTATTTGAACGACCAAAGTCTTTATTAGATGTTCCTACACATTTTTGTCCTGGTTGCGGACATGGTATCGTTCACCGTTTAGTTTGCGAAGTACTTGATGAAATGGGTATTATAGGTGATACTATCGGCGTTGTTCCAGTAGGCTGCTCTGTAATGTCATATAATTATTTTGGTTGTGATGTTATCGAAGCTCCTCATGGACGTGCACCGGCTGTTGCTACTGGAGCAAAGAGAGTAAATCCTGATAAGATAGTATTTACATATCAGGGTGACGGCGACCTTGCAGCTATTGGTACTGCGGAAACTGTTCACGTTGGCACAAGAGGCGAAAATATTGTTATAATCTTTATAAATAATACCACATATGGTATGACAGGTGGACAGATGGCACCTACAACTCTGCCGGGTCAGGTAACACAGACAACACCTTATGGCAGAAATACAGATACTGCAGGTTATCCTATACGTGTTTGTGAAATGATGTCTACACTCAGCGGTGTGGCACTTGCGCAGCGTGTTGCAATAGACAGTGTTCCTCATATTCGTGAAGCTAAAAAGGCTATTCGTAAGGCGTTTGACAATCAAGTTGCAAAGAGAGGACTTTCTATCGTAGAAGTACTTTCTACTTGTCCTACAAACTGGGGACTTTCACCGGATAAGTCAATGGAATTTGTAAGAGAAAAAATGATCCCTTATTATCCTCTTGGCGTATATAAGGATAAGGCAGCAGAAGAGGAGGCAGCGAAGTAATTATGACAACAGAAATTATTTTAGCAGGCTTTGGCGGACAGGGTATACTGTTTACCGGTAAGATTCTGGCATACTGTGGACTTATGGCAGGTAAAGAGCTTTCATGGCTGCCGTCATATGGTCCTGAGATGCGTGGTGGTACAGCTAACTGTTCAGTATGTATTTCTGATGATCCTATAGGTTCACCATTAGTTGCAAATCCGGATATACTCATTGCAATGAATGGTCCATCTTTCAATAAATTTATTGACGCTGTAAAGCCGGGAGGACTTGTTCTTGCTGACAGCTCTATAGTTGATGAAGATTGTAAGAGAGATGACATTACATATATAGCAATGCCGGCAACAAATATTGCATCTGAAAATGATATGAATGGTTCAGCAAATATGATCCTTATGGGTAGAATGCTTGTTGAAAGCGATCTTTTTGATATGGATACCGTACGCAAGGCAATGGAAAAATGCATTCCACCAAAACGTGCAAATCTTATTGATGTAAATATGAAAGCCGTAGAGATTGGTGCTTCCAGTAAGTAATTTGCTTTGATATTTTTACAAATCTTAATAAAAAAGTGCAGAGGTTCCGTTTTTATGAACTCTGCACTTTTTGTTTTATTTAAGGCTGGAAAGAATAGCATATAAATAGCAAAAACTGCTGCAAAACTTAACATTGCAGCAGTTTTATTTACATCTTACTCATAAATTCCCATTACATAATCATCAATAGTGTTCCAATCATCTTCATTTGCTGGAGAATAAAGGCCATCCTTGTCAATCTTTATTTCCATTGTAAATGTGATTGTATCCTTATATTCCAGATTATTAGATTTTTCTTTTAATATATTAAGAACATTTTCGGCATAATCATCTTCCAAATCCTGGAATTGTTCATCTGTATAATTATTGATCTCTTCACCGATCTCTTCTATAGATGTATTAAATTCTTCTATGTATGCAGCTATATCATCTTCAGACTGCTCAAGGATATTTATAGGCTTTATAACGATTTTTACATAGCAAGTTTCTTTGCCGTTTTCAGAAGATGCTATAGTATAATCAGCCTTTAAAAGAAGTTCTTTAGTAAATTCAGTATACTTATCGTGAACCTCATCACTTATATCCTCTGTATAAACGTCGCAATATTGAGCAATTACTTCAGTGTAATAATCAACTGTATTATCATAAAGCTCCTGTGCGTCTTCTTCTTTTCCATCGGTTGTATCCAGATACTTATCAAAGTCGCCCTTATATGAAGCGTCTAAAGCACCTAAAACATAATCTTCAGAGAAGTACTTGTCCATAGTATTACAGCCGGATAAAGCGATTCCTGCAAGCATTGTTGCCGCAAGTATTGGTGATACAAACTTGTTCATGAAATTAAAATCCTCCACATTATAAATAATTTATCAAACTATTATCATTATAACACATAATATACAAATTGTCAATGTGTCATTAAATACAATTTTCTTTTAGAAATTTTTTTAAAATAGGAATATTAGTAGAAATACTGTAAATGATAAGAATAAAATAAAGTTTAAAGGAGTATTTTTTATGAGAATACAGTCAATATCTGGACGTGAAATACTTGATTCAAGGGGTAATCCCACAGTTGAAGCAGAGGTCGTTTTAACAGACGGTTCAAGAGGAAGAGGATCTGTTCCAAGCGGAGCGTCTACCGGAAAGTTTGAAGCACTTGAACTTCGTGATGGTGACAAGGGAAGATACGGCGGTAAAGGCGTACGAAATGCAGTAAATAATATAAATAAAACAATACGTGAAAAACTCACAGAATTTTCATTTTCAAATCCGGTTGAAGTTGATTCAACTCTTATAAAACTTGATGGCAGCAATGATAAATCAGTGCTTGGAGCAAATGCGATTCTTGCCGTATCCATTGCAGCTGCAAAGGCAGCAGCTATTTCTCATCATATACCATTTTTTCAGTATCTTGGCGGTTTTGGTGCGTCAAAGACACCTGTACCAATGATGAATGTTTTAAACGGCGGTGCACACGCTGCCAATAATCTTGATGTACAAGAATTTATGATAATGCCGATAGGTGCAGAGTCTTTTTCAACAGCACTTATGTGGTGCAGTGAAGTATATCATTCTCTTAAAAGCATTCTTAATGATAATAAACTCAGTACCGCAGTAGGCGATGAAGGCGGCTTTGCACCTGACCTTAGCGGCGATAGGGAAGCTATTGAATATCTTTTAAAAGCTATTGAACGTGCAGGTTATAAGCCGGGCAAGGATTTTGTCATTGCTATTGATGCGGCTGCAAGTGAATGGAAATGCAGCAGAAGTGGTATGTATCATCTTCCGAAAAGCGGAAAAGAGTACACATCAGATGATCTGGTCTCTTATTGGGATAATTTGTGCAGAGAATACCCAATACGTTCTATTGAAGATGGTGCTGATGAAGAAGATTATGACGGTTGGCAGAAATTGACTGCTCATCTTGGCAGCAAGGTACAGCTTGTAGGTGACGATCTTTTTGTAACAAATCCAAAGAAACTTAAAAAGGGAATTGAACTTGGCATTGGAAATGCTATTCTCATAAAGCCAAACCAGATAGGGACATTAACAGAAGCGATAAGTGCAGTAAGATTGTCACAACAATCTGGTTATGGTGCAATTGTATCACATCGTTCAGGTGAAACTGAAGATACAACTATAGCAGATATTGCAGTAGGACTTGGCACAGGTCAAATAAAGACTGGTGCACCTTGCAGAGGTGAGCGAACGGCAAAATACAACAGACTTCTTCGCATAGAACATTTGCTTGGCAAAAGAGAGATATATCCAGGTGAAAGTTGTTTTCCTGTAGGCTAAAAACAAAAAAATGAAGAGGCTGTCGCAGAGATTTGAGTTGCAACAGCCTTTTTGTTGTTTTAATTATTGTTTAGTTTTCACCTCTTTGTTACGGCTAATGCCGTGCCACCTTAACTTTCAAGGAAGACAAAGTGGAGAGTGCGGGGCGTTATAAGTTAGTAGTATAAATTCCTGTTATGTGCTGGACTAAAATAGAAGTTGCAGTAACAACAGCCCAACAGCAGAAACCAAGAAGAATAGGCTTTCCGCCTTTTTTAATTAGATTTACAACATTTGTATTAAGACCAATTGCACACATTGCCATAGCTATAAAGAATTTAGCAAGCCACTTCATAGCAGTAACAAAACTGTCATTATATAATGTAGTAAAACTGTTTTCAGGAATGATTCCTACTATAGTTGTTATTAAAGATGCGGCAATGAAATAGAGTATAAACCACGGAAAAATCTTTTTAAATGAAAATGATGATGCTTCTCCGCCGTTTGACTTTGCCTTTTTAGTTCTATAAAGTGCAAGTATAAGAGTTATTGGAATAATTGCTAAAGTTCTTGTAAGTTTAACAGTTACTGCTGCTGACAAAATTCCGCTTGTATGATAAAGATTTTCCGCTGTTGCGGCAGCTGCTGTTACAGATGAAGTATCGTTTACAGCAGTTCCGGCGAATATTGCAAAGCCTTCCGTACCAAAACCCAGTGCCTGTCCAAGAGTTGGGAAAATCAGTGCTGCAAGTATATTGAATAAAAATATTACTGATATAGATTGTGCAACATCATCGTCATCCGCATCGATTACAGGAGCTGTTGCTGCAATAGCAGAACCTCCGCATATGGATGAGCCTACACCTATAAGACACGCTGTTTTCTTTTTTATTTTCATAACCTTCATAAGAACAAATGATGTAATAAGTGATATTGATATTGTAGAAATAATTACAGGCAGACTTTTTCCACCTACTTGTGCAATAGTATTAAGATTAAGAGAAAATCCGAGTATAACTACCGCCCATTGCAAAATTTTCTTTGAAGTGAATTTTATTCCGCCTGCAAAAAACTCACTTTTAGCAACTTGTGGTGCAACAAGTGTTATCAACATTCCTATTAAGATTGCAAGTACCGGTGCACCGATAAGTTCCAATGAAAAGCTGCCTATACTGAGTGACGCTATAAAAGTTGCCAATCCTGCGATAGCAGCACATAAAATAATACCTATGATATTTTTCTTTAAAAAATTCATTAGATAACCTCCTACATTTTGTTTTTCCATATCTATTATATCACTAAAATATTATAAAATCAACTTTTTTAATAATTGACAACAGATTTTTTAAGTGTTATAATAACTTCAGTGGTTATGTAATATGTTTTTTGAAAGGATATACTATTTATGAAAAAGATGTTATCAATAATTGTAGCTTCTCTTATTACTTTAAATTTTACAGGATGTAATATATTCAAGGATGCAGTAAAAGAATTTTCTGATGAAATATCAAAAAAGGCTGAAGAATTAGAGGATAGTTCTGAAAATAAATCAAATAATAAAACATCTGCTAATTCAAAGCAAACTTGCACTGTAGGAAATGTTTCATTTGAAGTTCCGTCTGACTGGGTAGAAATGTCTGAATATGAAGGTTCATTTACTTCCTCTGATAAAAAAAGTGCATATCAGATTCAAGGCGAATCCGAACTTGGAAATTTTGAGCCAGAAGAATTTTACAGTAATTTGTGTGATACATATTCTTCTACTTATAACATTGTAAATAAAGAAAAACTTTCTTCCATTAAAACAGCTGATGATACAAGCTGTTTTGTAGGACGTATTAAAATGACTGGCAAAAATATATTGTTTAATATTGATGTACTGATAGCACCGGATAAAAATACAGTAATTACATTTGCTTCTCAATGTGCAGAAGAAAATGAGCCTGATACCGATATACGTGAAGTAACCAAAACCGTTTCTTTTAATATAGGAATTGAAGATATGGCATCCGGCAGAAAGTTTACAATTAGTCAAGGTACAGAAATTCATTTGAATGATGATGGCACTTTTAAATATTTTGAAACATCCGGTGACCCTGAAAGCTCGTATTTTGAAGGCAATTACGAGGTTTACTACGGTCAGGCTGCATTTGATAAACTCGTTTCAATGAAGGAGTATGGTCTTACAGAAGATGAACTTGAACATACGCTTTCGGCAAATATGAATGGTTATAAGATAGGTGGTTCAAGACCTATGGATTATATTGAAGACAGTCAGAACAGTTCTGATGAAAAATTTTATCGCATATGTAGGGATACATTTTATGTTATAATAATGAATACCAAAACTTTAACAAAAGATGGGAACATTTCTTATGTTGATGGTACTGCACTTTATATGGGATATTACATACCCGAAATAGAACAATTTGACCTTCTGAGTGTGAATACTTATACCTATACCCAATGGTCTGAAATTAAATAAGAAGTTGCAAAAAACTGCTGCATTTTTAAGTGCAGCAGTTTTTTTGTATTTATGATTCAAAGTTAAATTTATGCTTTTTGAGCTTCAACAAGTTGTGCCATATCGTATATACCGGCTTCTTTGCCTTTGATAAATACAGCTGCATTAACTGCACCAACAGCAAATACACTCTTTGATGCAGCACTATGAGAAAGGGTAATAACCTCATCACGTCCTGCAAAGATAACATCGTGTTCACCTACGATAGTACCGCCTCTGATGGCGTGCATTCCTATCTCAGACTTTTCACGCTTCATGCGTCTTGCGTGTCTGTCGTATACATAATGATACTGATTATCACGAGTTTCATTTATCGCATTTGCAATCATGATAGCAGTTCCGCTTGGTGCATCGATCTTTTGATTATGATGTTTCTCAACAACTTCAATGTCAAACTGGTCACCCAGAACTGTTACAGCTGTTTTTGCAAGCTGTACCAAAAGGTTTATACCCAGTGACATATTAAATGTGAAGAACACAGGGATCTGTTCAGACGCAGTCTTTATCTTGGAAATTTGCTCATCACTGTAACCTGTAGTTGCAAGAACAAGAGCTACATTGTGGGTAAGTCCGTATTCAAGAAGTGAATCCAAAGAAGATGGATTTGAAAAATCAATTATTACATCAGGCTGTTCTGTAAGCATTGCAGGAGTTTCTACAATAGGGAAGTTGCTGTAAACCTTTGTATATGCATCAATGCCGGCAATTACCTTGCAGTCATCACGTGACTCAATGCAGGAAGCAACGGTATGACCCATTTTGCCGTTAGCACCGCAAATTACAATATTTGTCATTATATTTTACCTTTAACCGCTGCTGCGGTATCCTTTCATTTAAACTTCTAAATTGTTTTAGTAAATTATTTAAGAAGTCCGTTTTCAGCCAGAACTTTTTTCATAGTTTCGATATGTTCATCAGTCATTTCACACAGAGGCATTCTGCATGGACCTGATGGCAGACCGATAATATTCATAGCTGTCTTTACTGGAATAGGATTTACCTCAATAAAGAGTGTGTTTATAAGCTTAAGATATTCAAGCTGAAGTCTTGTTGCCTCCGCGAAATTATTATCAAGGCAATACTGACACATCTGATGTGTTTCCTTAGGCAGAATATTGGAAAGTACGGAAATAACACCCTTACCGCCCAGTGACATAATAGGAACTATCATGTCGTCATTACCGCTGTAGATGTCAACCAAATCACCGCATTTTGCAGCAAGCTTAGCTGTATAACCGATATTGCCGGATGCTTCCTTTACAGCAACGATATTTTTGTGCTGACCCAATGCTTCAACAGTAGCAACATCGATTGCAACACCTGTTCTGCTTGGAATATTATAAAGTATCATAGGGATATTTACATTATCAGCGATCTGCTTATAATGCTGATAAAGACCTTTTTGAGTGCATTTATTATAATAAGGTGTTACAACAAGCAGACCGTCAGCACCCAATTCCTGAGCTTCTTTTGAAAGCTCTATAGCATACTTTGTGTCGTTGCTGCCTGTACCTGCTATTACTGGTATGCGGTTAGCAGTATGCTCAACTGCACAGCGTATAGCTGCACGATGCTCATCATCATCAAGTGTAGAAGATTCGCCTGTTGTACCGCAAATGATGATTGCATCTGTACCACCGTCTATCTGAAAATCAATGAGTTTTTTCAGTCCGTCAAAGTCAACTGCTCCGTCTGGAAGCATTGGAGTTACGATAGCAACTCCGGCTCCGGTGAAAATTGTATTTTTCATTACAAATACCTCCTTGTCAAAATCGTTTAAATTTAAAATTTTAATATAAAGCTTTGATTTTTACGCTTTTAATCCTTATCAAAATAACCCTTTGCAGCCAGAAGTTCTGCTAAAAGAACCGCACCGCCTGCTGCACCTCTGAGTGTGTTATGGGAAAGACATACAAACTTGTAATCAAACAGTGTATCTTCACGGAGTCTGCCGATAGATACAGCCATACCGCCTTCTAACATACGGTCAAGCTTAGCCTGAGGACGATTATCTTCTTCAAAATAATTCAGGAACTGCTTTGGTGCACTTGGCAGATCAAGCTCCTGAGGAACGCCCTTGAATTCAGACCAGATTTCCAGCATTTCTTCCTTAGAAGGTTTATTTTCAAAGTTTACAAATACAGCTGCTGTATGACCGTCTGATACTGGTACACGCAGGCACTGTGTTGTAATAAGAGGACTTTGAGCCTTTACGATTTTACCGTCTTCAATAGTACCCCATACCTTTAATGGCTCTTGTTCAGACTTTTCTTCTTCTCCGCCAATGAATGGGATAACATTGTCGATCATATCAGGCCATGTTGCAAATGTTTTACCTGCACCGGAAATTGCCTGATAGGTACAAGCAAGTACATTCTTGATGCCAAATTTTCTAAGCGGTGAAAGTGCTGGAACATAGCTCTGGATAGAGCAGTTTGATTTAACAGCGATAAAGCCTCTCTTTGTGCCAAGACGTTTTCTCTGGCTTTCGATAATTTCAATATGCTCTGGATTTACTTCTGGTACTACCATAGGAACATCGTCAGTAAATCTGTGCGCTGAATTGTTTGATACAACTGGACATTCAGCCTTTGCATATGCTTCTTCAAGAGCCTTTATATCTTCCTTCTTCATGTCAACAGCACAGAATACAAAATCAACCATATCGGCAATTTTTTCAATATCAGCCTGTGCATCCATGATTATCATGTTTTCCATAGATTCAGGCATAGTAACTGTCATTGCCCAACGATTGCCTACTGCCTCTTTATAAGTTTTGCCTGCACTTCTTGGAGATGCAGCCAAAACCTTTACATCAAACCACGGATGGTCAGCAAGGAGCGTTGCGAAACGCTGTCCAACCATACCTGTTGCACCAATAATACCCACATGAAACTGTTTCATTTTGTAATTCCTCCAAAAATCTAAAAAATATGAAAAAACCGGTTGAAAACCGGCTGCTCATACGATATAATAGAATAAGTGCCATACACAATGTGTATGGGACAGCACTCCATCATAACGATGACAGTCAGAGTCCTGTTCGGAACTCTGCCCAGATACAGCCCGACCAAAGCTATATCTTCGGCACTACAGCCTTTCATGCCTGCATAAAGCGGATTGGTCATCCTGTCAGACAATACTAATCGGAAGTGCACCTCTGCCTTAGAACCGCTACGTTCTTATTTCTATAATATCATTTTTGCGGTTCTATGTCAATAGAATTTTAAAAAAAACAGGAGATTTTAATATGAAAAAGTCAGATTTTTACTACGACCTGCCAGAAAGCTATATTGCCCAGACTCCAACAGAACCTAGAGATCATTCAAGACTCATGGAAATCGACAGAAAGACAGGTAATATTACCCATGGTCATTTTTATAATTTATGCGATATTCTGCAAAAAGGTGATTTGCTTGTAATGAATGATTCACGTGTTTTGCCTGCGCGTCTTTATGGTGAAAAGGAAGAAACAGGTTCATTTATAGAATTTTTGCTTCTTGAGCAAAAGGGCGATAAGATTTGGGAAATAATATGTCGACCTGGAAAAAAGGCAAAAGTTGGTGCAAAATTTAGTTTTGGCGATGGACGTTTGAAAGCGGAGGTCATAGAAGTAAAAGATGATGGCAATCGTGTTGTACAATTTACTTGTGACGGCAACTTTTATACTGTCCTTGATGAAATAGGTCAAATGCCTCTGCCGCCTTATATCACTGCAAAGCTTGAAGATAAAGAGAGATATCAGACAGTATATTCACGTGAAATAGGTTCTGCTGCCGCACCTACTGCCGGACTTCATTTTACAAAAGAAATGCTTAAAAAGCTGGAGGAAAAAGGCGTTGACCTTGCATATGTTACACTTCATGTAGGACTTGGAACATTCCGTCCGGTAAAAGAGGACGATGTTTTAAAGCATAAGATGCACAGTGAACATTATATGCTTCCGGAAGAAACAGCTGAAAAAATAAGACAGACCAAGAAAAACGGCGGACGTGTTATTGCAGTGGGTACTACTTCTTGCAGAACGCTTGAAGCTATAGCTACATCTCACAATGGTGAAATAGTAGCAGATGATGGAAATACTGATATTTTCATTTATCCGGGATATGAATTTAAAGTTCTTGATGGACTTATAACAAATTTTCATTTGCCTGAAAGTACGCTTATTATGCTTGTATCTGCATTTCTTGGATACGATAAGACTATGAATGCCTATAAAACCGCAGTTGAAGAAAAATATAGATTTTTCAGCTTTGGCGATGCAATGTGCATTTTATAATATGGAGGAATTTTGATCAATGTTTAATTTGATAAAAAAAGACGGAAACGCAAGAAGAGGTGTATTTGAAACTATACATGGTACGATTCAGTCACCATTCTTTATGAATGTAGGAACTGCTGCTGCGATAAAAGGTGGCATATCATCTATCGACCTTGAAGGATTGAAATGTCAAGTGGAGCTTTGCAATACATATCATCTTCACTTAAGACCTGGCGATAAACTTGTTCGCACTATGGGTGGACTTCACAAATTCATGAACTGGAAAAAGCCGATTCTTACAGACAGCGGTGGATTTCAGGTTTTCTCGCTCTCTAAGCTTAGACGCATTAAAGAAGAAGGTGTATATTTTCAGTCACATATAGATGGTGCACGTATATTCATGGGACCTGAAGAAAGTATGCAGATACAGTCAAATCTTGCCTCTACTATTGCAATGGCATTTGATGAGTGTGTGGAAAATCCATCTCCATTTAAATATGTAAAAGATTCATGTGCAAGAACTACACGCTGGCTTGAACGCTGTAAGAAAGAAATGGACAGACTAAATGAACAAGAGGGAACTATCAATCCTAAGCAGATGCTGTTTGGCATAAATCAAGGCGGTACATTTGATGAGCTGAGAGTTTCGCACATGAAAGAAATAGCACAGTTCGGACTTGATGGCTATGCTATAGGCGGTTTGGCTGTAGGTGAGCCTGCTGAAGTTATGTATCACATCATTGAAGAGGTTGAGCCTTTTATGCCAAAGGAAAAGCCACGTTATCTTATGGGTGTTGGTACTCCGCAGAATATCATTGAAGCAGTATACAGAGGCGTTGATATGTTTGACTGCGTAATGCCCAGTCGTAATGCACGTCACGGTACTGTTTTCACATGGGACGGTATTATTCACATTACAAATGAAAAGTATAAAACAGATCCGCTACCGCTTGACCCTAAATGCGACTGTCCAACTTGCAGGAATTTCTCCCGTGCATATGTTCGTCATCTGTTTAAGGCAAATGAACAGCTTGCAGGCAGACTTGCCGTTCAGCACAATCTTTATTTTTACAATACCCTTATGGAAAAGATTCGTGACGCTATTGATGAAGATAGATTTGACGCTTTCAGAGATGAATATTCTGTGAAGCTTGGTACGAGAATATAATTATATCTGGTTATACGCTCAATAATCACGCATTCTCAGGCAAAAGCATAAACTGTAAAGAACAGGCATAAACGCCTGTACCAACAGGAAAAGAGGCTTTTAGGAAAAATGCCAAGCGTATTTTTAAGTCCGTCCACTCAGGAATGGAATCCTTATGTAAACGGCGGTAATGAAGAGTTTTATATGAATCAAGTTGCTGACCGCATGGAACCTTATCTCCGTGCAAGTGGCATTGAATACAGAAGAAATGACCCATCACGTGGTGCTGCTGGAGCTATTGCTGACTCAAATGCAGGTAACTTTGATGTTCATTTAGCACTTCACAGCAATGCTGCTCCGGAGTCGCTTTCAGGAAAGCTGCGTGGAATAGATATTTATTATTCTCCGCTTAGCAAGTCGAGTGAAACACTTGCAACTATCATTGCAAATAATTTCAAGATGATATACCCTTTGCCGGATAAGACCTCAGCAAAGCCGACTACTTCCTTGGGAGAAGTCACTCAAACTAAAGCGGTTGCTGTATTATGTGAGATAGGTTATCACGATAATATTCAAGATGCACAATGGATAAGGGAGAATCTTACTCCTATTGCAATAAATCTTGTTGAGTCACTTTGTGATTATTTTGGTATACCGTTTATAAATGCAGGACCTGTTAAAATGGGTACAGTAACAGCAGGAGGAAGCAATCTAAATATCAGAGAATTTCCATCTGTCAACAGTCGTGTCATCGGTACAATACCTGATGGTTCTAATGTTATAGTTTACGGTAAAACTGATGGCTGGTATGTTATATTTTATCAGGGTGTTACAGGATATGTAAGCGATAAATTTTTGAGTGTATAAAAAACAGGGCTGATGCACTAAAAAATGCTCAGCCCTGTTCTTAATTATCGTCTGAATACTCCTCTTTTTTTATGTGTTTCTACCGGAAGTATTTCTTCAAATAATGCATAATACTTAAGCGGTATAAATCTGTCCATATGGCATTTTCCGAAAAACCACTTTTTGTATTCGCATTCTTTTATTATATCTTCAAAGAATGTATGTATCTCCAGACGCTGCTGGACATCTACTCCAAGGCAGTCCTTGAGCGAAGCAGGAGGTTCATGAGTTATGATATAGTCTACTTTTGAATCGCTTTCATGAAGCTTATATATTGCATGGCGAATTTCACGGTGAGTAGGATGTTCCTGTTTCCACCAATTACCGGTGTCTTTTCTATATTCTATGTCTTGACTGTGACCGCCGCCGAAAGTAAAATATTTTTCACCTTCAATAGTATAAATTTCACCACGCTGTAAGTGAACTATATTTGGTGCTATTTGGCGTATTATCCCGCCTTTCCATCTGTTCAAAGGATATTTTCTTTCAAGTAGGTCAAAATTTTCGTGACATCCGTCTACAAAAGCTATTGTATATTTTTTTTGAGAAAGCTTTTTTAATACAGCTTCTTCCTGCGGTGATCCATCCCATATAAAGCCAAAATCACCGCATATTATTAGTGTATCCTCTTCTTCAAGTTTTTTTAGAAAAGGATCATTGAATCTGTCATAATCTCCGTGTGTATCTCCTGTTACATAAACCAAATTTTGTTCCTCCTTACTGTTGTACATCTGTGGTGATTACCTTAAATAAATTTGCAAAAGTGCTTTGAAAGCAGCATAATTTTATCTCTAAAGTTATTTTATCATATTTTCAGAAAAAGGTAAATATATTTTTTAAAAAAGTCTTCCCGAAATTGATTTTTTTTGATATAATAATATAGAAAAGAGTCGAATTATATTTTGAGATGTATAAGAACTTGTTCTCATAAGGATATTGCACGCATCTTTTCGGCAAATTTTAGCGA
>CANOIR010000016.1 GCA_947566125.1 uncultured Ruminococcus sp. | reverse complement strand
TTAAATAACATGTAATATGCTTTCTTGTAAATATCTTTCACCTCAAATATATTATGCCATAAATTCAGCCAAAAGTCAATGGAACGATTCGTGGCATGATAAAATATTTTTGGAACATTATATTATAAATAAAACAAAAGAGGTGTATTTTATGGCACGCTATAAAAGAATTCGAGATTTACGTGAAGATGCTGATATGACACAACAACAAATAGCTGATATGCTTTTTATAAATCGCAGAACTTATTCCAGTTATGAAATTGGTGTTCACAACACTCCTCCTGAAATTTTAAGCGATCTAGCTGATATTCATAAAACAAGTGTCGACTATATTATGGGCAGAACTGATGTTAAAATCCCATATCCTAAATCTAAGTAAAATTATGGCATATTATAGAAGAATACGTGATATACGTGAAGATTCCGATATGACACAAGCACAGGTTGCCGATATTCTTTTCGTTAACCGCAGAACTTATTCATGCTATGAAACAGGTTCACGTATGATTCCTCCATATATTTTAAGTAAGATTGCTGATCTTTTTAATACAAGCGTTGATTATCTTATGGGACGCACCGATGAAAAAAAGCCTTATCCAAAATCAAAAAATCCTAACGTTTCTCCCAAAACAATAGATGCAACCGGACTTACTGATGAGCAAATTCAGCATATTAAGAATTTTATAAGCGATTTGAAAAAAGCTTCAAAGCAATAACAATAATGAATAACACAAAAAAGCTGCCCTTTCATTAGGACAGCTTTTTTAGCATTATATTAAATTATACATGAGCCGAATAGTTCGGAGCTTCTTTTGTAATCTGAATATCATGCGGATGGCTCTCGATAAGACCAGCACTTGTAATCTGTACAAACTTAGCCTTTCTATGCATATCCTCAATAGTAGGACAACCGCAATAGCCCATACCTGCTCTTATACCACCGATAAGCTGGAATACACTGTCTGACACTGCTCCCTTATAAGGTACTCGACCTTCTACGCCTTCAGGAACAAGCTTCTTTGAACCAGACTGGAAATATCTGTCCTTAGAACCGCAGTTCATAGCAGCGATACTTCCCATACCTCTGTAAACCTTGAACTGTCTGCCCTGATATATTTCAGTTTCTCCTGGAGATTCTGCACATCCAGCCAGCAGTGAACCAAGCATAACAACATTTGCACCTGCTGCAATAGCCTTTACAATATCACCAGAATACTTTATACCGCCATCTGCAATTACAGGAATGCCGTGTTTCTTAGCAACCTTTGCAACATCATAAACAGCAGTGATCTGTGGAACGCCTATACCTGCAACAACTCTTGTTGTACAAATAGAACCAGGACCAATGCCGACCTTTACAGCGTCTGCACCTGCTGCGATAAGATCTTCAGCAGCTTCAGCTGTAGCAATATTACCTGCAATTACTGGAATATTTGGATAAGCAGCCTTTACTTTCTTCAAACACTCCATAATATTTTTACTATGTCCATGAGCAGAGTCAAGAACCAAAACATCTACCTGTGCTTCAACCAAAGCACCTGCTCTTTCAAGAACATCACCGGTAATGCCGATAGCAGCACCGCAAAGAAGTCTGCCCTTTGAATCACGTGCAGAATTTGGATACTGTACAGCTTTTTCAATATCCTTGATAGTAATGAGACCCTTAAGGTAACCTTCCTCATCAACAATAGGCAGCTTTTCGATCTTATGCTTACGCAGAGTAGCCTGAGCTTCTTCCATTGTAGTACCAACAGGAGCAGTAATCAGGTTATCCTTTGTCATAACATCGCCGATCTTCTGGTTAAAATCGCTGAGGAAACGCATATCACGATTTGTAATAATGCCTACCAGCTTGCCAGCATTATCTACAATAGGAACGCCGGATATTTTATATTTGCCCATAAGACTATCAGCGTCAGCTACAACATGATCCACAGTCAAAGAAAAAGGATTGGCAATAACTCCGTTTTCAGAACGCTTTACTTTATCTACTTCATCAGCCTGCTGTTCAATTGTCATATTCTTATGAATAATACCAATACCGCCTTCACGAGCAATAGCAATTGCCATATTTGCTTCAGTTACAGTATCCATAGCAGCAGTCATGATAGGTGTATTTAAAACTACACCTTTTACAAGCGTTGTGTGAAGATCAATCATATTTGGAGTTACATCAGATGCACCTGGAATCAGCAAAACATCATCAAATGTAAGTCCCTGTTTGCCAAACTTATCAGAACACATTTCTGTTCCCATATTATCACCCTCCATATCTTTCTTTGTTCAGGCAAAGCTTTCTCTAGCCCTACCATAATTCAAGTTATTAGATAAATTATAACCTATTTTCTTTGTTTCGTCAAGTGCTTCTTAAGCTTTTATGTTGAATTTAAGTGAATTATTTAGATTTAAGTCAGTTAATGGACATAACCTCTTATAAAAACGGATCTATGATTCTGAATTCTTATCATTGACAACTCTTATAAGCTTTAGTATAATAATATAGTATAATAAATATTATATTAAAATGAGTAATAAATATAAATATAATAGTATAAAAATAATTATGATTTTATATTTTAGATTTTATGTTTTATAGGAGTAAATAAAAATGCGTATACTTAAATCATCGCCAAAAGCTGATGGCTTTTTTATGCCGGCGGAATTTGAACCACATTACGGCACTATTATGATATGGCCGGAAAGAACTGACTCTTGGCAAGGCGGCTGTTATGCAGCAAGAAGAGCTTTTGTTAAAATTGCGGAAATAATATCAAGAAGCGAAGCTTTGACTGTACTTGTAAGCAACGGGCAATATGAAAATGCACGTGCCGTTTTGCCACCTGATGTAAGATTATGTGAATGCACAACAGATGATTCATGGGCAAGAGATATTGCCCCTACATTTGTAAAAAATGCTAACGGTGAGATACGTGGCATAGACTGGGGATTCAATGCATGGGGTGGACTTGAAGACGGACTTTATTTCCCTTGGGATAATGATAACCACACTGCAAGAAAAATATGCGACCTTTTTCTTAAAGATACATATAATTGCCGTGATTTTATATTAGAAGGCGGAAGTATCCACAGCGATGGTGAGGGTACTATTATTACAACAGAAAGCTGTCTTTTAAGCCGTGGTAGAAATCCTCATATGACTAAAGCTGAAATAGAAGCAAAACTTCTTGAATATCTTGGAGCTGAAAAAGTTATATGGCTACCAAGAGGTGTTTATAATGACGAAACAAATGAACACGTTGATAATGTATGTGCATTCACTGCTCCGAGCGAAGTAGTGCTTGCATGGACTGACAATACGAATGATCCACAGTATGAAATGTCTAAATCATGCCTTGATATATTGAAGAATGAAACAGATGCAAAGGGCAGAAAAATAAAAGTAAGGCTTATGCCTATACCTGAAGAACCTGTATGCATGACTGAAAAAGAATGCAGTGAGCTTGACCTCTGGGACGGTGAACCTACAAGAACACCCGGTGAACGTTTAGCCGCATCGTATGTAAATTTCTATATTACCAATGACGCTGTATTAGTTCCGCAGTTTGGTGAAAAGATGGACAAGACTGCCGTTGATATTTTAAGTGAATGTTTCCCCAGCAGGAAAATAGAACCTATTGCCGCAAGGGATATTTTAATAGGCGGTGGAAATATACACTGCATCACTCAGCAAGTGCCCGCATTTAAGAACCAATAAAAGCTAAAAGCGAATCAAATCAATAAAAGTTTTTGATCCAGCATTTTTGAAAAATTGCTGGACCAAAAAACTTTTATTGATTTTGACTTCCTTTATTTTTAGCTTTAGTTTTAATTTTTAATTTTAATTTTATTTTTATAAGGGAGAAACGATTATGAGAAATGTTACCGTTGCAGCCGTACAAATGGCTTGCGATACAGAAGTTTATGAAAACATACAAACAGCTGAACGCCTTGTTCGTCAAGCTGCCGCTGATGGTGCTAATATTATACTGCTTCCAGAACTCTTTGAACGTCCATACTTTTGCCAAGAACGCCAGTATGGATATTACCAGTTTGCTCAAAACACAGATGAAAATACTGCAATCATGCATTTCAGAAAAATCGCAAAGGAACTTGGCGTAGTACTGCCTATAAGCTTCTATGAAAATGCAGGCAACAATACATTCAACAGCATTGCCATGATAGATGCTGATGGAAGTGTACTTGGAATTTATAGAAAAACTCATATCCCTGATGACCACTTTTATCAGGAGAAATTCTATTTCACACCCGGCGATACCGGATTCAAGGTTTGGAATACAAGCTTCGGCTGCATAGGCGTAGGCATATGTTGGGATCAATGGTTTCCAGAAACTGCACGTTCAATGGCTCTTATGGGTGCAGAAATGCTGCTCTATCCAACTGCTATAGGCTCTGAACCGATTCTTGATGTGGACAGTATGCCACATTGGCAAAGATGTATGCAGGGTCATTCCGCCGCAAATCTCATGCCTGTAATTGCTGCTAACAGAATAGGAACAGAATCTGTTATTCCATGTGAGGAAAATCAATTTCAAAAGTCAAGTCTTACATTCTACGGTTCTTCATTTATTACAGATAATACCGGCGAAATAATACAACAAGCATCAAGAGAATATGCAGGCGTTATTATTGATTCATTTGATCTTGATGAAATGCGTGACGCAAGACTTAGCTGGGGTATCTTCCGTGACAGACGCCCTGAAATGTATAATATTATAAGCAACAGTATAAAAACTTCATTTTAATAATTGATAATTATAGACAAAATATTCCATTTTATATGTGCATAATACATAAATAGTTCTTTTTCATCTTCAGCATATTTACGTTTTTACTGAAATATTGTGAAATCTATCCGAAAATGCGTTTTTCTTCCTTGACAAATGTTATTTTCATGATATAATAAAGAATAGCTAATAGTGACAAATCGGTGACAAGCTCACTTATTTGTGTTATTTTTTAATTACAATTTGAAACTATGGAAGGACGTGTATGCAATGCATCACTTTTTACGCAGCAGTTCAATAATTCTGAGCTGTGCGATCGCTATGTGTGCAATGCCAATAAATGCTTTTGCTGAAAGTAATTGCACATTACTGGAAATAGGAGAAAACGGAACATATAAAAAAGTTTATACTGTAGCTGAAAGTGAAATTTCTGAAGAAGGCTGGTATACAAGAGATAATGGTGAAACATTCTCATATTATTTTGAGGACGGCACTTTTGCAAGCGGTGTATCTGTTCTTAGTGATGGCTACACTTATATCTTTACTGATGAAGGAATTCTTAAAACCGGCTGGCAGATGGCTGATGGCAAAAGATATTACTATGATCCTAATAATGGACAGATATGCATCGGCTGGGTAAGCTATATGAATAACACATATTACGTTGACTCCGAAAAGGGAAAACTCATCGGCTGTGAAAAAATAGACGGTAAAACTTATGAATTCGATGGCTTCGGTTCACTTATCGGCGAAGTTAAAACTGGTATTTCTTACGATGTACCTTATTATGCTCAGGCTGATCCACGTTGGGGTAATGTTTACATCGGTTCAAAGACAATTGCTCAAGTAGGCTGCCTTACAAGTTCTATGGCTATGATGCATTCATATTATACAGATACAGAGATAACTCCTGATGTAATGTGCAAGCAATATTTAACTTATAGCAATAATTCGCTTCTTTGGGCAGAGGTTTATAATTTAGGTTATCAAGTTATCTCAATTTCAGGCAATAGCAACAGCTACAATTTACAATCTCTATACGATCATCTTCAGGTAGGTCCTGTCATTGTAGGTGCTACAAATTCTTACGGCGGTATGCATTATGTAGTAGTAACAGGCTGTACTAAGTCAAGCAATGAAAATCTTACAGCTGCTGACTTTACAATAAATGACCCTGGATTTACAAATAAGAAGACCCTTAATGAACATTTCAGAGATTACGGAAACTGGCTGCAATTTTACTGTAAATAACAAATAAAAGAAGCTCCGCATGAAAAGCGATAAGATTAAACGCTGTATGCGGAGTTAATTTTATAAATAAATATAAAGTGTTAAGTATATATAAACGCATTTCAAAATGTTCCACGTGGAACATTTTTCACAATATATAATATTAAATCAAAAATAAAAAACATCAGGAGGATTTTTCGATATGGCTGAAAAATCAATGACAATTGCTTACTCTGTAGGAGATAAGCTTTACTTGAATCTTACAAATAAATGCCCATGTGCCTGTATTTTCTGCATAAGAAATAATGGTAATGGTGCATATGGTTCAGATCCGCTATGGCTTGAGCATGAACCTTCACTCGAAGAAATTAAAGATGCTATAAAAAAGGCTGACCCATCAAAATATACTGAAATAGTTTTTTGTGGATATGGAGAACCTACAGAAGCCCTGGAACTTTTATGCAGCACTGCTGATTTTATAAAACAAAATTATAATGATATTCCCACAAGGCTTAATACAAACGGTTTATCAGATTTTATAAATAAAAAACCTACTGCACATTTGCTAAAAGGGCGCATTGATACAGTATCTGTAAGCTTGAACGCTGCAACAAAAGATGAATATTTACGAGTTACAAGACCAAAGTTCGGAGAAGATTCATTCAAAGAAATGCAGAGATTTGCAGCTGAATGCAAAAAGTATGTGAAAAAAGTTATGTTTACTATTGTGGATATATTGCCCAAAGAGGAAATAGAACAGTCTAAAGCACTTGCAGAAAAACTTGGCATAGGACTGAGAATAAGAGAATATATTGAAGAGTAAGATTATGATTTAGAGCTTATACACATAAAACTTGTGTATAGTTTTTTGAGTATAATTTTACCGAGAGTAAGTTCTTAAATATAACATAATATTTGTTATAGTAATTTCAATTCTAAAAAAGTAAATTATGTTAAAGTAAAATTATTATAAAAAAGCACTTGCAATATATGATAAATTATAGTATAATAGTATATATTATTATATAATTTTATAATATTGTTAATTTTATTTTTTGGAGGTTAAGTTATGGCATCTTTTCTTGACAAATTTGCAGATAAGGTAAATAGCATAAGCAATAAAGTAGTTGAAAAAACTACTAATGGAACTGAAAATATTCGTCTTTCAAACTCTATTAAGGATGAAGAGCGTCAGATAAATAATGATTACATTGCTATCGGAAAAAAGTATATTGAATTATTTGGCAATTCCCCTGCTCCTGAATTCGCTGAATTCATAAATGATATTAAAAAACGTGAAGTTTTAATAAATGAATATAGAAATAAAATCAAGCAAAACAAGGGAAAAGTAAATTGTCAGAACTGTGGTGCTGAAATAGATACTACAGCTGCTTTTTGCGATAAGTGTGGTACTAAGAATCCTGTAGCTGAGCAAATTGCCCGTGAAAAAGCTGAAGCAGAAGCAAAGGCTGCCGCTGAAGCAGCAGCTAAAGCACAGGCTCAAGCGCAGGCTCAAGCTCAAGCAGCCGCTGCCCAAGCTGCTGCTACTCAGGAACAAGTTAACGCTGTGATGAATAATCCTTCAGCTCCTCAGCCTGAAAATAATAATGCTGAAAACAATAATAATAAAGTTTTTTGCAAAAACTGCGGTAATGAAATTGTTAACGGAAATATTTTCTGCACAAACTGCGGTACTCGTATAAGTGAATAATTAAAACGAACTTATTTTAGAATAAGAATAAAGTTCTAGTATTTGCCAAATGTATCATAACATATAAATCATACGCCGTTTTGCCACGAAAGGCGAAACGGCATTTTTTTAGAAAGGATATTTTATAATATGAAATCTTGTAAAAAATGCGGTGCAGAACTTGCAGATGAAGCTGTTATTTGTCCAAGCTGTGATGAAACGCAATCATTAAATAACAACAAATCATGTTTCAACAACAATTTTTTTTCTATGCCGTATCTTTCAGTTGAAAAACCAGAAGAAAGCAAAAATAAAAATAAAACTGAAATAAAAAATGATACGATTTCAGAAAATAAAGATAATAATAAAAAGATATCTGAAAAAAATAATAAGCAAAATTCTGAAGATAAATTGACAGATCCTCTGGAAAGAGCATTTGCTAAACGTGATAAAAGAAATAAAATTATACGAATTATTTCGCTTATCATAATCTGCGTGATAATTATTTCAACAGGTATCTATTTTATCTTCAGAAGCAGCGGTTACCATCGTACTCTTGATAAATATATTGACGGACGTACAAGCTCAAGCGGTACTAATTATTTATCGATCGTTCCGGAAATATACCTTATAAATGCGGAATCACTATATAATATGAAAAGACCGGATATAAAGTCAAATACCAACGGTTATCTTGAATATGTTGAAGAACAATATAAATCAGACTTTGGAAATAATCTTAAGTTCTCATATAAAATAACATCAGAACGCACTGTAGACGATGCAAATTCAATTAAAACACTAGAAGACAGTATTTATTCTACATACAGCACCGACCTTGATATTTCAGAGATCGCTTATGTAACTATACGCCTTACAACAAAGGGTTCAATCACACAATCAACAGAAAGCAAAACACTTACATTTTATAAATATGATAATGATTGGTATAGTATGGATGCCATGGAAATAGTAAGCTTTGCCTGTGAAAATGCTGGCTATAATGTATGGTAAATAATAAAAATAAAAATGAGGTTTTCTAAAATGGGAAAAGATAATAAAAATAAAAAATCAAATAAAACCCTTTTAACTGGAATCGCTTTGATAGCAGCTGCTTTAATAATTATCGGTATTGGATTATTCATGATCCTTAGAGATAATAAAAGAGATGAAAATGTTGTAACTCCAGGTAAATTCGCAGTTATAGGCGAAGAAGATTCTGCAACAGCCTGTCAAAATCTTATGTCTGAATATTATTCTGCTATTATGGGTGAAGATGGAAAAGCACTTTATAAACTCATGGCACCACCTGAATACTGGTCATATTATATGAATGTATACAGTAAGACAGAAGAAGAAATTATAAAAACATATAAAGATGCTATAAATAATACAAAAACTGAATGGAAGGCAAAATGCGGAGATGATGCTAAAGTATCATTTCAGATAACAGCATCTGGTGAAGAACCGGAAGAATTTCTAAAGAATTGGAATGATAATGTAGGTTCCTTGTGCGACGAACAGCTTACAGCAGAGGAAGCACTTAAATTAAATGTGACTCAGACTGTAAAGGGACAAAAAGACAGCATAGAATCTAATAATTCACCTATACTTATCAAAGTAAACGGACATTGGTATATTCTTAACGAAGGAATAGGAGAAAATTAAAGTAAGTTTCAGGAAGGTGTTTTTAATGGAACGCAATTCAAATAATAAAATAAAAGAAAAGACAAGTCTTCAACCTGCCAGTTATATTATAAGATTTCTTGCAGTTCCCTTCGGACTGCTGCTCTGCTATGGAGCATTTCAGAAAGTTTCAATGACCAATATGGCATCTTCAATTGACCATTGGGGTGCGCTTATTACAGGAATACTGCTTGTGATAACACCATTCATTATGAACCGGTTTTTATCCATAATTCTTATAAGCACTGGTGTTTTTACAATTATAAATCTCTTAAATCCGGATTTTCAAAGTTGGATGAATTTAGTACTGTTTATTGCGATTACTCTGCTGCTTTTTAAGCCCTATCCAATATATTTAAGAATAATAATACAAATAATGTGTCTTGGCATTATAGGAGTTTGTCTATGGTGTGTTTATCAAGACTTTTATAAAGGCATTGAGCATTTTGTAGTTACAGGAAAGCTAACTGATGAATTTCTTGCAAATCGTATAAAGATATATATACCCGGAGATTTTTCTTATTATATATCTATTGTATTTATAATTATTTCAATCAGACAGCACAAACCTATCAAAAGCAAAAATTAAATTTTTATATAATAAATTAAAAAAACAAAAAAGCTGAGTCAAAATCTCTATCGATTAAGACTCGGCTTTTTATTTTATAATTTCATTTAATTTATAAAGTCAAATTAAAGCTTATCCATTCTCCCGGTTCAGTCTGTACTTGAATTTTTATATTATTCTGATCGGCTATGCTTTTAGCAATTGCAAGACCTAAACCATATCCACCCTGCATTGAACGTGAATTATCGCTTCGATAGAATCTTTCAAATATTTTTTCTTCCTCTCCATGTTTTATTCCTATACCAGTATTATAAATTTTCAATACTTTTTTATTATTTTCAGTTTTAAGTTGAATTTCTATATTACCGTTTTCATTACTGTATTTAAATGCATTATCAATGAAAATACCAACCATTCTGCGTATACGTTCTGTGTTTCCAAAGAATTCAACATTCGGCTCAAGATCAATGTTAAAAGTCTTATTTTGCTCAAATGCCTGACATTCAAAAGGAAGTGCAACATTTTCAACAAGACTGCTTATGTTGAATCTACTCGCCGCTATATGATTATCTGAATTAGTTATCTTTGTAAGGTCAAGCATTTCCTGAACCAATATCCTCATTCTCTCTGTCTGACTTTTTATATATGAAAGCCATTTATTTTCACCTATCTCATCAGCTAAAATATCAGCATTTGCAGAAATAACAGTAAGAGGTGTTTTAAGTTCATGACCAGCATCGGAGATAAATTGCTGTTGTTTTTCATATGAGATCTGCATAGGGTGCATAGCTCTCTTTGTAAGTAGCTTTGTAACTATAAAGGCTATTCCTTCCATAAGTATAAACACACCTAAACTTACAAAAAACATTGTTTGCATCATATCAATATCAGATTGTCTGTCTGAAAGTACAACTATGCTTCCACCAAGGTAATCTCTCTTTACATATTGAAGTGAATTGTAAAAGCCATCATATGACGACTTTTTATCTATACTTTCAATAATTGCTGTACAGCTGTCAACTGTATAATCATCTGTTCCACGAACGTCAGTAATTTTTCCGGCATTATCAATATATACTATAAAATGATCTATCATATTGGGATTATCCATTTTAGGCGGCTCATATTTTCTAAAATTTTTTTGAAAAATCTTTTTGTGTATAATTCTTGTTTTATTTTCATTCTGCTCAATGTCCGGTTTATCTGAATACTCAGGACTTGCTTTTATTGTGCTTGTAGTTGTAGTAAATGTAGTTTTTTTAGTTGCTGCATCATTTTCAATTGATGGCGTTGTATTTGCAATTTTTTGATTATTATTAGAACTTTCAATAGAATAGGAATGTAATAATGCGCCAAATATTTTTGAAAATTTAAGCTTTTGCAGAGTTATCATAAATGCATTATAATTATAGTATCTTCCATCGTCAAAGTTGTAATTATCATTTGGATAATGTGGCTTATTACCATAATCAGGAGGTGGTATTTGCCAATCGTTTCCATTATTTCCCCATTTATCATCCCACGGCGGATTTAAAGGCTTTGAAACTCTGTTTGTTTCCTGATTATCCGTTATTGCCGGCGGCTTTGTTTCTTTAGGAATTTCATTTGTTGTAGTTTTATTATTATTATTATCTTGATTTGATTCTTCATTATCAAGTTTTGCAAAAGAAGTTTCAGAAACCTTAGTTTTTACAGTTGTTGTAGTAATTATAGTAGCAGCAGTAGTAGTTGTTGTTTCTTCTTCAATCGTTGTATGATACTGTTTTCCAATACCCACATGGTCTTCTTCCATCGGCGGAGGAGTATCATAATGAGGTGACAAAACATATATCTCTGTTTGGGCAATTTGTTTTAATAGTTCTTTATTATTATTATAAGTAAGAGTTATAGTAATAAAATTAAGAGCAACCAGAGGAACTATAAGCATCAATGTAAGCATTACCATAGTTATTTTTATAAAGCTTTTACGAACATGCTTTATCATAATTACTTTTCCTCCAGATAATATCCAACACCTCTTGCAGTATGAATAACAGCATTTGAATTTATAGAATGAATTTTCTTTCTAAGAAATGAGATATACACTTCAATATTATTATACTCAACGTCGCTGTCAAATCCCCATATCTTCTCTATAAAACGTTCCTTTGTTATGATTTGATTTGGATTCATAATAAGTATTTCCATTATCTGATATTCCTTTAGACTAAGCTTAACACTTTGACTCTCAAATGAAAGCATATATGTATTTTTATTAAGAGAAAGCCCTTGAAATTCATAAGTATCAACGTTCACTTCACCTGTCCTTCTTGTGAGTGCTCGTACACGTGCCAGCAATTCACCGGTAACAAATGGTTTTGTAAGATAATCATCAGCACCACAATCAAGACCTGTTATTTTATCATCTATATCAGATTTTGCTGTAAGCAGCATAACTGGTGTAGATATTTTGCTTTTACGCAAAATCTTCAAGACCTGCAATCCATCCATTATCGGCAGCATAATATCAAGAATGATACAATCATAAAGTCCTGTTAATGCATATTCCAATCCATCTTCGCCATTGTCTACAGTATCAACGTTATATTGATTCCTTTTTAATATTTCTTTCAAAGCATCTGACAAGGCAATTTCATCTTCAACGACTAATATTTTCATAAGATAAACCTCCTTATTATATTTTTATATAATTATAAATCATAAAACTTAAAATAATATTAAAACAAGTCGGAACCAATAGATTTTTATTGATTCCGACTTTTTATTTTTTGCTTTTTTTAGTAATTAAGCCTTGATGCTATTTAATTCTTCTCTACTTCGATCTTATCTGTAAACATATATCTCTGAAGAGCTTCCGGTATTCTTATGCTTCCATCTTCGTTAAGATTATTCTCAAGGAAAGCTATAAGCATTCTCGGAGGTGCTACTACTGTATTATTGAGTGTATGTGCAAAATATTTGCTACCGTCTTCTGCCTTTACTCGTATACCAAGTCTTCTTGCCTGCGCATCGCCAAGATTAGAGCAGCTTCCTACTTCAAAATACTTCTTCTGTCTTGGTGACCAAGCCTCTACATCAAGACTCTTTACCTTAAGGTCAGCGAGGTCGCCGGAACAGCACTCGAGCGTTCTTACCGGTATATCAAGAGTTCTGAAGAACTCTACTGTATATTCATACATCTTCTTAAACCAGTGCATGCTTTCTTCTGGCTTACATACCACGATCATTTCCTGCTTCTCAAACTGATGTATTCTATATACACCTCTCTCTTCTATACCATGTGCTCCTACTTCCTTACGGAAACATGGTGAATAGCTTGTCAAGCACTGTGGGAGTTTTTGTTCAGGGACAATAGTATCTATGAATTTACCTATCATTGAATGCTCACTTGTACCTATCAAATAAAGGTCCTCGCCTTCAATTTTGTACATCATACCTTCCATTTCAGCAAAACTCATAACACCTGTTACAACATTGCTTCTGATCATAAATGGAGGGATATAATACTTAAATCCTTTGTTTATCATAAAATCTCTTGCATATGCAAGAATAGAAGAATGAAGTCTTGCAACATCACCGCAAAGATAATAAAATCCATTACCGCTTGTTTTTCTTGCAGAATCTATATCTATTCCGCCAAGCTTTTCCATTATATCAACGTGATATGGAACAGGAAAATCTGGTACAAACGGTTCACCAAAACGTTCTACCTCTACATTTTCATCATCATTTTTACCAATTGGAACAGACTCATCAATAAAGTTTGGAATAACGAGCATTATTTCTCTTATTTTGCCTTCAAGCTCACTTTCTAAAGCTTCATTTTCTTCAAGCTGCTTGCCAAGGTCAGCAACCTCTGCTTTTACTGCTTCAGCCTCATCTTTTTTGCCCTGAGCCATAAGTCCGCCTATTTTTTTGCTTATTGATTTTCTCTGACTTCTCAAGCCATCACAAGCAGTTTTTGTTTCTCTATATTTTTTATCAAGCTCTACCACTTCATCAACCAGTGCAAGCTTCTCATCCTGAAATTTCTTTTTTATATTTTCCTTTACAAGTTCTGGATTTGTTCTTATCCATTTAATATCTATCATTGTTTATATTCCTTTCAATATATTTATATAACAAATTAAATTACCAAGTAAGACGTTCTGCAAGAGCATTAAGATCATCTTCATCATAAAAGTCAAGAGTCAATGTACCCTTATTTTGACCGTATTTAACAGACACACCACGTTTTAAACATTCTGCCAAGCTAAGTTCCACTTCTTTGAAATAATTATTTGTAGCAGCATCTGGTATGTAAGGTTCTGGCTGTATAGACGCTTCTTCAGCGGCTATTTTTTCAACTGCCCTTACTGTAAGTAAACCTCTTGCAGCTTTTTCAGCAGTCTTTTTTCTGAGTTCTAAATTTGATATAGATAAAAGAGCTTTTGCATGACCAGACGACAATTGTCCTCTCTCGATATACCCTTGTATCTCCTCATCAAGTTGAAGCAATCTCAATGAGTTTGCAACTGTACTTCTGGATCTGCCTACTGTTTTGGAAACATTATCCTGAGTCATTCCATACGTTTCCATAAGCTCCTTATAACCCAACGCTTCTTCTATAGGATTTAAATTTTCTCTTTGCAGATTTTCTATAAGTGCGATCTGCATAGCTTCAAGGTCTGACAATTCCTTTATTATTACCGGAACTTCATCCAAACCAAGCATTCTCGCAGCTCTCCATCGACGTTCGCCGGCTACTATCTGATATCCATCAGAATTTGGTCTTACAAGAATAGGCTGCAATATTCCATACTGCTGAATTGAATCTGCAAGTGCAGCTATTGATTCTTCACTAAAATTTTTTCTTGGCTGACTTCTGTTTGGCTCTATTTCAGACATTCTAACAGTTTTCTTTACCTGGACATCTGCGGCATTATCATCAAATAAAAAGTCAAGACCGCTGCCAAGTCCACCCTTTGCCATCTTGCACCTCCTGATAATTACTACTACTACTACTTTTTATTTTAATCTTCCACTTCTTTTTTCTTTCCAAAGAAAAGACGCTTCTTTTCTTTTTTAGGCTTTTCTTCCTTCAAAAGCTCGTATCCAAGATCTTCGTACGCATCAGCACCCTTTGAGCCTTTATCATAATAAAATATAGGCTTGCCGTGACTCGGAGCTTCTGAAAGGCGAACATTTCTAGGGATTTTTGTTTTAAAAACCTTTCCCGGAAAATATTTTTCCACCTCTGCCTCTACTTGTCTTGATAAATTAAGTCTTTGATCAAACATTACAAAAAGTATTCCTGCTATCTTTAACGATGGATTAAAGCTGCTTCTTACGATCTTTAATGTATTAGTAAGCTGTGACAAACCTTCAAGAGCATAAAATTCTGCAAGCATTGGTATTATCATTTCATCGGCAGCTGTAAGCCCATTTAATGTAAGCAAACCAAGTGCAGGCGGACAATCTATCAGTATTATATCATATTCATCCTTACAAGTTAAAAGCTGCATTTTAAGCCTATTTATTCTATTATCAGAATGACTTAATTCTATTTCACATCCCGCAAGGTCATCTGTCGCCGGAAGTACAGAAACTCCTTCAAATTGTGTTTTGACTATTACATCAGATATATTGGCTTTGCCCGATATTACATCATAGGAAGATCTCTCAAGCTCTCTTTTCTTTATTCCAAAGCCGGAAGTTGTATTTCCTTGAGGATCTATGTCTACACATAATACCTTCTTGCCATGCAAACCAAGCCATGATCCAAGATTTACAACTGTTGTCGTTTTTCCAACTCCACCCTTTTGATTTCCTACTGCATAGATCATTCTTTACGCCCCTTTCTTCTTATTATATTATATCATGATTTATTTTGTTTGTAAAGTATTTTTATGACTTTACAATAAAACGAGCAAAAAATATTTGATTTTTCAGTTATATAGTAATACATGGCAGTACAAAAAAATGTTCCACGTGGAACATCTTTATAATTTAATAATCTTTATTTATAGAGAAAATGTGTAAATTTTGAGCATAATTTTACAAATGAAATGCTAATTGTTCCACGTGGAACAATTTATGATTTCTAAAGGCAGTATTTTTATAAAAAAATAATAGGTCTGCTGCAAGGTTTAATTTTGCAGCAGCCTATTTAAATTTCAATTCAAATTGCTATCTTTTAAAACATATGAATTTTCATTTGCAGTAATATATCCGTTATTATTAGGGATTCTAACTCTTAATTCCAAACAATTATCATGTTCCACTCTCTTTGCATCTATTCTAAAACCAGAAGATTCAAGTCCTTCAACTGCTTTCATTATTGTATTTATATATGTTTTTACACTCTGACCCGAACGGCTGCGTTTACGATAGGATTCTCTTGGGTGACGATGACCTATGATTTTATCAACTGCAAGTTCTGTTTTTTCAACATTAAAACCATATTGTATAACCATATTTAATATATATAATCTTTCCTGTGATGATGCAAGTCTAAGCAAAGCCCTAGCATGTCTTTCAGTAAGATGGTTGTCTATTATAAGCTTTCTCTCTTCAGCTGTAAGTCTGAGCAATCTTAATTTATTTGCAACCGTACTCTGTGCCTTTCCAAGATGCAAAGCAGCATCTTCCTGCGTCATACCATAGTGAGATATTAGTTTTTCTATTTCTTCTGCTTCCTTAAAAAAGTCAAAACTTTGATTATGTATAGCTTGAATTTGATTAAGCATAGCGTAATTTTCGTCATTATCATTTAACACAATGCATGGTACTGATTCTATTCCTGCAAATTTAGCAGAATAATAGCTTTTTATATCTGAAATCAATTCATATCCCCTATCAATTTTTTTAACCATCAAGGGACTATCTAAACCATTTTTTTCTATATTTATTACTGAACCTTTAAGTTCATGAGGATTGCAGGTCATACATTTTTTATGATCATTTATAAATATTTCTTTTAATGGGAGCATTGCAATTTTACTTGCATTTTTTCTGTCTGTAAAAGTTAATAATCCTGACATAATATTCTCTCCTTCAGTAAATTTCTATTTTATTTATATTTAAAGACAAAATATGCTAAATATAATTTATCGCCTAAATATATTATAACAGATAAGAAATATCGTGACTATAGAGAAATATCGCATAAAAATCATATTATACGACTGATTATGACAAGATAACAACTTTTTACAAGTGCATCTGCTGGATTCGTTTGCTTCTGCGAGGATATTTTGTCGGAGTTTGCGATACTTTACCAATTACAATAAGCTTTCTGTCATCACCGCAAATATTATAAGGAATTTCATTCATAATTTCTCCGCCGAGTTCTGATACAGCATTTGCCGCATCGACTGCATTTTCATTAGGTCCTTTTAATGCGATAAAGCTTCCACCGACCTTTACAAACGGCATACAATATTCACATAAAACCGGCAATGATGCAACAGCCCTTGCAACAGCTATATCATATTTTTCCCTATATTCCAAATCTTTTCCAATATCTTCAGCTCTTCCATGAATACACTGCCAGGAATTCAATCCTGTTTTAACAGCAAGCTGTTCTAAAAAATTTATTCTCTTTTGAAGACTGTCGAGCATTGTGATTTTCAAATCATTTCTATAAATTGCCATTGGAACACTTGGAAAACCCGCACCTGTGCCAACATCTATCATAGAGGAATCCACCGGAATATCAGCTAATTTAAGCGGATATATGCTATCTAAAAAATGTTTTTTCCAAATCTCAATTGGCTCTGTAATAGATGTTAAATTTACTTTTTCATTATATTCAACAAGAAATTCACCATATACTTCAAGTGCTTGATATTGACTCGCTTCTAACTCCAGACCATTTTCCACAAACAGCTTTTGAATTGTTGAAAAATCAATTTTCATTACTTTGTTTATCCTTTCTTGAAATTTCCCAGACAACTAAGACAGAAATATCAGCAGGTGAAACCCCAGATATACGGCTTGCCTGACCTATATTTCCGGGCTGGTGTGCATTCAACTTTTCAGCAGCTTCAAGGCGTAAACCACGTATTTGCGAATAATCTGTTCCTTCCGGCAATATTATTTTTTCAAGTTTTCTCATTCTTTCTATAAGTGCAAGCTGCTTTTCGATATACCCTTCATATTTTATCTGTATTTCAACTTGTTGACCTATAACAGGATCAAGCTCCGGACGCTCTGGATCATACTCTTTCAACATATCATAACCAAGCTGCGGACGGCGTATCAAATCACCTAATTTACAACCTGTTGAAAGAGGTGCTGTACATTTAGATTCAAGAAACTTATTAAGCCCAGCATTAGGCGACATATTTTTCTTTTGAACACGCTTTTTCTCTGATTCAACAGCCTTATACTTTTCCAGCATATTTTTATATCTATATTCAGGAAGCAATCCTATATCATATCCCATAGGCATAAGTCTTTCATCAGCATTATCCTGACGCAATATCAAACGATACTCACTTCTTGAAGTCATCATTCTATATGGATCTTCACAGCCCTTTGTAACCAAATCATCAATAAGAGTACCAATATATGAAGATGCTCTATCAAGGATCATAGGAGCTTTATTGAAAATTTTAAGTGCAGCATTTATTCCGGCAACTATACCCTGAGCAGCAGCTTCTTCATAACCTGAACTTCCATTAAATTGACCTGCACCATACAAGCCGCTTATTTTTTTAGTTTCAAGTGTAGCTCTCAATGCAGTAGGATCAACGCAATCATATTCAATAGCATATGCCGGACGCATTATCTCAACATTTTCAAGTCCACGAATCGTTCTTAAAAAATCCTGCTGAACATCTTCAGGCAGTGACGTAGACATTCCCTGCAAATAGAATTCATCTGTATCAAGACCCATAGGTTCAACAAATAACTGATGACGTTCTTTTTCAGCGAATCTAACTATTTTTGTTTCAATCGATGGGCAATAACGAGGACCAATACCTTCTATCTGACCGGTAAACATCGGTGATCGGTCAAGATTATTTCTTATTATCTCATGCGTTTTCTGATTAGTATAAGTAATATAACATGAAACAAGATTTTTCAAACCCTCTGTAGGTGTTTCAAATGAGAACGGAACTATATCATTATCACCTAGCTGTTCTTCAATAGCATCAAAGTCTATACTTCTTCTATGCACACGACATGGAGTTCCTGTCTTAAATCTTCTAAGCGGCAATCCAAGTTTTGCAAGATTTGCTCCAAGGCTGCGGCTGGGCAATGCACTATCAGGTCCGCTTTCATACGAAACAGTACCTATGTGAATTCTTCCATTAAGATATGTTCCGGTTGCAACTATTGCTGCTTTAACATCATATTCAGCACCAAGAGTTGTAACAACTCCCACAACACGATCATTTTCAGTAATAATCTCAGCGATCTCAGCTTGTTTTACAAAAAGGTTTTCAGTACTTTCACAGACTTTTTTCATATAATTATGATATTTTACCCTATCAGCCTGAACACGCAAACTATATACAGCCGGACCTTTTCCACGATTAAGCATACGGCTTTGAATAAAGCAAGCATCTGCCGCCTTACCCATTTCACCGCCAAGAGCATCTATTTCTCTAACCAAATGACCTTTAGCAGTACCACCAATAGATGGATTACATGGCATATTTGCGATCTGATCCAAAGATATAGTAAATAGAGCAGTCTTACAGCCAAGTCTTGCAGCTGCAAGAGCAGCCTCAACACCTGCATGACCTGCACCGATAACAGCGACATCAAAAGCACCCATATGGTACATCGAATCAACTCCCATAAAAATATAGTTAATACTATTCAAAATTGTTCCACGTGGAACAATTTGTTATTTTAAAAGCAAGCAAAGCTTATTACAGCGAATTTGAGAAATGTTCCACGTGGAACATTTTAATATTTTATGAATAACGGAAATAAAACTTATCTTTTCAGCGTTTTGATAAAAGTGTAATAAGATTTATTTCAGAAGGATTAAATAATCTAAATTTTCCTATACCTGCTGATACATATAATTTAGAAGAGTTCATTTGATACAAACCACGTGTATAAGCAGGAAAAAGTTTGCGTTCGGGTGAAAGCAAACCGCCTATAAATGGAAGTCTTATCACACCGCCGTGAACGTGACCTGAAAGAATAAGATCTGCATTCCATTCGGCATATACATCAAAAATCAAAGGATTATGAGCAAGCAAAACAGTAAATCCATTATATGTACCTATATCCGACTCAAGTTCTTTTAAAGAATAAGGATTCAAAGCTGCATATGAATGATTTCCATCATGATAAACACTTATATCAAGTGATACACCTATAAAATAGATCACCTCATCATCTTTACGAAGAGGATATGAAGAATTAAGAAGTATATTAACACCTGCATTTTTAAGCGTTTCTATATATGTACTGCGAACCTTATCCGGCAAATCAAGTTCATGATTTCCTATTGAAAAAAGCACCGGAGCTATTTTGCCAAGAGCCTTGCAGAAATTTCCTGTTTCCGAAAAATCTCGAATATCACGTGAAATCAGATCGCCTGTAATTACTATAATATCAGGCATTTCTCGTTTTACACGCTTTAAAATACGCTTTTGATTTTCACCAAATTTCCGATGATGAATATCGGAGATCTGAAGGATCTTAAGATTATTAAAAGCAGGCGGCAAATTTTCAAGACTAACATTTTGCCTGCGGGTAATAATTATCTGACGTTCTATAAAACAGCAAATAATCAAAGCTGAAATAACAGCAATTAAAATAATTAAAAAAATGAGCATTTACAGTTCACCATAAATATCTAAAATATAAAGAATGATCATAAAAAATGGGTTTCCGACAGCAATACACTGTCGGTACCCAAAAATATATTATTCATTTGTATCAGATACTGTATCTACCTGAGGAGTTTCATTATTTACTTCTTCATCAGATATATTTTCTGACTCAACATCAGATATTTCAGAAGACTCATCATGAGGAGCGCTTGTAAAGGCAACAACAGTATTACCCGGTGTAACTTTCATAGTTCTTACACCCTTTGCAGTTCTTCCCATAATGCGTATATCTTCACAGCGTACACGAATTATAACACCATCGCTTGATATAAGAATGATATCTTCATCAGACTCGACCATTCGTATTCCGCAAACATGGCCTCTTTCAGGATCAATATTATAATTCTTAATACCAAATCCGCCTCTGTTCTGAATGCGGTATTCATCAGCATCACTTCTTCTTCCATAACCATTTGTTGTGATAGTTAAAAGCTCTGCATTATCACGTTCACGTGCAATTGAAGCTACTTCATCATTTTCTTTTAGAGATATAGCACGTACACCATGAGCACTTCTGCTCATAGGTCTTACATTATTTTCATTTGTACGCAATATCATTCCGTTTCTTGTAGCAATAAAGATATTATCATTGCCTTCTGTCATAACAACGCCGGCAATCTCATCGTCCTCATCAAGACCTATAGCAATAAGACCGTTCTTGCGAACGTTTTTATAAGCCGAAAGTGCAGTACGTTTGATCTTGCCCTTTTTAGTAACAATATTTACAAACTTTCCTTCATCAAAATCAGATGTGTGAAGTATTGCAGAAATATATTCATTTTCGCTCATAGTTATAAGATTAACTATATTAAGTCCCTTCGAGGTTTTTCCGCCTTCAGGTATCTCATAACATTTCAGCTTATACATAATTCCCTTATTGCTGATAAACATAACATGATCATGAGAAGAACTTATAAACATCTCGCTTACATAGTCTTCGGCACGTTGTTTCATGCCGTTTACACCTCTTCCGCCTCTACGCTGAAGCTTATAGGTATCAGATGGCATACGCTTAAGGTAACCGCCGTTAGTATAAGTAACAACGCATTCTGTAACTGGAATAAGGTCTTCTATCTCCACTTCACCGCATACATTTTCTATCATAGTACGGCGTGGATCAGAGAATTTACGTGCGATCTCACGAAGATCAGTGCGAATAATATCCTTAACAAGATTTTCATCAGAAAGAATTTCAATATATTCAGCTATCTTCTTTGTTATCTCATAAAGCTCATCAGTAACCTTCTTACGTTCCATTCCTGTAAGAGCGCCAAAACGCATCTGAACTATAGCATCAGCCTGTTCATTTGTAAGACCTATTTGTTTGTCAAAGTTATAATGACTCATATCATATTCACTGCGGTCAAGCAGATCTGACATATCAATATCTTTAAAACGCTCTATAAGTCTTTGTTTACCTTCCGGAATAGTCTGGCTTGAACGCAAGATTCTTATAACTTCATCTACATTATCAATAGCAACTACAAAGCCTTGAAGTATATGAGCACGTTTTTTAGCCTTTGCAAGATCGAACTTAGTACGATTTGTTATAACTTCTATCTGGAAGTTTAAATAATGCTCAAGTATCTGTTTTATAGAAAGCACTTTAGGCTCACCATTTACAAGTGCTATCATTATAACACCAACAGTATCCTGAAGCTGAGTATAACTATAAAGCTTATTAAGAACTATTTCAGCATTAGTATCCTTTTTAAGCTCAATTACAATTCTCATTCCCTCACGGCTGGATTCATCTTGAATATGAGCAATACCTTCAACACGCTTTTCCTTAGCAAGTTGTGCAATGCTTTCTACAAGACGAGCCTTATTGACCATATAAGGTATTTCTGTAACTATAATAGCATCTCTGCCACGAACCTTTTCAAATTCAACTTTACTTCTTAAAGTTATCTTGCCTCTTCCTGTATTATAAGCAGCACGAATACCTGCCTTGCCCATAATAATACCGCCTGTAGGGAAATCAGGACCTTTTATCTTTTCCATAATTTCTTCTATAGTACAGTCTGGTTCATCCATAAGAAGCTCTATACCGTCTACAACCTCGCCTAAATTATGCGGTGGTATGTTTGTAGCCATACCAACAGCAATGCCCACAGAGCCATTTACAAGAAGATTAGGATAACGTGAAGGCAATACAACAGGCTCCCTAAGTCTTTCATCATAGTTAGGCATAAAAGGAACAGTTTCCTTTTGAATATCAGTCAGCATTTCAAGTGCGATTTTAGACATTCTGGCTTCAGTATAACGATAAGCAGCCGGAGGATCTCCGTCTACAGAACCAAAGTTACCTTGACCGTCAACCAGCATATATCTCAAAGAAAACGGCTGTGCAAGACGAACCAAAGCATCATAAACGGAAGCATCACCATGAGGGTGATAACTACCGAGAACAGAACCAACAGTATCCGCACACTTATGATAAGGTTTATCCGGAGTCAAATTCTTTTCATACATTGTATAGAGTATGCGGCGATGAACTGGTTTCAGTCCATCTCGCACATCTGGAAGTGCTCTTGATACAATAACAGACATTGCATACTGCAAAAATGATTGCTGTACCTCAGTGCTTATCTCAATCGGGATAATTTTCCCATCACGATTTTCAAGTTTATTGTCCATGTTTTCATTATTTTCACTCATGTAAATTCACCTTTAAATTTTAAAGCGGAAACGTTTTCCGATTCTTTTCTCAAGATTGGAACGGATTATTTCCGTTTGATTATCATACAAAGCATATTTTGGAAGAACGAAAAATTCCTGTTTGCCACGACAAATAAGAAAGAACTTTTCCTTCTCAACTATATGCAGCTCTTTAGTGTAATAAAGTTCGGTTGGTCTGGCAGGAGGAATTTCTTTATCAGGGACATCCTGAATAAGTTCAGGCGGAACAGTACAAAAAGTCATTTTTTCATCATCCATTGAAAAGACATATTCATCTCCGTCCATTTCACGAACAACGTCCATAATGCTCCTTCTCATTCTCCTTGGATTATACCATAAAGCACAAATAAATGCAGCACACAAAGCCATAAGGAAAAAAGCAAGTTTATTATCAGGATTTACTGCACCATGATATCCAAAATCAACAGCGAGCAAAAGCAGTATAAGCTGTAATATTCTATTTTTTGGGAATACATAATATTTCTGATAAACTTTATATGCTTCACTATAAATGTCATAGCTTATCTGATAAGGTGCAGTATCCGGGATCAGCTTTTTATCTGCCGGTTTATCTGCCGTATTATTATTTTGAAAATCATTTGTTAGTTTTTCTTCTCTATACTCATAAAAATTTTCTGAATCACTGTCAATGCTGCTTAAAATCCCAGCAGCATCGACATTTTCAGATTCTGTATTTTCAGTGCTTTCGATATTTTCAAGATCTTCTGTTTTTAAAAATTCCTCTGTTTCACTATCAAATTTTTCTGAATTGTTTTTATCTGTATTATCATCATAATTTGTCATATAAATTTCTCCTTTGGCATTATAATGATATAATATTATATATCCAGATTCTGAACATAGCGTGCGTTAGTTTCAATAAATTCACGTCTTGGAGCAACCTTATCGCCCATAAGAATTGTAAACACTTCATCAGCACGTTCAGCGTCTTCAAGGTCTACACGTATCATAGAACGAGTTTCAGGATTCATAGTAGTATCCCAAAGCTGCTGTGAACTCATTTCACCAAGACCTTTATATCTCTGTACATCGACCTTGACATTGCCATTATCAGAATTTTTAAATTCTGATATATATTTATCACGTTCAGCCTCATCAAAAGCATACTTAAACTTTTTGCCCTTTGACACTTTAAAAAGCGGAGGCTGTGCAAGATAGATATTGCCGTTTGTAATAAGCGGACGCATAAAACGGAAGAAAAATGTAAGAAGCAGAGTTCTGATATGAGAACCGTCAACATCGGCATCCGCCATTATTATTATCTTTCCGTATCTCAGCTTTGATATATCAAAATCTTCACCAATGGAAGTACCCAGTGCCGTAACTACAGGCATGAGCTTTTCATTGCCGTAAACCTTATCAATACGAGCCTTCTCAACGTTCAGCATCTTACCCCAAAGAGGAAGTATTGCCTGATAACGTCTATCTCTGCCTTCTTTGGCAGAACCGCCGGCAGAGTCACCCTCGACAATATAAAGTTCTGTTCCGTCAACGCCCTTTTCAGAGCAGTCAGCAAGCTTACCAGGTAGGCTTGCACTTTCCATTGCAGATTTACGTCTTGTAAGATCTCTTGCCTTTTTAGCAGCTTCACGTGCCTTCTGAGCGGATATGCTTTTTTCAAAAATATTTTTTGCAGCCTCTGGATTTTCATCAAGATAATCCATCAGCTTTTCAGTAACAAGCTTCTCAACAAAAGGCTTTACCTGAGGATTACCAAGTCTGCCTTTGGTCTGACCTTCAAACTCACATTCAGTAAGTTTAACAGAAATAATAGCTGTAAGACCTTCTCTTACATCATCGCCCAAAAGCTTCATGCCATCTTTAAGAAGATTCATCTTTTTGCCATATTCATTTATGACCTTAGTAAGTGCATTTTTAAAACCTACTTCATGGCTACCGCCGTCAATCGTATGAATATTATTTGCAAATGAAAGTACAAGTTCATTGTAGCTGTCATTATACTGCATTGCAACTTCAGCAAATGAATCACCATCATTACCAGAAAAATATATTACATCATCAGACAAAGGAGAAACACCTCTTACTTTGTGAAGATGCTCAACAAAGTGACGTATACCGCCATCATAATAAAGTTCTTCTGTAACAATCGAAGAATTCTCTCTCTTATCTGAGAATATAATTTTTATACCTGCATTAAGAAATGCCTGTTCACGAAGTCTTTTAAGCAAAACTTCGTAATCATAAACAGTACTCTCAAATATCTCCGGATCTGCCTTGAATGTAACAGAAGTACCGGTTTCAGATGTTTCACCTATAATTTTCAGTTCTTCATTGTAATTTCCACGCTCGAAACGCTGAAAATGCATGTGTTTTCCATCTTTTACAGTAAGCTCAAGCCATTCAGACAAAGCGTTTACAACAGATGCACCAACACCGTGAAGTCCGCCTGATACTTTATATCCGCCGCCGCCAAATTTACCTCCGGCATGAAGAACTGTATAAACTACAGTGGCAGCAGAAATACCTTCTTTAGGGTGAATTCCTACAGGAATACCTCTTCCATTATCTGACACACGAATAATGTCACCGGGCAGAATATCTATATTTATCTCACTACAGAAGCCTGCCAGTGCCTCATCAATCGAGTTATCTACGATTTCATAAACAAGATGGTGCAAGCCTTTAGGTCCTGTAGAACCGATGTACATACCCGGACGTTTCCGAACAGCTTCAAGACCTTCAAGAACCTGTATCTGATTTTCATCATAGTTCTCTGTGCTTTCTGCATGAGGAATCTGTGCTTCTATCATGTTTTTTCCTCCTATACTTAATTTTGCAGTTTTGCATATATATCAAGTCAGAATAATTTTCCAACTATCAACAACACTATACAATCTTTCCACAACGTTTTCAACACACTGTGGAAAAGTGGATTTCAACCGTATTCTCCAATATTTTCAAACAATCACTCTGAAACGATGCGTCCGCTTTTCAACATAAGATGCTTTCCTTTAAGCTCAGGAATCAACACCTCATCATGACAGGTTGTTATAAATACCTGCATATTTTTTATTATAGTATAAACAATTTCCTGACGGCTTCGATCAAGCTCACCCATTACATCATCAAGAAGTATTATAGGCGATTCATTTTTAGCATTGCCATAAATCTGTGCCTGAGAAAGCCTAAGTGCAAGTGCAAGACTTTTTTTCTGTCCCTGAGAACCATATTCTCTGGCACTTACATTATTTATCAAAAGCTCAATATCATCTCTTTGAACTCCGCTGGTCGTAAATCCAAGCTCTATATCCTGTTCTCTTGAAGATCTCAGCTTTTCGTAATAAATTTCCTCAAGTTCATTTTCGCAGTCCTGTGAAATTACAGGTCGTTTTCCAAAAATCTGGCTCTTATACGAAACACTAACATCTTCCGTATCCGAAGATATTTTGCTATAAAGTTTGCTGCAAACTTCCTCAAGTTGTTCAGAATATGACTTACGCATAAGTGAAATGTAAGTACCAACAGATGCAAGCTGTCTATCCCAAATATCAAGCATATTTTCGATCTGCGATAAAGGCAGATGCTGTTTTAATACCGCATTTCTTTGGGACAAAATAAGCTGATAGCGCCTTACATATGCCACTCCACGCTTATGGATCTGTGAAAAACAAAGGTCAAGAAAACTTCTTCTTATTTCCGGTCCGCCTGTTATAAGCTCTAGATCATCAGGCGTAAATGCAACGCAGTGATATATCTCAAATAATTCACTTGTCTGCCGTACAGGCACACCGTTTATTGTTATCTTTTTTTCACGGCTTCCCGATGACATTTCGCATATAAGCTGCTGCTGACGTCTGCCGTCAAAAAATGAAACCCTTGCCAACATCGAACCTCCTGAAAAGCTGATATAATCTCTCTCCTTAGTCTTGCGAAAACTACGGCAGCCTGTAAACAACCACAAAGCCTCCAGCAGATTTGTTTTGCCCTGAGCATTTTCGCCGGATATAACATTATAACCTTCATCAGGAGTAAAATTTATATCGCAAAGATTTTTAAAGCCGTCAACTTTTATATCAGTCAGCCGCATTATCGGGATTTTCTTTACCAGGAGCGTTTATATAAATAGTAATATCATCTACAGTTACAGTATCACCGGGACGCACCTTTTTACCTCTCATAGTGCATACTTCACCGTTAAAATACACTTCACCGTTCTGTATTATCTCCTTTGCAATGCCGCCTGTTTCACATATTCCGGCAAATTTCAGCAATGCATCAAGCTTTATAAATTCTGTTTTTACAGTAACATATTTTTCCATATTTATCTAATCCTTTAACTGAATAGGCATAAGCAGGAAAATAAAGCTTTCTCCCTGCATAGGTACGATCTTTACAACTCTTTTACCGCCTGACATCTGAATCTTAACGCTATCGCAGTCAGATGCACGGACAGCTTCCAACATAAAGCGATTATTAAGACCTATCTTAACATCAGGTCCGCTTACCTGAACCGGAATAGTATCGTTTATCTCACCTATACCTGTTTTGCAGCGTACATTTAAGTTTCCGCCGCTGAATGTGCATCTTATAGGAGCATTAAACTTGCTGTTTATAAGCAAAGAACATCTTTCAAGGCATCTTATAAGATCGCTTGTATTAACAACGACCTCGGTTTCAAATGCAGCCGGAACACTGCTTCTGTAATTATGAAATTCGCCTTCAAGCAGTCTTGAAAATACGATATAACCATCAAATTCAAATATGATATGGCTTCTGCTTACAGAAATAACACACTGCTCCTGAGCATCATCATGCAGCATATTTGCAACTTCTGTTACAGTTCTCTTTGGAACAACAAACTGCATAGAGCCTCCAGCCTGTATTTTTTCATTGCGTATAGCGAGTCTAAAACCATCTATTGCAACTACGCTCAAAACATCATCTTTTATTTCAAAGAGTTCACCTGTAAGTACAGGTTTTGCTTCATTAAGGCAAGTTGCATAGCTTGTCTGATTTATCATAGATTTCAAAACAGCCTGATCTATATGCATTCCTTCATCCATATTCATATCAGGAAGAGCCGGATATTCTTCTGCTGACATAGCAGAAATATGGAATTCAGTAGCTTCACAATACATACTTACATTAAGATTATCATCAATTTCAAATCTTACAAGGCTGCCAGACATACGGCGTACAGATTCGCTTAAAAGTCTTGCATTTATAACGAATTCGCCAACGTCCTCTGTTTCAATGTCAAGATTTTTCTGAATGCCGAATTCAAGATCATAACCTGTAAGTTCCAAATTATCTGGACTAAGTCTTAATTTAAGACCTTCCAGAGCAGCAATTGTTGAACGCTGTGCAATACCTTTTGAAACATGGGCAACAGCATCATAAAGTGACTGCTTATCGCAAATAAATTTCATCATATAAAAGGATTCCTTTCATTATCTCAATATCGAATTTTAATTGAGCTTAGAGATTGTGTTCATATGTTCAGCATACGTCTTTTCGGCAAATTTCGCCGATGCCTGTGTCCTAAAAGATTACCATACGGACAGTATGTTTTCATTTTTTCTCCTTGTCCTTGGTGAAATTATTCTCGAAAATCCGCATACTTCACCTATGAACACAAACTATTAAATAAAATCATAAAAAATCGATAGATAAAAAAGTTTGAGTCTGTTTTTAACAAACATCTATCTAGAAAATATATTTTCAACATTTATTTGCTAAAACGCAGCTTTGCTGCGTTTATAAAAATAAAATAAAGAAGAATAGAATTTAGTAGTAGTAGTAGAGGCGTTGAAAGCGTTGAAAACGCCATTTTTCACCGATATTACTGGCATATTTTTCAAAACGGGTAATCTTGAACTTTTGTGCAAAAGTTCAAACCAACTTTTCATTTTGAAAAGTTGAAAAGTTGTGGAGTTGAAAACAAATAAATGTTGATATAAAAGTTGAAAAAATCACCCGCCGGCAAAATACCGGCAGGAAAAAGTGGATATCTTTACTTTTGTCAAATGTTGAATTAGTTTAGATCCTATAATCACCAGAACAAGATAGTTTAGTTTATTGCGTAATAATGGCAAAATATCTTTCAACTGCTCTTTCAACACTCTGTTGAAAAGTATGTTGAAACCAGTTGGTCTTCTGTGGAAAATGGTCTTGGCTTAGGAATTAAGTTTATAAAAAACATTAGATACGGCTTTTGTCACGTATGTTTTTGATTATATCGTTTACAAGCTGTTTGAGGTTTTCATCACGTTTCATACCTGCTTCAATATTGTTGATTGCATAAACGATGGTGGAGTGATCACGTCCGCCGAATTCAGTACCTATTGATTGAAGAGGCATCTGGGTTATTTCACGAACAACATATATAGCAACTTTTCGTGCAGTAGAAATCTGGCTTGAACGTTTGCTGCTGCGTATCTCTTCAGGAGTTACGCCATATACATCAGCAACTTCTACTATGATCTTCTCTACAGTGATCGGAATAGGCTGGTCATCATTAAGAATGTCTTTGATAACACTCTGAGCCATTGATATAGACGGCGGTGAACCAGCAAGATGCTTTAATGCTTTAAGTTTTTTTACAGCACCTTCAAGCTGACGAATATTTGATTTAAGTCTGTTTGCAATAAATTCAGAAACATCATCCGGAATTACAAGGTCAAGCAATTCTGCCTTACGGCGAATGATAGCTATTCTTGTTTCAAAATCCGGAATAGAAATATCGGTAATAAGACCCCATTCAAAACGAGTGCGGATTCTTTCTTCCAGAGTTTTAAGTTCCTTTGGAGGTTTATCAGATGTGATAACTATCTGTTTTCCTTCTGCATGGAGTTTATTAAAAGTATGGAAGAATTCCTCCTGCATACGGTCTTTATTGCTAAAGAATTGAATATCATCAATAAGCAGCAGGTCGGCACTTCTGTACTTTTCATGAAATCCCAACATATTATTTTCGTTTATGCCTTTAATAAGGTCATTTCCGAATTCTTCGCTTGTAACATATATGATATTGTAGTTTGGATAATTCTGCTGTACTTCGTGAGCTATAGCGTGCATAAGGTGAGTTTTTCCAAGTCCGGACGGACCATAAATAAATAATGGGTTATAATTTTTACCCGGTTCTTTTGCAACAGCTGTACAAGCAGCATAGGCAAACTCATTTGAACGGCCTACGATAAATGTAGAGAATGTGTATTCATAATTTGCCCCTTCAAGTGATTTTTCGAGAGATGCGTGACGTTTATCAATTTCTTCAGCATTCCGTGGAGCCGGATCGCTGTGAGTATTCATATAATCATCGTCCGGTTCAACTACTTGAATAACAAGTTCTACCGGAAATCCGAGAATATTTTCAAAAGCTTCTTTTAAAAGTTCTTCGTAATTTTGCAGAACGATATTACGCTGAAAGTCTGACTGTACAGTAAATGCGGCAACTGTACCGCTTAGGCTGAGAGGTTGAAGAGAGCCTATCCATAATTTTACAGCGACTTCGGAAAGACCGCCTTCTTTAAGGCAGTATTCCTTTACACGAGCAAATACGTCTTCAAATGAATTCATATGCTTCGTCTCCTTTGTTTATTTTTCTGAAATATAGTAAAAAATTAAGATGAAAAATCTATTCTTACAGGAAATATATAGATTAAGCATTTAAATATTAAAAAAGCTATAGTCAAGAAAGCATTTTTAATATTTTTAAGCTTACAAGCTGCTGTAAGAAATTTTAGAATGTGATAGAGGTTTTATATTGTTTTACACTGTTGAAAAAAGCAGCAGTTATCAGCTGTTTGCAAAAATCAAGTAATAAAAAGCTGCATGATCTAGAAACTATGTATGCAGCTTTTCACAATATTCCTCTTAATAATAGTATAGCATATATTTTCTATCAATGCAAGAGTTTTCAATTTATTTTTCAACATTTTTGTTGAAAGTTAAAATCTTTTGCAATTTTAAGCACATAAGTATTGGAAGATATGTTTAAAGTTGTTGTAAAAAAGGGATCATAACATATCGGGCTTTAACTAAGTTTTAAACATATAAAAGATGTTGAAAGTTTTTCTGCTGTTTTATATTTGAAATTGATATTTGTGTAAAATAAAAATAAATGAGTTAAAAAGAGAAAAAACCCTTGACAATGGGGAAAAAATGGAGTATAATATTGTGGAAAAGGTCTTTGAAGTTGATAGTGCAAATAATTGGCAGTGATCAGCGTATTGAAAGAGCCTTAAAAACACATTAAGACAATAGCCGAGAGGAGGAGAATTAAAGATGAAGAGAACTTATCAGCCTAAGAAGCTCCATAGAAAGAAGGAGCATGGTTTCATGAAGAGAATGGCAACCTCGAACGGAAGAAAGGTTTTAGCTCGTAGAAGAGCCAAGGGCAGAGCAAGACTTAGCCACTAACGAGTCAGACCACAAATTATTTTGTGGTCTTTTTGTTTTAGGAGGAAAAAACTTCCAGAGGAACGGAGGAAATTATGCTGCAAACAGCAATTCTTACACGAAATAAAGATTTTGTAATGCTTTATCAGCGTGGAAAGACAGTAGTATCGCCATATGTAGTTATCTATGTACGCAAAAACAAGCTTAAGTATAATAGACTTGGAATAACAGCCGGAAAAAAAGTAGGCGGAGCGGTACAGAGAAATCGTGCAAAGCGAGTGATTCGTGCTGCATATAGAGAAGCGGAAAGTTTGTTTCCGGTTGGAATAGATATGGTCATAGTAGCAAGAGCAGCAATAGGCGAAATCCGTTCAACGGAGCTTGCTGATTTTCTGAAAGGACAAGGACTGAAAAGAATAAATCGGTGCTTGTATGAGATCGGAGGTAAGTCAAGATGAAATATCTTGTGCTTGCACTGATAAAATTTTATCAGAAATGCATATCTCCACTCAAGCCGCCGTGTTGTAGATTTTATCCTACTTGTTCCAGTTATGCTATAACAGCGGTAAAGAGATTTGGTGCTGTAAGAGGTACATATCTTGCAGTTAAAAGGATTTTGCGATGTCACCCATGGAATATAGGCGGCATAGATTACGTTCCGGAAGAATTTCCATCTTTTATAAGAAAAAAGAGATGTAATTCGATTGATTATAACCGGAAAGGAAAACATATCCTATGAATATTTTATACGACATCCTTGGCGTACCATTTGGGTACGTAATGCGTTTTATTTACCACCTGGTTCAGAATTATGGCGTTGCTATTATTTTGTTTACTCTTTTCTCAAAGGCATTGTTGTTTCCTATCAACTATAAAACTCAAAAGAGTTCTGTAAAGATGCAGAGATTAAATCCTAAGTTAAAAGAGCTTAGGAAGAAATATGAAAAAGATCCGCAGAAATATCAACAGGCACAGATGGAGCTTTATCAAAAAGAGGGTGTAAATCCCGGAGCGTCATGTTTGCCTATGTTTTTGCAGTTTTTTCTGCTTTTTGGTATATTGGCGGTTGTTTACAAGCCTCTTACTCATGTATTGGGTTATAGCGGAGATGTAATTGATAATGCAGTAAAGATGGTAACTGAACAGTTCCCGGCGATCGCAGACAAATTCAAGTCAGGTGATCTTCGTGAAGAGCTTTATATTATGGAAGCATTCAAACAGGATTCAAGTTTGTTTAATGTTGCAGGATTTGACAATGCTGAAGTATCAAATTTCCTGAATCATTTTAAATTCCTTGGTATAGATCTTGGGGTAACACCTAATATTAAAGACATGAGCAACTTTGGTCTGTGGTGCATACCGTTTGTTTCAGGTCTGTTGCAGCTTACAATGACTATTTACTCACAGATAGTAACTAAGAAGAAAAATCCGGATCAGCCTAGCATGGGATGCATGAACATAATGCTTTATGGTATGCCTCTTTTCTCCATATGGTTTGCATTTAATGTACCTGCCGGTGTAGGTTTTTATTGGGCTTGTTCTTCTCTTGTATCTCTTCTTATCCAGATCGGACTTAACAATTATTTTACACCGAAAAGAATTGAAGCAATTTGTGAGCGTGAAAATGCTAAAAATCAAAAGAAGTATGCTAATGGAAAGAAGAGCTTTTCACAAAGAATGATGGAAGCTCAGAATCAGGCAGCAGCTATGAATAATACTTCTTTAAGAGATGTGGATACAGAAAATATGTCAAAGAGAGAAAAAAATGAATATGAAAGTCAGCGTATAAGAGAAGCAAGAAAACGTATGTCTGAAGAATACGGAGAAGAATATTCTGATTATGATGATGAATAATATCCGATATATAATATGAAAGGTTGAACATAAATGACTGAGGTTTTTATCGTAAAAAAGATGGAACAAGCTAAAAAGCTTGCTGTCGAGCAGTTTGGGGTATCTGAAGATTTTATTGTGTTTAGAGTTCTTGAAGAGAAAAAAGGATTTTTTGGTAAGATGAAGGTTGAAGCTATATATGAAGAAAGTGTTTCTCCAAAGACAGCAGAACCTTCAAAAAGAGAAACAAAAGCTCCATCTATTATTGAAATGGACGACATTTTTGCTGAAAAAAGCAATTTAGAAGATACAAAAGAAGAAGTAAATTCTAATGTAGAAGATACTAAGGAAACAGTAGAGAAGGAAGAAGAAAAATACTCAGAATCTGCTGAAAAGAATGAAGAAAGCACATATACAGAAGCGAAAGAACTTTCAGATGATGAATTGCCTGATAATCTCAAGGCTGCAAAAACATATATTACTGCCATTTATGAAAAAATGGGCGTTAATGTAAACGTAGCAGTTTCAATAATTGAGAATGGCATTCTTATGAATGTAACAAGTGAAAGCAAGAGCGGTATAATCATTGGAAGAAGAGGAGAAACTCTTGATTCTATTCAGTATCTGGCAAGCATTATTGCTAACAGAGGCATGGAAGAATACAATAGAATAATGCTTGACAGCAATGGCTACAGAGTAAAACGCCGCAAGACACTTGAGCAGCTTGCTGAAAAGATCGCTAAGAATGTACTGCGTTCAGGACGTTCTACTACGCTCGAACCTATGAATCCATATGAAAGAAGAATTATTCATTCAAAGATTGCAGAGATCGACGGTGTAGTATCACACAGTGTAGGCGAAGACCCTTATCGTAAGGTAGTTGTAGCAGTACCTGGCGGACAAAATCGCCGTAATCGCAGAAACAATGGAAATGACGGCAATAGAAGACCGTATCGTGAAAAGCGACCGGAAGATTTCAAGCCAAGTAATCTTGATAATATGAAGACAAGCTTTGAAAAGGATTACAAGAAGCCAAGACCTGAAGATGAACTTAACACTGGTCTTTATGGCAAAATAGAGCTTTGAGAACTTTTCCACACAGGAAATTCCGCACACAATTTCTATGTGGACAGTTTCTAAGAAATAAAAGGCTGCTGCAAGACTGAAAATTTGCAGCGGTCTTTTTGCTTTATATAATTTAATTTACAAATCTGATGCAGGGAGAAAAGTACGTAGAACAAAAATGTTCCACGTGGAACATTTTGAAGTTTTGATTGTTTAAGCAGTTTGATTTTTAGGAGGTAAAATATGAACGGTACAACGATCGCAGCAATATCCACACCTCAGGCAGAAGGCGGTATTGCTGTTATAAGAATTTCAGGTGACAGTTCGCTTGAGATAGCAGATAAAGTTTTCCATACGATATCCGGTAAACTTCCATCTGAAATGAAGGGATACACCTGTGCTTACGGCAAAGCTGTAAGGAATGATGAAGTTCTTGATGAAGGTGTTCTCACTGTATTCAAAGCACCAAAGAGTTATACAGGTGAAGATGTGGTAGAAATTTCCTGTCATGGCGGAATATATGTTTCACGTATGATATTGCGTACAGTAATAGATGCAGGTGCGGTTTTAGCGGAGGCAGGAGAATTTACAAAGAGAGCATTTCAAAATGGCAAGCTGATGCTTACAGAAGCAGAAGCGGTAATGGACATAATATCAGCATCATCAGAGCGAGAGCTTAAATTTGCTCGTTCCATACAGGAAGGAGCGGTGTATAGAAGGATAAGAGGCATAATAGATAAAATGGTTGAAGTCTTAGGTGCACTTGCAGCCTGGGCAGATTATCCTGAAGATGACATACCGGAGGTTGAGCCTGATGTGTTGAGATCTAATCTTTGTGAAGTATGTGATGAACTTTTCAAGGTAATAGATACAGGAGATTATGGCAGGATAATAAAAGAAGGCGTATCAGCAGTAATTATAGGAAGACCGAATGTTGGCAAGTCAACGCTTTTTAATTTGCTTAATGGCTGTGATAGAAGCATAGTAACAGATATAGCAGGAACTACAAGAGATGTAGTAGAAGAAAGGATACGTTTGGGAGATGCTACATTAAGATTATGGGATACAGCCGGAATAAGAGAAACAGAAGATGTAATAGAGCAGATAGGAGTAAACATAGCCAGAGAGCGATTAGAAAGAGCGGATTTAGTTTTGGCAGTATTTGATGGAACAGAGCCGCTTAGCGAAGAAGATGAAGAGCTTTTGCATAAGCTCAAGGGTAAGAGGGTTATCGCCATAGTAAATAAGCTTGACAAGAGCGTTAAAAGTGGCTTGAAGGAGCGTTTAAGCGGTGAGTTTGAGAAGTGTATAGAAATGTCTGCCAAAGAGGGCAAAGGGCTTGAGGAGCTTACAGAAGCCATTGAGGAGATGTTTTATAAAGGAGATATAATTCCCGAGATGGGAATACTATCAAATGAAAGACAGCTTTGCTGTGCCAAATCAGCTAAGGAGCTTGTAGACGAAGCCATAGAAGCATTAGATGTAGGAATAAATCTTGATGCCATAACTGTAATACTAGATGGAGCAGCAGAGGAACTTATGAATTTAACGGGAGAGAGAGTATCAGAAAAGGTAGTAGAAGATGTCTTTTCACGATTCTGTGTAGGTAAATAATTAATTAAAAAATCAAGCCGACATTCTCAAAAATGTCGGCTTGAAAAATTTAAATGTTTATTTCCATGGATTTGTATTACTGCTTCCACTGCTTGCTGCTGTGCCGCCTGTAAGCTTTCCGCCATATGCTGCCAGCTGAGTTTGGTCTACTGTTTGGAAGTATGTTGCTCCACTAAGCTCACCGCCAGTATAAACAGTTGCACCGGTATATTCTATGCAGCCTGCAATGATATTGGAAACGTTCTTGTCAGCGATAAATGATACAATTACATTGCTGTTTCCATCGCAGATTGTTATTCTTGTACCTGCACTTACAGAAACTGATGCGGATACAGATTGGGTCATTGAGGATGAACCGCCCATTCCGCCGCCCATTCCACCGCCAGGGCCGCCCATTCCACCAGAACCGGTATTTTTAACATATACACCACCTGTGTATGTTTGAGTGCCGTCACTGTCAATAGGTTCATTGCCGTTTGAAATGATATAGCCGTCTTTAATGGTAATAGAACCATTTGAATCGAATCCGTCATGGTCACCATCTGTTGCATTTACAAGAGCAAAACCGCCGTTTATATTAATTGAATAATTACCGCCAGAAGAGCTTCCGCCCCAGTTTCCGCCGCCCCAGCCGCCAGGACCCATATTACCAGAACCATCTGCACCACCTGCTGCATTATATCCATCATCAGTAGAATTTACAATAACACTTCCGCTGTTTTGTGTAATATTTATTGCTTCCATTCCTTCATAGCAAGCTTCTACGATTACAGTAAGGTCATCAAAAGTATTATTGCCCTTGCCTATTGTAAGGTCAGCATCGCTGTGTACAGCGTCATCACCGGAATTCAGTTCAAGAGTTCCTCCATAGAGGTAAATATTTCCGCTTGCGTGAACACAGTCGTCCTTTGTATCAGCATTGATATGTCCGCCGTTTATAGTTATAGCACCAGTTACAGATGTGCCTGTAATATCATCCGTACGTCCGGCTTTAAGACCTTTTGCACTTGCATCAGGTGTTGAAGAGGATGAACCAGTAGTTTTAATTGTAATATCTCCATTGTTTACATTCAGGTTTTGTGATGCATGGAATCCATCAGAATTTGCTGTAACATTTATAGTACCACCGTTTATCGTGATAAATCCCTTTCCGCTTGATGTATCCATATCATTAGCTTTAACACCATCGCCTGATCCTGCATTAACTGTAAGATTTAAACTGCTGAAATCAGTAGCAGTATCATTTCCAATGGTAACACTGTCACCACCTCTTAAACCATCATCTTTAGCAGTTACATTAACAATGCCGTTGTAAATTTTAAGATCATTTTTCGTAGCAATGCCATCTTCAGTATTGCCGTTTACATTTAGTGTACCCTGCCCTTTTATCTTAAGATCATCTTCAGCATAAATAGCAGCCGGAATAGTTTCACCATCAGTATTTGTATCGCTGTGGCTTGTGCCGTCTGAAATTGTATTTACAGTTCCGTTTTTAGCAACGATTTGAACCTCATCACCGATTTGTTTAACGTAAATAGGTGCAGCAGATGAATTAGAAAGCTCTGCACCAACAAGATCAAGTTCTACAACACCTGTAGGATATGTAGTCTTATCGCAGTCAACGATTATCTGTGCATTATCTGATGAACCGCTTACAGACATAACGCCTGGTTCTTTAACAGTAACACTGTTTCCTGAAATAGTAACATTAGATGGTGAGCTGATTGTTGAACCGGAAGCATTTAAAGCAGAAACTCTGTTTCCATTATATACAATGGATGTTGCTGTTTTATCATCAGGTACCGTAATTACACTTCCTATAAGAGGTGCAACATCAGTAAATTCAGTTGAGCCTGATGATACTTTGAAGTCTGCGGACTGACCGTTTGGATGTCCCTGCTGTGCATCGCCTACATAGAGATTATATGTAGAATCTGAAGCAATAGCAGAAGAGCTTATAAGTGCATAGTTAAACTTTTTATTTGCTGTCATTTCAAATGCTATTTTACCATTTTGAGTAAGAGTTACAGCTTGTTTTTTAGACTGCTGTGTATTGAAATCAAGCAGCATAATATTCTGAGTAGAACCGCTCATATCAACATTTGCAAGGCTTTGTGCAATGTCTGTTATCTGATAATCTGTAGCAGTTGCAATAATGTTTCCGCCTGTAATATTCAGAGTGCCGCCGTCGTCAAGTCTAAGTCCCCTGTCGCCACCTGCAACAACTGTACCGCCTGAAATATCAATAGAAGTTGCAGCCTGAATAGCATCATTACCGGCCTTTACTTTTATGTTTCCGGAAAGCACTTCAACATTTCTTTTGCTTGACTTAATACCGTCAGCAGATGAATCAATAACTATATCTGCACCGTCAATAGAAACAGTTTCACGAGCTTTAATAGCATCACAATCAGATAGAGTGTCAACATCAGTATTGATGTTTATAGTACCGCCGTTTAGGTTCAAGTCTTCATTACAGTCAATACCTCTATTGAATGAAGATGTAATATTAAGAGTACCACCGCTGTTTTTAGTAATAGTAGTATCAGTAAGAGAATAGATACAAGCCGGAGCATCTGTGCGTGCAGTTGTAGCTGTATCAGTAAGATCATTTGTACCTATTGCAGTGATCTTGAGTTTATCAGCACTTTGAGAATATATACATGGCATTGAGCTGTTTGTCATAGAAACATTATTCAAAGTGATTTCAGCAGCTGCGGCGTCCGCAATAATATCAGGGATATTTACAAGTATTTGACCATCATTTATAGTTCCGTCTACAATATATTTGCCTGATGCAGAGATAGTAACGACTTTATTATTTACAGCAACAACATTATTAGAATCGTTTTCAACGGTGATTCCATTGTCGCTCAGATGAATTTTAATAGTATCAGAAAACGGATTAGATACCATATTTTTAAGCAAAGAGAGATCGAATATGTTTACTCTATTATCGCTGTTGATGTCTGCATTTGACTTTCCGTCAGAAGAAAGAGTGCCTTGATTTATTATATACTTCTGGAGAGAAACGATATCAGCAATACCTACTGCACTGTCTTGATTTACATCTCCGAGTAAAGTGGCAGCATCTGCACTTATAAAATTTGAACTTAGAAGTGCAATGCTTATAGCACCTGCTGCGGTTTTGCGTATAAATGATTTTTTCATATAGAATACTCCTTTCAATAAAAAGACTTAGAACCTGTCTTCATAAGATTAGTGTGCGGATTTTCGAGCATAATTTTTTCGCTAACAAGACAAAAAAGCGAAAGCATACTTTCGTATGGTGAGATTTTTTAACGCAGTCAGCGAAAAAATTTGCCGAAAAGACGTATGATACATTTTATGAAGACGGGTTCTTAATGTACCGAGAATTTATTATGTTATCTTTAGTATAAGGCTGTATTCTTAAATAAATCTTAAAGTAAAGGGAGAAATCTATAAAAATTTCTCCCAATTGTTTTATTTATTTATTTTATGGATTTATTGTTATCATGTCAGTATCTTCTATATTTTCCAGTGTATCTGAATTATATATATTAAATGAAAACTCAAATGTATCAATTTCAGTTATATTATTATCTTCTAAGTCGCTTTTCAAGAATGTTACAGACTTATTTGCAGTTTTGCCTGGGGTAATGTCCGCATAAAATAAAGTATCTATCATAGCACCATTTACAGACGAATTTTTTATGCTTAAAGATATATTCTGTTCTGATAGATTTTCAATTTGGAGTTTAAGTTCTGGACCGAAAATTTTGTTTTCATCTATGCCAAGATATGTGACTTTTATATTTTCAGATGTATATATTATATTTTCTAAGGTGTTTTCTGAATCGGATTTTTCTGTAGTATATGCAGCATCAGTATTATTTTCTGTTGATTTTAGATCATTACTATTACCGCAGCCCGCCAGTAATCCCACGCTTATGCAAAGAGCAGCACATATTGTAAAATTTTTATTCATTGTATATTTCTCCTTAAAATTTTATTATATTACATATTATAGTACAAATAGTCCTATTTTTCAATTCGCATATACAACAAATATTCAATAGGTGTTATAGGACTATTTGTCCAATTTTTATATAACAAGAATTGCACTCATATATAATAAAAGCGGTGATGCTATGTATTTAAGAATTCGAGATTTGCGAGAGGATTATGATCTGACACAAAAACAAGTTTCTGCATATTTATTATGCGACCAATCTCTCTATTCAAAATATGAAAGAATGGAACGGGATTTGCCGCTTGAATTTGCAATAAAGCTTGCAGAATTTTATCATGTCAGCTTAGACTATTTGGTTGGCATGACAGACGAAAAGAATCCTTATCCAAAAAGAAAATGACAAAAAAGGAATCTGATTTATTTTCTATCAGATTCCTTTTTATTTTTATATTAGAACTTGTTTTCATAGGGTATTGCACGCATCTTTTCGGCAAATTTTACTGATTGATTCGCCCTAAAAGCTCATCATACAATAGTATGCTTTCGCTTTTTCGCCTTACCCTCAGTAAAATTATGCTCGAAAATCTATTCATAAATCCTATGAGAACAAGTTCTTATAATTTTACTGCTGATCTACCAAAATAAATTTTGCATCACTGAGTCTTATGGCAATGACAGCACCCCTTACATTATATGCAGCGAGTCCACCCTTTCTTTTATAAAGACAGGAAACATTTGTTCCCGGTATCATACCGAGTGAATATAATCTTTCCCTTAGAGCGTCGCCAAGATGAAAGGAAGATATAACTGCCTTTTCTCCTTCCATTACAAGAGAAAGTGGCTTACATGGCTTACGCATATGCAACACTCCTTTTTATCAGTATATGCATATGTTTTTATATTGTTATATATTTAGTAGCTGTATCTATAATTTAATTTGCACTGCTGAAATCATCTTCATATACATAATAAGTACTTCTTATACCGCCGGCATTGCCAGATATTAAAATACCACATACCCTTCTTGCGTCAAAGAAGCCCTCTGCTCCAACTATATCGTTTATATCCAA
>CANOIR010000015.1 GCA_947566125.1 uncultured Ruminococcus sp. | reverse complement strand
CTTGGCTCACCAAAATGTGAAGCAGTTCTGGCTAGTGAAGATAGACTTCCAACAACATATGTTTCCGGTATTATCAATATTATTGTAAAAGATCCTGTTGAACTTCCTACAGATTATACATGGGAAGCAGGCGAATATTGGGTAAATGCTGGCGATACAGACTTTGGCATTATCCCAAGAGTATACAATGACCCAGGTGATTTGACAGCTCTCAAGCTGACAATGAAGTCATCAGCTCTTACAAACGGAGCAATCAAGCCAACAGCAGCAGGCAACATGGGCATGGAATTTGGTGAAGCATATCCTGACTTTGCAGATATGGTATTTACAGCGAATGAAATGTTGATTGCAGGTTCTGCAATATTCGGCGTAGATGCAGCAGAAGACGGTAGCTCAATTGCTACAATGTTCTATGATGTAGCTGATAAGGAAACTGTAATAGCAGCAGCAGAAAAGGCTGGTTTGACACTTCAAACTGATGCAGAGCATGGTTCATATTATTCATTCCCGCTTGATTTTGATCCAGAACTCAACCCAGCACTTGGCTCACCAAAATGTGAAGCAGTTCTGGCTAGTGAAGATAGACTTCCAACAAATTATGTTTCTGGTGTAATCAACATTATCATTCCAACTGAAACAACAACTACAACAACTACAATCACAACAACTACAACCACCACTACAACAACTACAACCACAACTACTACAACAGCTTCAACTACAACTACTACAGCAACTACAACATCCGGCACTGGCACAACAACTACAACAACTACAACCTCAACTACAACAGCAACAACTACTAGCGGTGAAATAGTATGGAATGACCTTATTGGTGATACAAACCTTGACGGCAGAGTAGGTGTACAGGATATTATTTGCCTGAACAAGTATCTGCTTGGTCAGATTACACTTAACCCACAGGCTATGAGAAATGCAACTTGTAAGGACGATGGAAGCGTTAATATCAATGAAATCAACAGCGATGACCTCATGTCACTTATGAGATACCTCGTAGACTTCATTCCTTCACTTCCTGAAAATTAAGAAGAATTGAATTTATAAGTTAAGGACTGCATGGAGCGATTCATGCAGTCCTTATTTTTTGACATTTTTGTTCAAAAAGTTATAGTCAAAATAAACAAAAATCTTCTATCGCCTTTATAAAAAATTACTGAAGTTTAGGAAAATAGCTTTACATTTTATTACTCTTATGTTATAATAATGGCAACAAGAAGATAGGCAAATGAACCGTTTATTAGTTTTGTTGTGTGAGGTGAAATTAAACGGTTGAGGGGTCTGCCTTCGGATTTTCTCCGTTAGGGGATTACGTTATAAGCTGAAATGCATGAGCATTTCTAAAAAAAATTATATTTATTATATCTTTAAGGAGGATAATTTATGCCAAACAAAAAAATGAGCAAGAGATTGCTCTCAGGCGTAATGGCAGCTGCAATGTCCGCATCTGCACTTATGGCTGGTATGACATCACTCACTGCTTTTGCAGGTGAGGAACTTGGTGCCGGTGACTTTAATGATGGCGCTGGTTTGCCTTGGCACATCTGCGAATCTGCAACTGGTACAATGAAGTTTGATATAGCAGAAGGTTGCTATAACATTCTTATTACAAACCCAGGCGGCGTATCTAACAATGGTGAAGGTCGTTGGGACTGTCAGTTCCGTCACAGAGGTCTGACAATGGAAAGCAGTCATACTTATCGTCTTACATATTCTGTATGGACAGATGATTCAAACGCAAGAATTTATGCAAAATTCGGTGATATGACTGATGATGATAAGGAACTGTGGCACGGCAACGGTCAGCAGCTCGGGCTGAAGTATTCTGATGTTGAAGGCAAGGATATGGCAGGAATTGAAGCTGCTCTGAGAGCTGCTTCTCCATCCGGTCAGAACATTGATTATGGTATGGGATGGGACGCTTGGAAAAACAACCCCATACCGTCAAACCAGTGGACAACATATGCTTACGAATTCCAGCCTAAGTATGATGTTGATGGCGTTGGTGAATGGACATTCCACCTTGGCGGTACAACACCTCAGTTTGGTCAAGATTTTATTTGTATAAATGAGGGCAAACTTATCAAGTTTGATAATATGTGTCTTATTGATATGACTGATGATAAGTCTGACTATGTTCATGAAGATGAGTATGTAGCTACAGGTATAGAAGTAAACCAGATGGGTTACTTCCCTAAGCTTGCTAAGAAGGCTACACTCGTACTTGGTGACAAGGCTGATTCTACACCTAAGGATTTCCAGGTTAAGAATTCCAGCGGAACTACAGTATATGAGGGCAAGACAACAGGCGGCAGCACACTTTGTGATGCATCTCAGACTTACAACCAGGTTATCGACTTCTCTGAGGTTACTGAAGAGGGTACAGGTTATACAATTACTTGTGATGGCAAGACATCTCTGCCATTTGACATCGGTAATGACATTTACGGTAATCTGACAACAGAGGCTATGAACTACTTCTATCAGAACCGTTCAGGTGTTGATATTAAGTCTGAGTACATTGCATCTGCTGACCCGGATGGTCCTAAGGCTTCTGCAAGCGACCTCGCTCGTAAAGCTGGTCACGCTAATACTGAAGCTTACATTCAGTCTAAGTGGGTTTACATCATTCCTACTGATGCTGATGTTGAAAAGACAAACGGTTCAATCAAAGAAGGTGCAAACGGCTGGTACGATGCTGGTGACCACGGTAAGTACGTAGTTAACGGCGGTGTTTCTATCTGGACTCTGCTTTCTATATTTGACCGTGATGTAAATAAGGGCGATGTTTCTAAGTGGGATGATGCAGGTAAGACTGTAAAGGTTCCTGAAGCTGGAAACGGCACACCTGACATCCTTGACGAAGTAGGTGTTGAAATCGACTTCTTCAAGACAATGCAGGATCCATCTGACGGTATGGTTTACCACAAGCTTCACGACTACAAGTGGACAGCTCTTGCTGTATCTCCTGCTGATGCTACTGAAAAAACAAATGCAGGCGAACTTACTCGTATTGTTAAGCCAAAGACATATGCAGCTACTTTGAACTTTGCTGCTGCTCTGGCTCAGTATTCAAGACTTATTAAGCCTTATAATGCTTCTGAAGCTTCTGATTGTTTGGCACTTGCTGAAAAGGCTTACAAGGCTGCTAAGGATAGCTACAAGCCATATGTAACTGTTCCGGATCAGAACGCTGATCACGTATCACTGTATGCTCCTCTGACACAGAACAAGGGCGGTGGTCCTTACGGCGATACAGATGTAACTGACGAATTCTATTGGGCAGCTTGTGAATTGTACATCACTTCTGAAAAGGCTGATTACAAGACAGATATGCTCGGTTATGACGACAAGACAGGTAAGTGCTACGGCGTTTCTACAGCTCTCTACGGCGGTGAAAACAACGGTACAGCATCTGCATTTACATGGGGTACATTAAGCTCACTCGGTACACTGTCACTTTCTATCAATGGCGACAAGCTGCTCGAAAAGGGCTTGATCACTCAGGAAGAACTCACAACAATTCAGAACAGCGTTAAGAATGCTGCTGACTACTTCATTAAGCTTGAAGATGATTCTGACTTCGGTGTTCCTTATGTTGGTCATGACTATGAAACAACAGTATGGTCAATTGCTCAGTTCAACAAGGACGGCAGCGGACTCGAAAAGAAGACTCTTGAAAACGGTTATGAATGGGGCTCTAACTCCATGGTTGTTAACAACGCTATGGTAATGGGTCTGGCATATGATATTGAACATGATCCTAAGTACATCAGCGGTGTATCTACTGCTATGGACTATATCTTCGGTAGAAACCTCCTCGAAATGTCTTACGTTTCTGGTTACGGTGAACATCACCTTGAGCACCCACACCACAGATGGTGGTCTAATGAGCTTGATTCAAGCTTCCCATCTGCTCCACGTGGCGTTCTCTCCGGTGGTAACAACTCCGAAATGCAGGATCCTATGATTCAGGGTAAGGGCTACAAGGCTGGCGAAGTTGCTCCTATGCTTTGTTACCTTGACCAGTCTGAGGCTTGGTCTGTAAACGAATGTACAATTAACTGGAACTCTCCTCTGGTTTGGATCTCTTCATTCCTCGAAGATGAAGCTCCAAATGTTGACGGTACAACATCATCTAAGACAACTGCTTCTTCTGATACAACAACTACAACAACATCTACTACTAAGCATAATCCAGACGATGTTCTTTATGGTGATACAAACCTTGATGGTACACTTTCTATGATTGACCTCGTATACTTGAACAAGTACATTGCAGGTTCAATGGAATTCAATGACCAGCAGTTGGCAAATGCACAGTGCTTTATCTCTGATCCAGAAATCAATGGTAGAGATGCAAATGCTTTGTTGCAGCGTCTGTCTGAACAGATCAAGGAACTTCCTGTTAAGGATTAATTTAAGTTGTTTACAATTATAATGTGAATGATTAACTAGCAATAATAAAGGCAGTACGATTTATTCGTGCTGCCTTTTGTTTTGTTAAAACGATTTTTTAGACAAAAAATAAACGAGCTGCTGCAAATTTAGATCTTGCGACAGCTCGATATTTATATTTAGTGGTTTTACCATGTTGTATAATTACTTTGCATAAGTTTTATTTCATTTGCATAGCCTTCATCATCGTTTGGCGTTTCCAAAATAAATGGAAGGTTTCTAAGTTCAGGATGATTTATAATTTTTATCAATGCTTTCTTGCCAATATGACCTTCACCAATCAGTTCGTGTCTGTCTTTATGGGCTGCAATAGGATTTTTACTATCATTTAGGTGCATTGCTTTCAAATACTTTATGCCCACAATACGATCAAATTCCTCCAGCACACCGTTTAAGTCGTTTACAATATCATATCCGGCTTCCCATAGATGACACGTGTCAAGGCATACTCCCATTTTTTCTTTGAGTTCAACCTTGTCAAGAATAGCTTTTAATTCCTCAAACTTTGAACCGATTTCAGAGCCTTTTCCTGCCATTCCTTCCAGCAGAACTGTAGTGCTTTGCTCTTTTGTTAAAACATTGTTTAAAGTTTCTGCGATCTGCTCAATGCCTAAATCAACACCTTGTCCAACATGACTTCCTGGATGAAAATTATAATATTGACCGGGTGTCATCTCCATTCTTTTCATATCATCAGCAAGCATATTTCTGCCAAATTCTCTTATTGATATGTTGTTGGAGCAAAGGTTCATTGTATATGGAGCATGAGCAACGAGTGTTCCGAAATTATGACTTTCCGCTAATTTTAAAAATGCTTCTACATCAGAAGTGTTTATTTTTTTAGCACTTCCGCCACGTGGATTCCTTGTGAAAAATGCAAATGTATTTGCACCAAGTGCAACTGCGTGTCTGCCCATTGCAAGATAGCCTTTTGAAGATGGTAGATGACAGCCTATATAAAGCATTATTGTATTCCTCCTTCTGTTGTGTTTTCTGTATTAAATGTTCTGTCTTTATGCACATATGGAAGATCGTCCATTACCTTTTGAAGTACATCAAATGCTATATTGTAATTTTCCTGCATTTCTTTCAAACTGTCCATAGTCTTTTTCGGTGCTCTCAAACCTATGCATATATCTCTGTCAAGAACTACTCCGGTATATCCGACCTTGTCCATAAAATCAGTGTTTCTTATATAAAAGCCTGTTCCATGAACGTTTTTATTTTCAGGAAATAGTTCTTCTAAATTTACAAGAGTGTTTTCTGCATCTATCGTTTTATTTGCAGTTGCATCTGTTATTACCATTATCGCATCCGCCATTTGAAATTGAGATGAAAGCTTAGTCATATTTCCTAAGTAATAGTCGTTTATGCTTATGTCTTTATCTACAGGTATAGCATATACATCAACGATAGTTTTGCCGTCCTTGTTTATGTCATCAATGAATTGTTCAAAATAATTCGAGATATAATCATTTGTGATCTGAAGTGTTGGATCATCTGTTAAAACCATTACTATCATATCAGGGTGAACAGCGGAACAATAGTCAAATGCCATAAATCCACAAACTCCAACAAGAAATACAGATATAACAAGCCACCATTTACTGTGATAGAAAAAATTTCCGATTCTTTTCCATAATGGTCTTTTAGCTTCTATCTCTTTTTCTTCGTGAATGGTTTCGCTTTCTATTATTACTCCTTGCTTAAGACGCATAAGTTCAATACGTTCTTCTTGTATTTTTTTATCATACGCTTCTTGTTCCTTTTTTTTGCGTTCTTCTAATATTTTTTGGCGTTTTGCCTCAATTTCCTCTTCACGCTTTCGTTCTTTTTCATCTATTTCACGAACTGTTTCTATAAAACTTTTGGGCTTTTCCTTCTTCTTTTTATTTTCTTTTGCAATATGCTCATTAGTTATGTGCTTTTTGTCTTCCGGCATATAAGCTCCTCTTTTCTGTATGAATAAAAGGGTGTACCATAGACATATAAGTCATCAGTCCACCCATTTTAAATTATTCAGCGTCTGTTTCTTCAACATTTGCATCTTGCTTTGTAAGCGGACGCATTGTCGGGAATAAAAGGACATCACGTATAGATGCACTGTCAGTAAGCAGCATAACCAATCTGTCAAGACCGAGTCCAAGACCACCTGTTGGTGGCAGACCATATTCAAGAGCTGTTACAAAGTCCTCATCAACTTCACCTGTCATATCACCAAGTGCACGTCTTGCGGCAACCTGTGCAACAAAACGTTCTTTCTGGTCGATAGGATCGTTTAGCTCAGAGAATGCATTACCCATTTCACGTGCATAGATGAAATATTCAAAACGTTCTGTAAATGCAGGATCTTCAGGTTTACGCTTAGCCAATGGAGAATTTTCTACAGGATAATCATAGATAATAGTTGGCTGGATGAGTTTGTCTTCAACGAATGCATCAAAGAATGCAATAAGTACATGACCTTTAGTAGCATTTTCGCCTTCTTCAACTTCAACTTCATGAACCTTAGCGCAAGCTCTTGCATCCTCATCAGTTGCCCATTCATTGTAGTCAACGCCAGCATATTTCTTTACAGATTCTATCATTGTAAGGCGTTCCCAAGGCTCACCAAGACGAATGTCAACGCCTTGATAAGAAATAACATCCTTTCCGCAGATAGTCTTTGCAAGAGAACGATACATATCTTCAATAAGATCCATCATGCCCTTGTAATCAGTATAAGCCTGATACATTTCAATAGTAGTGAATTCTGGATTATGAGATGGATCCATGCCCTCATTTCTAAAGATTCTCCCAACTTCATATACACGATCAAATCCGCCTACGATAAGCTTTTTAAGGTTAAGCTCTGTTTCGATACGCAGGAACATATCCATATCCAGCGTATTATGATGTGTTTTAAACGGTCTTGCAGCAGCAGCAATTTGCAGTGGCAGCAATACAGGTGTTTCCACTTCAATGTATCCGATATTATCAAGATAATTACGAATTTCCTTGATAATGCGGCTTCTTGTAACAAATGTCTTTTTTACATCAGGATTTACGATAAGGTCGAGATAACGCTGACGATAGCGGGTATCCTGATTTTTAAGACCGTGCCATTTTTCCGGCAGCGGCAGAAGTGATTTTGACAGCATTGTTATTTCAAGTGCATGGATAGAGATTTCTCCTGTCTTTGTACGGAATACATATCCCTTTACGCCTACTATATCTCCAATATCCCATTTCTTGAATTCCTTGAAAGCAGGCTTGCCTATATCATTTACACGAACATAAACTTGAATACGGTCAGTACTGTCTTGAATATGGATAAATACAGCATTGCCCATAACACGTTTGCTCATTATACGTCCGGCAGCAGAAATAACATTTTCCTTTAGTTTATCCATACCTGCCTGAAGTTTCTCTTCATCATCACCTGCCTCCACTTTTATTTCTGCTTCAGCAGCTTCAAATTCAGTCTTTGCTTCGGATGCTTTTTTTGTAACATTAAATTTTGTTATAGTATACGGATCCATACCGTTTGCTCTGCGTTCAGCAAGCTTCTCAATACGTATACGCTTTTGTTCATGAATATCTTCTTCAGTATTGATTTCGGGTGTTCTATTTTCAGCCATTTTTACAGCTCCTTATTTTGAAATTTCGAGTATCTCAAATTTCAGCTCTCCGGCAGGTGCTTCGATTATGAATGTATCGCCGACTTTCTTCTTTAAAGCACCTTTTCCGATAGGTGATTCATCAGAGATTTTTCCATCTTTAAAGCTTGCTTCATTGCTGCTTACTATCTGGAATGTTTCAGTCTTGCCAAGACGGAAGTTATGCAGACGTATAGTAGAACCAAGTCCCACTTCGTCTATTGATATATCATCATCAGCAACGACTTCTGAATTGTCAAGTGTATACTGGATCTCAGCTATTCTTGCCTCAAGAATAGCCTGTTCATTTTTAGCTTCATCGTATTCAGCATTTTCTGAAAGGTCGCCCTGAGCACGGGCTTCCTTAAGTTTCTGAGCCATTTCTGCACGTTTGACTGTAATCAGGTGATCAAGTTCTTCATTAAGCTTATTATAACCGCTCTGTGAAATCTGCTTCTTAGCCATAAAACAAATACTCCTTTACAAAACGTATTTAATTGTACAATATTTTTATTATAATACATTTTTTCCACTTTGTCAATCGATTTTCTGTGAACGACTATAGACTATATAAGCAGTTTTGCTGTTTTGTATTTTTATTAAAATACTATAAAAACGTCTGTTAAAATTTATTGGCTGCTGCAAAACTTAAATTTGCAGCAGCCTTTGGCATAATTAAGATAAATAATTAAGATGTTATATCTTCCACCAATGTCCTAAGCTCGTCCTCGTTTTGAGCTTTAATGCCTTGGTCAAGCATTTTTCTGTCATGTTCTGTTAAAAGATAGAGAGGCATATCGATCTCACTATATGGAGTTTCACTGTCACCTCTAAAAAGTCCAAGATGATCGTCCCATGTACGCAGTACAAAGATAACATCTGTCTGTGTTGTTGCAGTTTCGGTGCTTTCAAAAGTTTCGGGTTCTGGATTGGTTACCATTGCGGTCATAGAACCAAAAACTATGACTACAGAAATAACAAATGCTGTAAGAATCATTAGCCATATGCTTTTCTTCGTCATTTGATTATCCTCCTTTTTAAAATAAGTAACATAATCAGTATGAGCAGAAGAGCAAAGTTTATACATAATGTATATTTTTAAAGGAATTTTTTTGGAATCGCTTAACATATGGGGATTTTTGTGGTATAATAAAAATGTATATATTGATGATAATGTACGTGACATTTAAATAAAATGCATTCACTTTACGGAAGGATAGATCATATGGAAAATAAAAAGCAAAATAGCAGTAATGCTAAGAATGATAAAAGAAAAATAAATAACAGTCATTCACCACAAAATTCACAAAAGCCAAAGAAAAGAAATGCATCAGCATCTAATAATTCTAAAAATCAAGATAATAATAATCAAAATAATCGCAGAACAAAACCAACTCCAAACAGTTCGGTCAATAAAAATGCAAGAAAAATTAGCAGTGAAAATAATTCAGTTAAAAAGCAGCATAATGTAAATATTTCTGAACCTGTGCCAAAAAAGCCGGATCCATCTACTGTAAACAATTCTTCTTTGCATATGGGATATAAAAAAGAAACAGATGAGGAAATACGAAGCAAGCCGCCTACTGGTACGCCGGAGTATCCTTATTACAAGGGTAGTTTTGCAGGTGCAAAGGGAAAACGTTTTTCCGGTCTTAGAAACGCTTTTTCTATTTTTATAACTACAATAATGTCGCTGTTTCTCATTTGTGTTATAACAGGAACTATAGTTGTTACGGCACTTACTGTTTACGTAATGGACTTCAAGGACGAGGTTTCTTCTGTAACGATTGAGGATTTGGAACTCCAGTATAACACATATGTTTATGCTAATGATGCGAAAGGTGAAGAAGTTTGTCTTTATGAAGTAAACAATTCTTCCGAGCGTGTGCCAATTAAGATCGAAGATATTCCACAGCACGTGCGAGATGCTTTTGTATATGCTGAGGACGGAAAATTTTATATACACGATGGTGTAGACTATAAGAGAACGTTTTATTCATTCGTAAATATGTTTTTGCATATTTATGATACAAATATCGGTGGTTCTACAATTACACAGCAGCTTGTAAAGAATATTACAGGTGACGATGTCCAGTCACCATCACGTAAAATTCGTGAAATTTTCCGTGCAATGGAACTTGAAAAGAACTATTCAAAAGATAAAATACTTGAAAGTTATTTGAATTATATAGGCTTTGGCGGTGCTACAAATGGTATTCAAGGAGCATCTCTTAAATATTTTGGAAAAGATGTTTCTGAATTGAGTGTTGCGGAGGCAGCTTGTCTGGCAGCTATTCCAAAAAGCCCTGAAGTTCTCAATCCATTTGCTGAAACGCAGGATGAAGAAACAGGTGAATGGATAAACACCGGCGAAGAAGCAAATAAAAGCCGTCAATATTATGTTCTTGAACAGATGTATGAGAACGGTGCAATAACTTATGATGAATATCAAGAAGCTGCAAACGAAAAACTTATATTCAGAGATTCAGATGAATATAAGGAACTGCATCCTGATGAAGAAAGCAATCCGTATCTTTCCGCTGCTGCTACAAGCTGGATAGTTGATACTGCGATTTATGAGGTAGCAGGATATTTACAGGACATGTATAACATATCCTCCGAAGAGGCTATTGAGCGTATAAACTCAGGCGGATACCGTATTTACACAACAGTAGATATGGATATGCAGGATTATGTTGAAGAGAAATATAAAGATTTGGATAATCTTATGGAATCTGCTTCTGTTGCACATTACGGAGACCCAAATGGCGATGGTCAATATACAGTTGATGAGATAGAATATCCTGAATCTGCATTTGTTGCTATGAATTATGATGGCAGCATTCGTGCGATAGTGGGCAGTGTCGGTGAGAAACAGATAGCTCTTTGCTGGAACTATGCTACAATGGAACCACGTCAACCAGGTTCAACAATCAAGCCTCTTGCGGCATATGGCCTTGGACTTGAAAATGATCTCATACATTGGGGTACTATGATAGAAGATTCACCTCTTACAAAGATAGGAGATGCTGATTGGCCTATAAATTACGGTACAGACAGTTATAGCGGAAACTATTCACATGAAAATGTATCTGTTGCTGATGCACTGGCAAGATCGCTTAATACAGTTTCTGCAAGGATTTGTAATGACCTCACACCACAATCAGTATTTAATTTTGCTTCTGAAAAAATGGGGCTTAAGCTTGCTGCATCATCACCTGAGGGACTTACAGATAATGCTATATCTCCAATGTCTGTAGGTGCTTTGACTTATGGTATAACACTTGAAAATCTTGTAAATGGCTATGTTCCATATGGAAACGGAGGAACATATTATAATGCTCATATAGTAAGCAAAGTTGTTCAAGGAACAGATAATATTGTATATGAAGATGATGGAAGTCCGAGAAAGGTAGTAAGTGAGGAAACAGCCTATGTTATGAATCAGCTGCTTCAGAATGTTGTAAATAATGGTACAGGTTCTCCGGCACAGCTTGAAAATAAACACGTTGCAGGCAAGACCGGTACTTCTGAAGATTGGACAGATCTTACTTTTGTAGGACTTACAGAAGACTTTGTAAGTGGTGTATGGATAGGCTATCCGGGACGTTATTCTTTGCCGGTATCCTTAAGATCTGCTGAGGTTTGGAGAAATATTATTGGTGAATATGCAAATCAAATTGATTCTGGTGCGACATATCCTGAATGTGATACTATTATTACAGGTAATGTTTGCAAGAGATCAGGAAAGATTGCAAATGCAAATTGTCCAGTAGCAGGAGTAGGTTATTGGAAATCCTCCAATGCACCTAAATGTGTTGATTGCTGGAAGATGGTAGCTACTACAGCGGCAACAACAGCAGCCTCAAGCAGCAATTCGGTATCAACCCAAACAGAAACAGTTCCGGTACAAACTGAAGCATCGGTTGAAAATACCGATATCCCTACTAATCAATAATTACAGCAAAGGACGTATTTATTATGACACAGAAATTTCTTATGTGCTGTCCATGTCATTTTGGATTGGAGAGTACTCTTCGCTTTGAGCTTACTAAAATAGGAGCGGAGGATATAATTGTTCAGGACGGACGAGTTTTATTTCGTGGCGATTATTTAGTTTTGGCAAAAGCTAATCTATGCCTTTCGGTTGCCGAGAGAGTGCTTGTTCAGCTTGGCGAATTTCCGGCATATTCTTTTGAAGAATTATTTCAAGGTGTAAAGAAACTTCCGTTTGAAAATTGGATAGGAAAAGATGATGCTTTTCCTGTAAAAGGCCATGCACTTGATTCAAAGCTTCATAGTGTACCTGATTGTCAATCTATAGTAAAAAAAGCGGCTGTTGAAAGACTTAAGATGAACTATCGCACAAGCTGGTTTGCTGAAACAGGCAGCATTCATCAGATACAGTTCTATATTCGTAAAAATATATGTACTATATATCTTGATACTTCAGGAGCAGGACTTCATAAAAGAGGATACCGCAGAAATTCAAATGCTGCTCCTATTAAAGAAACTCTTGCAGCAGGTATAATTGATCTTGCAAGAGTACGCAGTGACAGTGTGCTTATAGATCCATTTTGCGGAAGCGGAACATTTCTTATAGAAGCTGCATTTAAAGCACTTCATATGGCTCCGGGTCTTAACAGACATTTTGCAGCAGAAAAGTGGGAATGTATTCCAAGCGATGTATGGCGAAATGCACGTGCGGAAGCTATTGCTGCTATAAATCGTGATGCAAAGTTTGAAGCTTATGGTTTTGATTGTGATCCAGAGGCAATAAGACTTACTGAAGAAAATGTACGAAAAGCAGGTGTGAAGCCAAGGATCCATATTGAGCAGAGGGATATATCAGATTTTGAGCCTATAGAAAATGCAATAACAGTATGCAATCCTCCATATGGCGAAAGAATGCTTGATATACAGTCGGCAGAATCGCTTTACAGAATTATGGGATATGTATTTCCGGCAGATAAGGCACATCCGTGTTATGTGATTTCACCTGATAGTGAATTTGAAACATTTTTTGATAAGAAAGCAGCAAAACGCAGAAAGCTTTATAATGGAATGATTCAGTGTCAGCTTTATATGTATTTTTAATGAGTTTTTAATTAAAAGGGCAGCTTAAACGGCTGCCCGATTCTGTATATTTAGGAGGGGCTATTTATGAAAAAATATAAATTTTTGCTTTTTGACCTTGACGGAACTTTGACAGATTCAGAAGAAGGAATAATAAACTGTGTTCGATATGGACTTAAGTCATGCGGATTTAAAATTCCGGAGTATGAAACACTGCGTGCATTTATAGGACCTCCGCTTGTTGTATCATATCAGGAGTTATGCGGACTTTCCTATGAGGATACAGAAGCGGCAATACTTAAATATCGAGAGAGATACAGTGAAAAGGGAATATTTGAAAATAAAGTTTACGATGGCATACCTGAGCTGCTGTATGATTTAAAAAATGCGGGTTACAGGCTTGCACTTGCAACTTCTAAGCCTGAAATTTTTGCAAGGCGTATATTAAGTCATTTTAACATAGCAGACGCATTTGAAGCAGTGGCAGGCAGTTCGATTGAACGTGAGGATGAAACTAAAGCAGATATGATTCTTCTTGCTATGAAAAGACTTGGATTAGAAGAAGGTGACAAAGCTGACGTGTTGATGATAGGTGATAGAAAGCATGATATTTTAGGAGCAAAAAAATGTGGAGTCAGTGTATTAGGCGTTCAGTATGGCTATGCACCAAAGGGCGAACTTTTAGATTACGGTGCAGATATTGTGGCTGAAAGTGTAAGTGAGCTTAAAGAAATATTGCTTGACCCCAAAATTTAAAAAAATAAAATTTCCAAAATCTGTGTAACCATTTTAATTTAAACGTGTATATATAGGTGAATTTGCAAATTCAGACAGGATGGGAAGCACATTGAAAAAAAGAATTTACCGACAACTGCAAAAGAATAGCGAACATACAATTGAAAAGCTTATATCTGAATATACCGGATATGTATATACAATCCTTTTCAATATGGTTGGCGGATATTGTACAGAAGAGGACTTGGAAGAAATGACATCAGATGTGTTTATAAAGCTTTGGCAAAGTCTTGATGTTTTGGATAAAAGCCGTTCTGTAAGTCCGTATCTTGCAGCAATTGCAAGAAATCTTGCAAAAAATAAACTGCGTAGTATAAATGATTTTTGCGAATTTGAAGATATAGTACCTGATGGTACTGATGTTGCAGATTCTATAGAATGGCTTGAGGATATGTCTCTTTTACAACAGGGAATTGATGAGCTTTCTCTTGTTGAACGTGAACTTGTAATACGCTATTATTTTTATGGTGAATCCTTGAATTCACTGTCCAAACGTCTTGCCATATCTGATGCAAATGCCAAGGTAAAACTATATCGTGCACGAAAGAAGTTAAAAGCTTTTCTGACAGAAAGGGGTTTTAAAAATGAAACATAATTGGAAAGAGCAATATAGGTTGCAGGAAATTCCACTTAAAAAAGACATTTGTGAATCTGTCAGTAAATGCGTTTTGAAGCAAATTAGTGATGATACACAGAAAGGAAATATTATTATGAACTCAAAGAATAAAAAACGAACTGCCTTTATATGTGTCGCTGCTGCGGCTTTGCTGTCAGTATCTGCAATAGGAATTCATGCTGCTGCCGAGTCAGGTCTTTTAAAGAAAATTTCTATTTGGATAGATGGCGAGGAAGTTCAGGCTTCCATAAGTAAACTAGGTGATGACTATATTGCTTATGAATTTATAAAAGAAGAAACAACAGATGAATTATTTGTAGATGGAGAATATGAATCGGAATATACAGTCAGTTTTATAGAAGATACTAATACAAAATTTTATACTGAACTTGACAATGAAAATCGTTTATGGTTTAAAGCAGATACGGACGATACTCTTGCTGTTGATATTACAGATGAATTAATTCAAAATGGTTTTTATGAATTTAATTGCTGTTTTTCAGACGGTAAAATGAAAACAGTTATTGTAAGCGGTACTATTGAAGAACCGAAGATCAATGAATCATATATTGAGGTTAAAATAGAAGAAAATAATGATGTAGAAATTGATTAAAATTTAAGTAAAAAGATAGAAAACGGCTTTCCATTACAGGCAAATTTACTGCCATTTAGGAAAGCCGTATTTTTTATTTTAGTTCTTGCTGTAAATTGTCAAAATCATCTGTGCTGAAAAATTCGCCTAAAGTTACGCCCAAGCCATCACATAAAATTTTTAATGTAACAATTGAAACATTATGACGCCTTGGATCTAATAAAGAATATACCGTTGACGGTGTAACTCCGGAACGGTTTGCAAGTTCATTTGGCTTGATATTTTGTTTTTCACAAAGCTCATAAATACGCTTAACTATTATTTCCTTTACTCCTATCATAAACACCACCTTTTAATATTATTTTATCAAAAGGTATGCATATGCGTATACGCACTTGCGTAATTAAAAACAATTTGATATAATAGTATCGAAAGGAGGCGAGTTATATGGACGAATTCAGAGATTCATATGTAACACTGTTTAGAAGTATTTCAAAGAGTATTGAAAACTTAGAATATATAAAAGGAAACCCAGAGCTGCCGGCAGCTGCTTTTATTTCCATTGAAAAGGAGATCAATGCACTTAAAGATGCTCAGATCACGGCGGAAGAACAATTTATTTCAAAAAATTCATAGAAACAAATATAGTTCATAATCAAAGACATCGTGCTTGTTGTGCGATGTCTTTATTTATATTATTTGAAAAAAATTAAAATGTCGTTTTTTGCGAAAAAAATATAGATATGATCTGCATTTACGACAATATTCTCATGAATATTGCTGTACAATGTAATCATCAGAAAAAATAAGAGAAGGAGAATTCTTATGACAGTAGCTCTTCAAAACAATAATTCTTGTCTTGTTGCTTCACTTAGCGGTGAGCTTGATCATCATAGCGTACGTATGATTCGTGAAGAAATTGATACAGCTATTTCAGAACAGCAGCCGGCAAGTCTTGCTCTTGATTTTGGCGGAGTAACATTTATGGACAGTTCCGGCATAGGTCTTATTCTTGGCCGATGCAAAGTAATGGGTGGGATCGGCGGAACAACTGCCATATGGAATCCGCCTCCGCATATAAGACGTGTTATGAAGCTTTCAGGAATAGAACGTTTGGCAAAAATAGAACGTTCTCCGAATAGAAAGGAAGATATAAAGTGAAGACAGAAAATTCGATAAAATTCAGCTTTCCGGGAATATCTGTGAATGAACAAACATCTCGAGCAATAGTATCAGCCTTTCTTGTTCAGGCAGACCCAACTATTGAAGAACTTGCAGATATAAGAACAGCTGTTTCAGAGGCAGTTACAAATTCGATAGTACACGGTTACAGAAATATTGAAGGCGATGTAGAACTTTGTGTAAAGCTGCTTGCTGACCGTGAAATATACATAAGAGTGAAAGATAAGGGTTGCGGCATTGATGATATAGATAAGGCAATGGAGCCACTTTTTACAACTGCGTCAAATGAAGAACGTGCAGGACTGGGCTTTGCTGTTATGCAGAGCTTTATGGATAGTGTTCATGTAAGAAGTAAACCTGATGCCGGAACTACAGTTATAATGCGTAAGAAATTAAGAGGCATTTCATGCAGGACAAGTTAAAATATAGCAAACCATGTGCAGAAGAACATTTAGGGCTTGTACATCATTGTGCCAATCGTTTTCGTGGTCGTGGCATTGAGTATGATGAGCTTTATTCTGCCGGTTGTCTGGGACTTATGAAAGCTGTAAATGGCTTCGATCCGGAAAGAGGCGTACAGTTTTCAACCTATGCAGTACCGGTTATTTTGGGAGAGCTTAAGAGGCTTTTCCGTGATGGCGGCACGATAAAGGTCAGCCGCCGAATGAAAGAGTGTGCTATGGTTCTGAGAAGGCTTAAAGAGGCATATATAAGGGACTATGGACAGGAACCAACGCTGTCCGAACTCAGCAAGCTTGCAGGAGTCAGTGAAGAAGATGCCGCACAGGCACTATGTGTGACACAAGCACCTATATCATTGACAGTAAGCGATGATGACGATGATACACAGCTTGATATACCTGTTCCGGCACCGGACAAGGCGATCGGCGATCTGATAGCCCTAAGGCAGACGATGGCACAGCTTTCTGATACGGATCAGAAACTTCTTAAGCTCAGATATTTTCAAAATCTAACGCAGACAAAAACAGCACAGATACTTGGTATGACTCAAGTTCAGGTTTCACGGCGTGAAAAAAAGCTGCTTAAAGAAATGAGAGAAAGTCTGCTTGAGTGATTTTTTATATAAAAACAAACGAGCTGCCTTGCTTTATAAGGCAGCCCATTTTTGTCTAGTTTAATTTATTTAAAGTAATCTACACCGCTCTGGAATATTCTCTGGTCTTTTTCACCTGGAACGTTTCTATAAAGATTTTTGCCTATACGTTCGCTGTGACCCATTTTTCCAAATACTCTGCCGTCTGGAGAAGTAACGCCTTCAATAGCAGACATAGATGCATTAGGATTATAGTGAATATCCATTGTAGGTTCGCCATTTAAGTCAACATATTGAGTAGCTATCTGACCGTTTGCAGCAAGCTTGTCAATGAGTGATTGTGGAGCTACAAATCTGCCTTCGCCGTGGGAAATAGCTACAGTATGCATATCACCTGTCTTGCAGCCATAGAGCCATGGAGATTTATTAGAAGCAATTCTTGTGTTTACAAGCATTGACTGATGGCGTGCAATTGCATTAAATGTCAGTGTAGGTGAATCGCTCTTCATATCGGTAATTTCACCATTCTGAATAAGACCAAGTTTAAGAAGAGCCTGGAATCCATTACATATACCCAGCATAAGACCATCACGATTATTAAGGAGATTATGAACAGCATCCTTTATCTTTGGATTGCGGAAGAATGCTGTAATAAACTTAGCACTTCCATCTGGTTCGTCACCACCGCTGAATCCACCAGGAATCATTATTATTTGTGAATTCTTGATAAGCATTGTGAATGTGTCGATAGATTCTTCAATATTTGCAGCAGAAAGATTTTTTATAACGAATATCTCTGCTCTTGCACCAGCACGTTCAAATGCTCTTGCAGTGTCATATTCACAGTTAGTTCCAGGGAATACAGGGATAAGAACACGAGGACGAGCTTCCTTAATGCCTGCACTTAAAGTTTCATTGCGGTTAAAAGTATAAATTTCCGGCTTTTCTGCTGGAGTCTTTATGCGGCATGGGAATACAGGTTCGAGTTTCTTTTCCCAAGTATCTATAAGATCTTCGAGGTTAAGTGTATAATCAGGAGCAGCAATTGTATTTTTACTTGTAGTTGCACCGATAATTTCTTCACCGTTTTCAGCATTGCCGATAAGTTCGATTATAAATGCACCTGCACATGGCTGGAAAAGTTCAGCAGCAGAGAGTTTTTTAGCAAATTCAAAACCTATGCGGTTACCAAATGACATTTTAGCAATACCTTCAGCAACACCGCCAAAGTCAACTGCCCATATAGCAGCAGCTCTTCCGTCTGCAATAATTTTTTCTACCTTGTCAAAGCATTCTCTTATGCTGTCGAATACAGGCAGACCGTTTTCATCATACTGAGGACGAATCTGTATAACTGTGCTGCCGGCTTTCTTAAATTCTGTAGATACTACCTTGTCAGCATTTGCAGTTGAAACAGCAAATGAAACAAGTGTAGGAGGTACATCGATGTTTTCAAAAGTACCAGACATTGAGTCCTTACCGCCGATAGAACCGCAGGAAAGCTCAAGCTGTGCTTTGAATGCACCGAGAAGTGCAGCCATAGGCTTGCCCCAACGTGAAGGAAGATTTTGAGTTCTTTCAAAATATTCCTGGAATGTCAGCCAACAGTGATGCCAGCTTCCACCTGCTGCAACTACCTTTGCAATAGAAGAAACAACAGCACATATTGCACCATGATATGGGCTGTTGGAGCTTATAAGTGGATTGAATCCCCAACCCATGAGAGAGCAGGTGTTTGTTTCACCACGCAGAACCGGAATCTTTGCAGCCATGGCCTGTGATGGAGAAAGCTGATGTACTCCGCCGAATGGCATAAGAACAGTACCTGCACCGATAGTTGAGTCAAACTTTTCGATAAGACCCTTTTGAGAGCATACATTTAGATTTGACATAAGATCAAACCAGCTTTCAGCACGATCTTCCATCTCATTTACAGGAGAAGGCTTTGGAGCATCTATAACTACATCTGTATATTTAGGTGCACCGTTTGAATTTAAGAATTCACGTGACAGATCAACTATAACGTTTCCGTTCCATTTCATAGTAAGACGTGGATCAGCCTTTACAACTGCAACGATAGTAGCTTCAAGATTTTCTTTAGCAGCTTCACGCAGGAATCTGTCTGCTTCCTTTTCAGAAACAACAACAGCCATACGTTCCTGTGATTCTGAAATAGCAATTTCAGTGCCGTCAAGACCGTCATATTTCTTTGGAACTGCATTGAGGTCAATGTCTAGACCATCTGTAAGCTCACCGATGGCAACAGAAACACCGCCAGCACCAAAGTCGTTGCAGCGTTTTATCATTTGTGTAACGAATGGATTGCGGAAAAGTCTTTGAAGTTTACGTTCTTCAGGTGCATTACCCTTTTGAACTTCTGCACCGCATGATTCAAGTGATTCAATAGTATGTGATTTAGAAGAACCTGTTGCACCGCCGCAGCCGTCACGACCTGTTTTACCGCCAAGGAGAATTACAACATCGCCCGGAATAGGAGCTTCTCTTCTTATATTTGAAGCAGGAGCAGCACCAAGAACTGCACCGATCTCCATACGCTTTGCCATATAACCCGGATGATAAACTTCTGCTACATGACCTGTAGCAAGACCGATCTGGTTGCCGTAGGAGCTATAGCCGTTTGCAGCACCTTGAGTGATTTTTCTCTGTGGAAGTTTTCCTGAAATAGTATCTGCAATTGGAACAAGAGGATTGGAAGCACCGGTAACACGCATTGCTTGATATACATATGAACGTCCAGAAAGCGGGTCACGTATAGCACCGCCAAGACAAGTAGCAGCACCACCGAATGGTTCTATCTCAGTTGGATGATTATGTGTTTCATTTTTGAACATAAGGATCCAATCTTCATCTCTTCCGTCAATATCAACCTTTATCTTAACAGAGCAAGCATTTATTTCTTCGCTTTCATCAAGATCATTCAGTTTACCGTCAGCTTTGAGCTTGCGTACTGCAAGTGTTGCCATGTCCATAAGAGTAATAGGCTTTGCATCTCTGCCCAATTCACTGCGTATTCTTAAATAATCGTCATATGTTTCTTTGATATATGGAGTTTCAATATCAGTATTTTCAATATTAGTAAGGAATGTTGTATGACGGCAATGGTCTGACCAATAGGTATCTATCATTCTTATTTCAGTGATAGTAGGATTACGTTTTTCAGTATCACGGAAATATTTCTGGCAGAATTTAATATCTTCCAGATCCATTGCAAGACCGTATTCTTTTATGAAATCGCTCAGCTGGGCAATTGTAAGCTCTGTAAAGCCGTCAAGAGTTTTTACAGTTGTAGGTATTTCATAATTTGCTTCAAGTGACTCTGGAAGTTCCATAGCAGCCTCACGGCGTTCTACAGGATTTATGATATATGATTTTACTTTTTCAAACTCATCATCGGTTATATTTCCGCTGATAATATAAATTTGTGCAGAACGTACACGGCAGCGTTCACCCTGAAGCAGAATTTGAATACACTGTTCGCAGCTGTCAGCTCTCTGGTCAAATTGTCCTGGGAGATATTCAGTTGCAAACATACGCTGACTTCCGGAAATTTTTGGAAGTTCCTTGTATACATTGTCAACAGCAGGTTCGGAAAAAACTGTTGGTATAGCCTTTTCAAAGCTTTCGGCAGTGAGATTATCCGCATCATAGCGGTTTATAACACGAACGCCGGTGACACTTGTACGTAGTGCAGTTTGAAGGTCGCTCAGAACAGATTGAGCTTCAACTGCAAATTCTGGTTTTTTTTCTACATAAATTCGATAAACAGACATAGTAATACTCCTTCATGTTTGATCATGTTTGATTTGCATGACTGCTGGCAATATGGCCATAACAGCTTGCTTCATCATTCTCTTCTATTGTAACATAAAATAATGATTTACGCAAACTTTTTTTTGGATTTTTTTCGTAAACTTTTACAACTGTACCGTCAGGAGCGTGACCTATATGAAACTCATCGTCTTTTTCCTGCTCAAATAGTACCGGAACAGTATGTCCTATTAAATTTTTAAGATGTTCTTTTTGTAAGGATTCTCCAAGCTTTTGAAGAATATGCATACGCTTTGTTTTAACTGATTCTTGTATCTGATCAGGAAATTCAGCTGCGGCAGTTCCGGGTCTTATAGAATATCGAAATACATGGATTTTAGCAAATCCTATTTTTTCTGCAAATTTTACAGTTCCACAGAATTCTTCATCAGTTTCACCGGGAAAACCTACCATAATATCAGTTGTAATTGCACATTCCGGAAAATATTTTTTTACCAGACAGCATAGATCTTCATATTCGCTTGTAGTATACCGGCGGTTCATGCGTTTTAAAACACTGTCAGAACCGCTTTGGAGTGACAGATGGAACTGAGGACAAAATCCCGGTATATCTTTAAGTGCTTTTAGCATATCTTCTGTTATTCTTTCCGGTTCAAGAGAGCCAAGCCTTATGCGTATATTGTTATTTTCTAATATACTTGCCACGCATTTTACAGCGTCAAGCAACGAGCCATTCCATTCTGCACCATAGAAAGCAAGGTTTATACCACAAAGCACTATTTCATGGTGACCGGCATCGATGAGTTCATGAGCTGCTGCTTGGAGTTTTTCTAGTGGCATAGATCTACACCTTCCACGAGCATATGGAATAATGCAGTATGTGCAGAAGCAATTGCAACCGTCTTGGATTTTTAAAAATGCTCTGGTATTTTTTGAAAAGCTGTCGCATCTTAAAATTTCAAATGAATCTTTTTTGCCATATGTTTTTACCATGCATATTTTCTTTTTTGTTTTGATGTATTCTTCTATAAGTTCGGGCAGACAATTTCTGTCTTTAGTACCTATTATAATATCTATGTTGTTAAGCTTTGAAGCTTTTTCAGGAAAAGCCTGTGCATAGCAGCCTGTAAGAACTATTATGATATTAGGATTTTCTTTTTTTAGTTTTTTTATAAAATTTTGCACACGGCTGTCTCCCGAAGCTGTTACGGTACATGAATTTATAACAGCAATATCTGCACATGATGTTTTATCTGTGCTTTGAAACCCGTGTTCGATTAGAAGTTTCTCCATACCAGCAGTTTCGCAGGTGTTGACTTTGCAGCCAAAAGTATAAAAATAGCAGAGCAAAAAATTTCCTCCTTTTAATAGAATCCTTGAAATAGAATTAAAGTGAAATGTTACGGAATTTCCTACAGATTTATTATAAACGGTTACGAATTGTAACCTATTTTTTCCTAGTATGTACCAAAAATTTACCGGCTTTCGTTGTAATGAATAAAAGCCTGAATCAGTGGGACTACTCTATTATACTATAATAACGAAAATAAAGCAATCGTATTGACAAAAAAATTAAATCGTGGTATGCTATGTACATCAGAAAGGGAGTAGATAACTGCAGGATCTGCTTGAGTTTTCTGATTATGCATCCATAATGGGACGATTAGTTATTGGTTCTTGGGAGGTAATGAATTATGTATGAAACAATGGTAGAACTTAAAGCGATTGACGATGTTAAGAATTTCGTAAATACCGTAATGCTGTTTGATTACGATATTGACCTGGTTTCCGGCAGATATGCAATTGATGCAAAGTCAATCATGGGTATTTTTAGCTTGGATTTATCCAAGGCAATAAAGCTTCAGGCACACACTGAAGATCCGGAAAAGCTGATAGCAGCAATTGATAAGTTTATTGTAAAGTAAACTTGGTTTTTCAAAGATTGAGTAGAATAGTAGAGAGGGGAAAGCGGCACGTTGTGCCGCTTTTTTCTTTTATTGGCAAATAATTATGGGTATATGAAATGATACAGCGGCATAAAATAGAGCATTAGAAATGGATTAGAAATAGAAAGGTATGATGTGCTTTGAAAAAGCTTTTTTCTATAATAATTTGCTTGATATGCGGACTTAATATATTTGCTGTTCCTGCTGAAGCCGAGGAAGAAGAGCCAATGGCATCAGCGTATGTTTTAATGGAATGTACCACTGGCAGAGTACTTAGTGAGTATAATGGTCAAAGCAAACAGCCGGTCGGGCATCTTGCCAAGCTTATGACAGCACTTATTGCAGGTGAACTCATTGAATCTGGACAGTGGCAGCTGGACACGGAGCTTACGGCATCGGACTGTGTAAGTGGCACAAAGGGTGCGGTAATATGGCTTTTGCCGGGCGATACTATGACTGTAGAGGAACTTTTAAAAGGTCTTATCATAGGAAATGCAAATGATGCAGCAGCAGTTTTGGCAGAAAATATAAGCGGCAGCAGAGAAGATTTTGTCATGGATATGAATGCACGTGCATTTGATTTGGGTATGCGTGATACACGTTTTACAAGTCCTGAAGGTTATGATGATGAAAGTTCATACAGCACAGCCATTGATATAGGTTATCTTTGCAGAGCTTTATCTGAAATCGAATGTCTTGTACCGTATTTTACAACATGGCGAGATTTTTTGCGTGATGGTGCAACAGAACTTGTGAATGAAAATACATTTGCACGAACATATGATGGTATGATAGGCTGGAAAGCCTCTCATTCTGAAGATTCAGGTTGGTGTATTGCAGCCGGTGCAGAGAAAGATGACATGAGGTGTGCTGCTGTAGTTTTGGGTTCTCCAGATGAGGACAGCCGCTTTGATCTTGCACGAAAGCTTTTAAAAGATGGATTTTCAAAATACACAATTACTATTCCGGGATTTTCTTCTGAATTTATGAAGCCTGTGGCTGTTAGGGGAGGAACTTCAGAAAATGTCGACATAGAGGCAAAGTCGCTTTTTGGACTTGTAGTTCCAAAGTCTGATACATCTTTAACATCAGTAATGGTTCTGCCACTTTATGTTCATGCACCTGTTGAAAAGGGCAGAAAAGTAGGAAGTATAGCATTTTATAATGGTGACTTAATGATGCTTGAAACAGACCTTGTTGCTAAAGAAGATGTAGAAGCAATGACTATAAGAATGGCTATTGAGAAATTGTTGGTTAAGTTATGCAAATTGTAATTGATAAAATTGTGCAAACTGAATAAGAATTTGCGTAGCACTTGCAATTGAAGTCAAAATATAGTATGATATAAATGGTAAATTGGTGGAAAAGAGTCTTTTATGCGTTTATGCGTGGACGTATTCCACAAAAATGGAGGAATGAACAATGTCTTTAAAGTTAAATACCAAATATCTGGCTGACTTTATAAATGAAGATGAGCTTGCCGGAATTCGTCATCAAGTAGAAGCATCTGCAAAAATGCTTCATGAAAAATCAGGTCTTGGAAGTGATTTCCTTGGCTGGTTGACTTTACCGACAGATTATGATAAGGAAGAATTTGCAAGAATCAAGGCTGCTGCAAAGAAGATTCAGGGCAATTCCGATATTCTTATTGTTATCGGTATAGGCGGTTCTTATCTTGGCGCACGTGCTGCAATAGAATTTTTAAAGTCTACACTTTATAATAATTTGAAAAAAGATACGCCGGATATTTATTATGTAGGAAATAGTATCAATCCAACATATCTCAGTGAGATCGTTTCACTTTGTGAAGAAAAGGATTTTTCTGTAAACGTTATTTCCAAGTCCGGTACAACAACAGAACCAGCACTGGCATTCAGAGTGTTCAAGGATCTTGTTGAAAAGAAGTACGGCAAAGATGGTGCAAAAGACCATATATTTGCAACAACAGACAAGTCAAAGGGTACTCTTAAGGAACTGTCTGATACAGAAGGTTATGAAACATTCGTAGTACCTGATGATGTAGGCGGACGTTTTTCTGTTTTGACAGCAGTAGGTCTGCTTCCTATCGCTGTTGCTGGCTGTGATATTGATGCTCTTATGGCAGGTGCAGCACAGGCTCAGCAGGATTATATGGCTGATTTTGAAAATAATGATTGCTATAAGTATGCAGCCATTAGAAATATTCTCAACCGCAAGGGCAAGGCTGTTGAAATGCTGGTATCTTATGATCCTAATTTTGTTATGATGGCTGAATGGTATAAGCAGCTCTTTGGCGAAAGCGAAGGCAAGGATAACAAGGGTCTGTTCCCATCAGCAGCTGTATTTTCAACAGATCTGCATTCTATGGGTCAGTATATCCAAGAAGGTTCACGCATTATGTTTGAAACCGTTGTTGATATAAAGAAGCCAAAGAAGGATTTCTATCTGGAAGCAAATGATGAAAATCTTGACGGCTTAAACTTCCTTTGCAATCAGAATATGTCTGTTGTAAACCATAAGGCTCTGGAAGGTGTTATTTTGGCTCATACAGAAGGCGGAGTACCAAATGTTATTCTTGAACTTGAGGATACAACAGAAAAGAGCCTTGGCTATCTTATTTACTTCTTTGAAAAGGCTTGTGCAATTTCTGGTTATCTGCTTGGAGTAAATCCATTTAATCAGCCGGGAGTTGAGAGTTATAAGAAGAATATGTTTGCTCTGCTTGGCAAGCCTGGTTACGAAGATCAGAAAGCTGCTCTTGAAGCAAAGCTTGCTGACTAAGCTTTTTTGCGGCTTAAGCCGCATAAACATAAAATAAACGCAACAAGAAATTAAACAGTGCCGCTTTGGCACGAAAGGAGTTAATTATGATTAAACTTATTACCGGTAAAAAGGGCAGCGGCAAGACTAAGGTTCTAATTGAGAAGATCAATAGTTCAGTAAGTGCAACAAACGGCTGTCTCGTTTGCATTGAAAAAGGTGCAACAATTCGCAGCTCTATAAGCTACAAAGTTAGATGGTGTGATACAGAGCAGTTTTCTGTTGACAGTTTTGATACATTCTATGGCTTTATTGCAGGTATGCTTGCAGGCAATTATGACATTAAGGAAATATTCGTTGACGGTATCTTCAAGATCGCAGGTTCTGATTTTGATGCTCTGGGCGTTATGCTGGACAAGATCGCAAAGCTCACAGGCGATGATGTAGAAGTTGTATTCACACTTTCTGCTGATAACAGTGAACTTCCTGCATCTGTTACAAAGTTTATAGACTAATTATATACTAAGAACTTGTTCTCATAAGGATATTGTACGCATCTTTTCTGCAAATTTTAGCGATTGCCACGTCAAAAATCCTTGCCATACGTCAGTATGCCTGCGGCTTTTTTCCTTGCGCTCGCTAAAATTACGCTCGAAAATCTACGCACGAATCCTATGAGAACAAGTTCTAAGTGCGGAGAATGCGGACTTTTTTTAAAAAAAGCTTGACAAGCTGCTATATTTTAGTATATAATAAATGTTGCAATGCGTGAAAGGAAAGAAGTATGAATCTAAAACTGCGTGAAGTTTTTCAGGTAGAAGGACTAAAAAAGCCGGTTCAGTATGAAATTGCTCTGGAGGAGCTTGCAGATGTTCATGGTTATAAATTTGCAGAACCTCTTAAGGTCGAGGGCGAGATCGCCAATCGTGCGGGAATAGTTACGCTTAAGTATAGTGTGCATTGTGTGCTTGATGCTGAGTGTGACAGATGCCTTAAACCTTTGAAGCAGGAGTATACTTATAATTTTACTCATACAGTCGTTCCGACGCTACACAGTGACAACAGTGCGTATGATTCGTATATTGTAGCTGAAAATGACAGCATTGATATGAATGAGACAGCAATAACAGATATGCTTCTTATGTTGCCAACAAAAATTCTTTGTTCGGAAGATTGTAAGGGGTTGTGTTATATTTGTGGGTGTGATTTAAATGAGTCTACCTGTAACTGTCTGAAATAAGAAGGAGGTGCCAACATGGCAGTACCAAAGAATAAGGTGTCCAAAGCAAGACGTAATAAAAGACGTTCTGCTGTATGGAAGCTGGAAGCACCAGCAATGAGCGTATGCCCAAATTGTGGTGAGTACAAAGCTCCACACAAGGTTTGCAAAGCTTGTGGTTACTATAAGGGCGTTGCTGTACTGAAGATGGATGCTGAATAAGTCATCTAAGATTTGAGGAGGAGAGGCGGAGTAGTTCGTTTCTCCTCTTTGTCATATTAGTCGTTTTATAAAAGTATTTATAAAAATAAAGGAGATGAGAAAAAGTGGCATTACCAGTTGTGGCAGTTGTAGGCCGTCCTAATGTTGGAAAGTCAACACTGTTTAATAAAATGATTGGCAAACGTTTATCTATTGTTGAAGATACTCCTGGTGTTACACGTGATCGTATTTATTCAAAGTGTGAGTGGCGTGGACGTCAGTTTATGCTGGTGGATACAGGCGGTATTGAGCCAAACACTACAGATATTATATTAGCACAGATGCGTAGACAGGCAGAGCTTGCTATTGAAAATGCTGATGTCATAATACTTGTTACAGACGTTCGCTGCGGAGTTACAGCTGATGACAGCGATGTTTCAGCTATGCTTCAAAAAAGCGGTAAACCTATTGTTCTTGCGGTAAATAAGTGTGACTCTATAGGAGAACCTCCGCTTGAGCTTTATGAATTTTATAATCTTGGAATTGGAGAACCATTTCCTATATCAGCAGCTCATGGTCATGGAACAGGAGATATGCTTGATACTGTTATTGACATGCTGCCGTCAGAAGAAGAGTTTGAAGAAGATGATGATGTTATAAAGGTTGCTATTATCGGCAAACCAAATGCGGGCAAGTCTTCTCTTGTAAATAGGATTGCAGGCGAAGAGCGTGTTATAGTATCTGATATTGCTGGAACTACACGAGATGCTACAGATACTGTTATTGAAAATGAACATGGAAAATTTGTGCTTATCGATACAGCAGGAATTCGCAGAAAGTCAAGGATCACTGAAAAGATAGAGCATTACAGCGTTTTAAGGGCGTATATGGCTGTTGATCGTGCTGATGTATGTTTGATACTCATTGATGCAGTTGAGGGCTTTACAGAGCAGGATTCAAAGGTTGCAGGGTATGCACATGAACAAGGAAAGGCATCTATTGTTGTTGTAAATAAATGGGATCTTATTGAAAAAGATAATAACACTATGAATGAATATATGACTAAACTTCAAAATGATTTTAGTTTTATGTCATATGTGCCTTTTATATTTATTTCAGCAAAAACCGGACAGAGAGTGCATAAACTTTATGAGATGATAGATATGGTTTATCAGCAGAATCAGATGCGTGTATCTACCGGTAAACTTAATGATGTACTTGCATATGCTACAACAAGAGTTCAGCCGCCATCTGATAAGGGTCGCAGACTTAAGATATATTATATCACTCAGCCGTCTACAAAACCGCCGACATTTGTAATTTTTGTAAATCGTGCTGATTTGTTCCATTTTTCATATCAGAGATATATTGAAAATCAGATACGTACCTCGTTTGGCTTAACAGGAACACCTGTTAGATTCATCGTTCGTGAACGTGATAAAAACGATGATAAATAAGGGCGGTGAATTTATTTTATGAACACAATGCTTTTATTGGCAATCGTTTTATCTATAGTTTTATCTTATCTGCTTGGTAGTTGTAATTCGGCAATTATAGTAGGAAAACTTATAAAACATGATGATATAAGAAATTATGGCAGCAAAAATGCAGGGCTTACCAATACACTGCGATGCTTTGGCAAGGGCTGTGCTTTGCTTACACTTATAGGAGATCTTGGAAAGGGTATTGTTGCTGTTTTATTGTCTAAAGGGATATGTCATATTCTTGACTTATCTATTGCAGGAGATGAAAAGGTTCAATTTATAGGATATATCGCAGGAATTGCTGCAATTTTAGGTCACGTTTTTCCGCTGTATTATAATTTTAAAGGTGGAAAAGGTGTGCTTGTAGGTGTATCGATATTTATTGTTATTGACTGGAGAGCATTTTGCATAATGATATTGATATTTGCAATTATTTTGTCAATTTCAAAATATGTTTCCCTTAGCTCTATTATCAGTGCCGTGAGCTGTCCTATAGTAACACTTATATTGCAGCTTGTGCTTTATCCGGGCAGACCACTTTGGTATACTCTTTTAAACACTGCAATGACAGTTGTAATGGCAGCATGGATCATTTTTATGCATCGCAGCAATATAAGCCGTTTGAAAAATGGTACAGAAAATCGCTTTTCCTTTAAAAAAAACGAGTGATTTTTTAATGACTAATAATTAACCAGTTATACAAAGGAGGTTACATAATGGCAAATATTACGATTTTAGGTTCTGGCGGATTTGGACTATGTCTTGCACTTACAGCTTACAGAAATGGTCACGCAGTAAAAGTTTGGTCCAGATTTCCAGATGAGATCGAGGCAATTCGCAAAGATGGCGAACATAAGCAAAAGCTTCCGGGAGTTCCAATACCAAATGAAGTAGAGCTTACAAGCAGCATAGATTGTATAAATGGAAGCGATTTGGTAATATTTGGAATACCATCAAGATTTGTGCGTGATACTGTACGCTTGGCAGCACCTTATATTACATCTTCAATGATCGTGGTAAATTCCGGCAAGGGACTTGAAGAAAGTTCTCTTAAAACATTGAGTCAAGTATTCCGAGAAGAATTGTCTGACGAAATGCCTTTGGTAATATTGACAGGACCTTCTCATGCGGAAGAAGTTGGTATAGGAGTACCTACAACCATTGTGGCAGCATCTGATGATGAAAAGGCAGCAGCAGCGGTTCAGGAAATACTCAGCAGTCAGACTCTAAGAATATATATCAGTTCTGATGTAATAGGATGTGAAATAGGCGGAGCTTTAAAAAATATAATAGCACTTTGTGCTGGCGTTTGCGATGGACTTGGCTTTGGAGATAATACAAAGGCAGCTCTTATGACAAGAGGCATGAATGAAATAACAAAGCTTGGCCTTGCAATGGGCGGCAAGAGAGAAACATTCGGCGGTTTATCCGGCGTAGGTGACCTTATAGTTACGTGCTGTAGTATGCACAGCCGCAACAGAAGAGCCGGAATACTTATAGGTGAAGGAATGAGTCCAGAAGAGGCTGTTAAGACAGTAGGTACGGTAGAAGGATATTATTGCTGTCAAGCGGCTTGGGAACTTGCACATAAACTTGGTGTTTCAATGCCGATAACAGATCAGCTTCATAATATTTTATTTGAAGGCGGAGATGTTAAAAATGCATTGTCTGAACTTATGATGCGTCCACGTAAGCGTGAATGGGATTCTGTAGATAAATAACAAAAACGAGCTGGTGACAGCTCGTTTTAATTATATTTAATAATATCGGAAATCGGAAATTTCAAAAAGAATTGCATGGTAAGGCGTTATGATATTTCCACCTAATATGCTTTTCCTTGGAGAAGCAAGTTTTAATTCAGAATCTGTATCTACTGCCGGAAAACGCAGTGATATAAACTTATTTTTGCTTTCTGTTGAATCGATTATAAATCCATTATAACGTTCAAGAAATTTTCTTATTATAATCTGCTCTATTTCATATGTGGGTATATCTTTATAAATTGGTGTAAATTCACTTAGTAAAGGCGGTCTTTCAGGCAGTTCTTCATCTGTATGGATAAGCTTCATATTTATTACAACTTCATCTACGATTTGGGAATATGAGATTTTTAGCTTATAAATGCCGGAATATTTTTTTCTTAATGTCAATAAAGCACAAAGCAGGAAATATTCCATTCTTTTCCATGATGCTTTTATATAGATGTCATCTGATTCTTCAAAAACTATTTTGGTTTTTCCTCTGGGACCAATTACGTTTGTGCAGTTTTCAGAAAATGATTTAATTATTTCAGAGCAATTCAGAATCTCATCAGTAAGTTCATCTTCTTTATAATATCTCAGCACTTCTTCCAAAAGATATTGCTTTTTTAATATTCTTGCACAGCAGTGCATTATAATATTTGTTTGTTCATTTAGTTTTTCAGGTGGAATATGATCATCCTCAAAATCTTCAAAGTAATCGTTCAGCCTAGCAGTTGCAGCTGAAATGCTCATGGATTCAATTTTTGTCATTGCAAGTTCATTTTCAATATTTTCTCTTGTATATTTGTTTTCAAGGTATTTATAGATCGCTGGAATATTACTGCATGATATGATATAATATTCATCTGAAACATTAATAAGATGATAGTCATAAATAATGCCGTTTGCAGAATACGAATAATCTCCGCTTGGTATAGAACCGCTTTTTGGAAGTTGGAGTATCTCTGCCGGAGTGTCACTGTATGATTCAAATGGAGTATGTTTTTTGTTTTGCCAGATCAGTTTACGCATAGCGTCAATAATTAAAATGTAGGAAGAGTCATTCTCATAAGTTGTCTTTAAAAGGGTAAGCATATCGTTGTTCATGGTGTAAATCTCCTTTCATAGCAATATTGTATGTTTTTATTATACTATTTAACTTAAAAAAATGAAAGTAAAAATTGATTTTTTTAAAAAAAGTGTGATTTTTTTGTGGTTTTCAACAGTTTTAAACTGTTTTATGCCATAAATTTAGATAGAAACATAAAACTTATATTTAGTTTACATTGTTTTTTATGAAAGTGCTTGAATTTTTCTGCAAATTGGTGTAAAATAGAAATATAAAAATTTAGGAGGTAAATTCCAATGTCAGTTAAAGTTGCTATTAATGGTTTCGGTCGTATTGGCCGTCTTGCATTCCGTCAGATGTTCGGTGCAGAAGGTTATGAGGTAGTTGCAATCAACGACCTTACAAAGCCATCTATGCTCGCACACCTGCTGAAGTATGATACAGCACAGGGTGGTTATTGTGGTAGAATCGGTGAAGGTCTTCACACTGTAGAGGCTGATGACGAAGCTGGTACAATTACAGTTGACGGCAAGACTCTTAAGATTTATGCTAAGGCTAATGCTGCTGAGCTGCCTTGGGGTGAAATCGGTGTAGACGTAGTTCTTGAGTGCACAGGTTTCTATGTATCCAAGGCTAAGTCACAGGCTCATATCGATGCAGGTGCTAAGAAGGTTGTTATTTCTGCACCAGCTGGCAATGATCTGCCTACAATCGTTTACAATGTAAACCACGAAACTCTTACAACAGATGACAAGATCATTTCTGCTGCATCTTGTACGACAAACTGCCTTGCTCCTATGGCTAAGGCACTCAATGATTATGCTCCAATCCAGAGCGGTATCATGAGCACAATTCACGCTTACACAGGCGATCAGATGATCCTTGATGGTCCACACAGAAAGGGTGACCTGAGAAGAGCAAGAGCAGGTGCTGCTAACATCGTTCCTAACTCAACTGGTGCTGCTAAGGCAATTGGTCTGGTAATTCCTGAACTTAACGGAAAGCTCATCGGTTCTGCACAGCGTGTACCTGTTCCAACAGGTTCTACAACAATTCTTACTGCTGTAGTTAAGGGTACAGATGTAACAGTTGATGGCATCAATGCTGCTATGAAGGCTGCTGCTACTGAGTCTTATGGCTACAACGAAGAGCCTATCGTTTCTTCTGATGTTATCGGTATGAAGTATGGTTCTCTGTTTGATGCTACTCAGACAATGGTTTCCAAGATTGCTGATGATCTGTATGAAGTACAGGTTGTTTCTTGGTATGACAACGAGAACAGCTATACAAGCCAGATGGTTCGTACAATCAAGTACTTTGCTGAACTTGCATAAGTTTGTTTTAATTTAAGTGAAAGACTGCTGTGCCTTGTGGTGCAGCAGTTTTTTTATGTTGACAAAACGGACAGGAAATAGTATAATAAATGAAACAAGAAAGGAAGTGGTGTAATGCTGCAAATGGAAAATGTAAATGTTCATTTTGGTGCTCAGACGGCTCTTGATAATTTTAGTTTTAACTTTGAGCCAAATCATATATACAGTCTTATAGGACCTAATGGTTGCGGAAAGAGTACATTTATGAAAGCGGCAGCCGGATTGCTTAAAAATTATACAGGAAATGTTCTTTACTGCGGACAAAAAGTACGTACGGCTGAGCGAAGCAAAATAGCATATTTGCCAACACATCCGGTATATTACAGATATATGAGTGTTGATGATATGGGAGCGTTTTATGAGGAATTTTTCCCTGACTTCAGTCGTAGTGAGTATAATAGCATGATAGCGTTTTTCGGCTTGAATCCTAAACAGAAGCTTTATGGAATGTCTACCGGTATGGTCGCAAAGGTTCGTGTGTCTGCAACACTTTCACGAAATGCAGATGTGATACTTCTTGATGAGCCAATTAACGGTATAGATATGATGGGTCAGGAGCAGGTATGGCAGATTATAAAATCGATAAATCTTGATGGAAAAGCAATTATAATTTCAAGTCATATGCTTGACCAGCTGGAAGGTGTTTGCGATTATGTTGTTATGATGAATGCAGGAAGGGTGATATTTCATGGTGATATGGCTCAGCTTCGTGTTCAATATAAAATGTCTGTATCTGAACTTTACAGAATGATATATGCTCAGTACTTCCAAGCAATGGCTATGAGAGGAGGTATGATGCAGTAATGTTGAAACTTCTTAAAAATGAATGGAAAAGGTACCGTCTTTTTTCTATAATAATGGTAGGTGTATCAGTACTTGTAGGACTTTTACTTGTACTTGCCATGTTTCTTATTTCGTTTTATGATGATATTGATGATTCTGCAATATTAGCGGCAGGAAATATTATACTGGTGAGTTTAATTATTTACTGTCTTCCTTATGCCGCAGTGATATATGGCATATTGTCTTATTCTACCGATATTGGCAGAAAGGGAATGATATTCCTAACGCCTGTTCCTACTTGGAAAGTAATTTTATCAAAGCTTATTTATACATCTGTATTCTTTGTTATTCTGTATGCAATAAGCCGTTGCAGTATAATGCTCACATATTCAAATGTGGCAGCAGATGAAATTTCTGAATTTTTCAACTTGTTTGCTTCACATTCTATTTTGTTTAGAAGTGATAATGTGGTTTTAAATGCGATTGCTTCGTTTATGCAATACTTTTTCTCAATTATACATATGGTTATATTGGTAATGGCAAGCATTTCACTTGGTCGTTTTTCTGCAAATTCTGTAGGCGTACAGGTGTTGTTGAGTATATTGTTCTATATCGCTATTTCTATGATCGAAAGTATTATGACATTGCTAATATTTAGGATCATGAGTATTTTCAATTATAGCACTGGTACTTTTAGCAGCTACTATATTATTGTAACATCTTGGATAGGATTTATAATATCTATAGTTTTTTCAATAGCACTTTATATAGTCAGCGTTTGCCTTACAGATAAAAAAGTAAATTTAGTTTCATGATATATATAGAAACAGAGCTTATTTGAAAATAAGCTATTGACAATAATAAATATATGAGTTATAATAAAAACATACCTTATCAAGAGTGGCGGAGGAACTGGTCCTGCGAAGCCCGGCAACCTGATTGCAGTAATGCAAAAAAGGTGCTAAATCCTGCGGTTTTGACCGAGAGATGAGGATTTCGAATTTAAACCGAAATCAAGCACTCGTTCAACGAGTGCTTTTTTTGTCGAATATTTAAAATATTCAATGCATAGTTTTTTGCATAATTTTTTATGGAGGAATGATAATATGAGCCGTTATTTATTTACATCTGAATCAGTTACAGAGGGACATCCTGATAAAATCTGTGATCAGATTTCTGACGCTGTACTCGATGCGATACTTGAACAAGACCCTATGGCACGTGTTGCCTGTGAAACAACCGTTACTACAGGAATGATTCTCTGTATGGGAGAAATAACAACAACAGCTAAAGTAGATATTTCCCAGATTGCCCGTGATGTAGTAATAGACATTGGATATGACCGTGCAAAGTATGGATTTGATGGATATACTTGTTCTGTTTTAACATCGATCGACAAGCAGTCACCGGATATTGCAATGGGTGTTAATGATGCTATAGAGAGCCGTGGTTCTGATGAAACTGCTACAGGTGCAGGAGATCAGGGTATTATGTTTGGATATGCCTGCGATGAAACTAAAGAGCTTATGCCAATGCCGATCTCACTCGCACACAAGCTTTGTATGAAGCTTGCTGATGTACGTAAGCAGAATGTTCTTTCCTATCTTCGTCCTGATGGTAAAGCTCAAGTTACTGTTGAATATGATGACGGCAAGCCTGTTCGCATAGATACTGTAGTTGTTTCTACTCAGCATGCACCTGAAATTCCTATGGAACGCATACAGAGTGATATTATGACTTATGTCTGCAATGAAGTTTTACCGGCTGACATGATCAATGATAATACAAAATTCTATATTAATCCAACAGGAAGATTTGTTATCGGTGGACCTCAAGGCGACAGCGGACTTACAGGCAGAAAAATTATTGTTGATACTTACGGCGGTTATGCACGTCATGGCGGCGGTGCATTTAGCGGCAAAGACCCGACAAAGGTTGATAGAAGTGCTACATATGCTGCAAGATATATTGCTAAGAATATTGTTGCAGCAGGTCTTGCTAAACGTTGTGAAGTTCAGCTGGCTTATGCTATTGGTGTTGCCAATCCTGTATCAATACTTATTGATACATTTGGTACAGGCAGTGTTTCAGAAGAAGTTCTTTCAGAGGCTGTAAGAAAGGTATTTGAGCTTACACCGGGCGGTATTATAAAGATGCTGAATTTGCGTAAGCCACAGTATCGCCGTTTGGCTGCTTATGGTCATATGGGAAGAGAAGACCTTGGAGCTGCATGGGAACACTGTGATAAGGTTGACGAGCTGCTTGAGGCTTGCAAGTAATAAAAATTATTTTAAGAGGAGCGTTTCGATTGCGGAACGCTCCTTTTTCATATAGTCGGCATTTTCATCAGACGGACAAAATGTTGAATCATAACTATACAGTGCAGTGCCGAGTTTCATATCACGTACAAGCTTTACTTCCTTTGATGATATGGAATGATCGTTTTGCCATTCGTTTTTTCCATTTCCTGCGTATATATCTTCTTTGCCCATTTTATATGTGCATATTCCTATTATAAGCTCGGTATTGCTGTTTGTTGTCATTTCCTTCCAAAGAGCAGCTGTTTCAGCAAAGGGAGCAGTTTCATTTTTTAAGCCGAAATAAATTTGAGGAACTATATAGTCGCAGTAGCCTTCTTGACTGCACCACTTTTTTACATCTGAGTATTGTTTATCATTTCCATTCAGCGTTCCTTGAGGACTTATTCCAAAAAGCACATTGGGGTTTTCGCTTTTTACTGCATCATATATTTCCGATACCATTAAGCTGCATTGTTCTTTTCTGAATTCAGATAGATTTTTTGAATTGCTTTGTTTAAATGCGTCTGCGTCAAAGTCAGTATTTTCTGTAGGGTAAAAATAGTCATCTATATTGATTCCGTCTACATCGTAATTATGTACTATTTCAGCAGCACCTTTTGCTATAAACTCACGTACTTCCAGATATGCCGGACAAAGCCACCAACGGTCACCCACGAGTGACATATACTTTTCTTTTTTATCATTATCAGAAAACCATTGTTTCAATGTAAAACTGTCGTCCATTTCGTTCATTTGAATTTCTGATTGGCATCTTAGAGGATTTATCCACGCATGAATAGAAAGTTCCATTTCATGAGCAGCTGAAATCATTATATCAAGTGGGTCATATTCACAGTTTGGCGACATGAAAAGTCCTTCTGAAAAAAGCTTTGAATTATAATAAGCATCACCAAATGCTCGTACATGAACATAAACTGTATTTATACCAAGTGATTTGGCATTGGAGAAACGTTCTTTTATGGTGATTGTAAATTCTTGTTCTGTTTTTCCAAGCAGAATATCAGGGTAATCATTTGCTGTAAACCACATGGCAGATTGAGGTGAATAATTAAGAGGTTTATATTCTAATTTATCAGAGTTAATATTATCTGCTTGATTTTCTGTATCTATTCCAAGCTGCAATGGTGTTTGTTCATAGTCATAAAGATGAATATCATTAGAATTTGATTTTGATGTGCTATTATCTTTTGAACAGCCGCATAAAAGCATGGAAGATATTATGGTAAATAAAATAATTTTTGCAATAGATTTCATATGATCGATCTCCTTTTTATACAGCATATTGTATATGAGAATTAAAAATGCAGAAAATATTGTTAAATTACGTATTTCGCTGAATGCTGTACAAAGAGAGTGCCTTTAAGATGAAAAAATGACAAATTGTAACTAAAAAAGCCAAAAGATGCTATATTGCTTGCAATTGAGAAAAATAAATGGTATAATAAAAGTATGTTTTTTGAATGTGAAAATCTATATTTCATATAAGTATATAAGGAGGATATTTATGCTTACTGATATTGAAATAGCACAGCAGGCGAATATGAAAAAAATAGGCGAGATTGCCAAAGGACTCTCTATCGAGGAAGACGATATAGAATACTACGGCCATTATAAGGCAAAACTTTCAGAAGAGCTTTTTAAAAAGCTTGAGAACAAACCGGATGGCAAACTTATACTTGTAACAGCTATCAACCCAACACCTGCTGGAGAAGGCAAAACTACTGTCAGCGTAGGACTTGCAGAAGCAATGGGACGTATAGGCAAGAATGCAGTTCTGGCACTCAGAGAACCATCTCTTGGACCTGTATTTGGCATTAAAGGCGGAGCAGCTGGAGGTGGTTATGCACAGGTAGTACCTATGGAAGATATAAACCTGCACTTTACAGGTGATATGCACGCAATTACAGCCGCTAATAATCTTCTTTGTGCTATGCTTGATAATCATATGCAGCAAGGCAATGAACTTAGAATCGACCAGAGAAGAATAATGATAAAACGTGTTCTTGATATGAATGACAGAGCACTCAGAAATATAGTTATAGGTCTTGGCGGAAAAGTTGACGGCATACCACGTTCAGATAGTTTTCAGATCACAGTTGCGTCTGAAGTTATGGCAATACTTTGCTTGTCTGCTGACCTTGCAGATATGAAGGAAAGACTTGGCAAAATACTCGTAGCATATGATCTTGATGGAAATCCGGTTTATGCTAAGGATCTTGGTGCAAACGGTGCAATGACAGCACTCCTGAAGGATGCACTTAAGCCTAATCTTGTACAGACTCTTGAAAACACACCTGCATTTATTCACGGTGGACCATTTGCAAATATTGCTCATGGCTGCAATTCTATTCGTGCAACACGCTTGGCTCTTAAGCTTGGTGATTATTGTATTACAGAAGCTGGATTTGGTTCTGACTTGGGTGCAGAGAAGTTTTTTGATATTAAATGTCGTTATGGCGGATTAAAGCCTGATTGTGTCGTACTTGTTGCCACGGTAAGAGCACTTAAATATAATGGCGGCGTTGCTAAATCAGAGCTTACTCAGGAAAATCTTGATGCTCTTTCAAAGGGTATTGTGAATTTACAGGTTCACATTGAGAATATGCAGAAGTATGGCGTGCCAGTAGTTGTTGCCATAAATCGTTTTGCTACAGATACAGATGCTGAATTGGCATTCGTTCAGGCATTCTGTCAAAAGTTTGGAGCTGATTTCTCATTGGCAGAAGTGTTTGCAAAGGGCGGCGAAGGCGGAAAGGATCTTGCAGAGCAGGTTTGCAAAACTATTGAAACAAAGAAATCTGATTTCCATGTGCTTTATGATACAGAGCTTTCTATTCCTGAAAAGATAGAAAAGATCGCAAAGGAAATCTATCGTGCTGATGGTGTTAATATTACTGCACAGGCTGCCAAGGCTATTGCACAGATTGATGCACTCGGACACGGAAATTTGCCGGTGTGTATTGCAAAAACACAGTATTCTCTTTCTGATGATCCGACTTTGCTTGGAAAGCCTGAAAACTTTAAGATTACTGTACGTGATGTAACACTTTCAGCCGGTGCCGGATTTATAGTTGTGCTGACAGGCAATATTATGACTATGCCGGGACTTCCTAAATCACCTGCTGCCCTTCGCATTGACTGCGACAATGATGGCAATATTACAGGACTGTTTTAATATATAGTGACTATGGAATATAATTTTATAACACACTCACCAGAGGAAACTATTTCTTTTGCAGAAAGGATTGGCAGGCTTTTAAAGGCAGGAGATTTTATAGCTTATCATGGTGACCTTGGTGCAGGAAAGACTACATTTACACGTGGTCTTGCAGTTGGAATGGGTCTTCCTGATGAAGTATCTTCACCTACTTTTGCAATTGTAAATGAGTACCACGGCAGAGGCAAAACAACACTTTATCATTTCGATATGTATCGCATAGGCAACAGTGAAGAACTGGAAACAACAGGATTTTATGATTATCCATTGGATGAAAGTGTCTTTGCAGTTGAGTGGGCTGAAAATATAGAAGATGCATTTCCGGAAAATGTTATAAAGATAAAAATCAGCCGTATAGATGACTATGTGAGAAAAATAACTATAATTACTGCCGAAGGAGATGAACGCTTTGCATATATTGGGAATTGATACATCCGGAACAGTTGCGGCAGCTGCTATCTATGATAACGATTTAGATGTTCTTTTAGCACAGCAGCTTGTATATACGAAGCGAACGCATTCACAAGTGATACTTCCCTTGGTGGAAAGACTTTTTGATGATACCGGATTGTCAATAGATGATATAGATAAGATAGCAGTTGCAGTCGGACCCGGTTCTTATACCGGACTGAGAATAGGCATTGCATCAGTTAAGGCAATTTCATTTGCAAAGGATATTGCTTGCTGTGGAGTATCTACATTAAAAGCACTTAGCTTTCAGTCGCATATTGCTGGATATGAAATTGTATGTGCTGTTATGAAAGCACGTAAGGGTCTTGTGTATGCAGGAATTTATCATTTTGATAAAGAAGGCTTGTGTACGTCAATTGTTGAAGATGCTCTTGTTTCGGAAGAAGAACTTATGTCAAATATTTCAGAATATGAAAAAGTTGTTCTTACAGGTGATGGAGCAGCTGATTTATTTGAAAAATATCCTTTTACAAATGCATTTCTTGCACCGGCAGAAGTTAGACTTCAGAATGGAGCAGGACTTTGTAAGAGTGCAGTAAGATGTGCAAATGAAAAGCCTTTTCAACTTGAAGCAAGATATTTACAACTTGTAAAGGCTGAAAAGGACAGACTGGACAATAACAAGAATTGAGGTAAAAATAAATGAAAATTTATATTGGCTGCGACCATGCAGGTTATGAAATGAAAGCAGCAGTAAAAGAACTTCTTGAGAGCAAAGGTCATATCGTACAAGATATGGGCGGTGACGGCGGACGTGTTGACTATCCCGAAATCGCTAAGAAATTAGGCAAAGCTGTCGTTTCTGATGATGGTTCAAGAGGTATACTTATTTGCGGTACAGGTATAGGTATGTCTATAGCTGCAAATAAGGTAAAAGGCGTTAGAGCAGCACTTTGTGCAGACCATTTCTCTGCCAAATATACAAGACTCCATAATGATGCAAATGTAATGTGCATGGGTGCTCGTACATTGGGCGTGGGAGTTGCATTGGAACTTGCGGAATTGTTTATTGATACACCATTTGAAGGCGGCAGACACGAAACAAGAGTAAATATGATTCGTGGTATGGAAGAGGAATTCTAAAGTTATTTATAAATATTAAAAATAAAAAGGACTTATGCAGATTCAAACTCTGCATAAGTCCTGTCGTTTTATATAGACAAATTTATATTTAATAAAAAGTTTTAAAATGTATCATATGAAACAGTTTCAGAAATAGGTTTTCTCATGTTTTCTGCATCATGACGCTCCGGTGATTTATAAAGTGCATCCGGTGCAGTGTAACCCAGAAGAAGTACATTTACAGGCACATATTCTTTCGGAATGTTGAATTCACTTCTAATTATATCAGGTTTAAATCTGCACATCCACAATGATCCCAATCCTTGTTCTGTTGCAGCAAGTATCATATGATCTGTAACTATAGTAGCATCAATTTCGTAGATATTATGTTCATCATATTTGCGTACCCATGAACATTCAGTTTCTGCACATATTATAATTGCACATGGTGCATTATAAAGACCTGGTATACCAGCGGCTTTAGCCATTTTTTCCATTCCATCAGGTGTATTTACTACAAGTATTCTTTGTGGCTGTGCATTAACTCCTGTAGGTGCGACTCTTCCGCATTCCAAAATGTAGTCAAGCTTTTCTTTTTCAATTGGCTTAGGAAGGTATCCTCTTACAGAATATCTTTTTTTAGCAAGTTCCAATAAATTCATAATGATTATCCTTTCTGTTGAGCGAGTCGGCATTAAAAATTAAAATAAAAACGAACTGCATGAACAGTTCGTTATATAAAAAATTTATAATATAAATTGAGAATTAAAACATTTAAACACACGTAAGACATCATGCATATTATCTTATGTGAGTTATAAAATATGTTCTGTATATATTATACATTATATTTATCATAAAATCAATATGCTAAAAGTCTAAAATACTAATATTGCACTTGTGTAATATGCACAAGTATAGACAAAAAACACAAAAAAACAAGCTTGATTTAGGTGATAACAACTAAAACTATAATTTTTTTGAAAAAAAGCTTGACAAATAATTCAGGATAGTGTATAATATAAAAGCTGGTTACAGAAGATTTGATTTATTTAAAAGTCTTTGGTTAGCTGTTAATAAAAAGTTTAATAAAAGTGGAGAGATGTCCGAGTGGTTTAAGGAGCTGGTCTTGAAAACCAGTGATCCCGCAAGGGACCGTGGGTTCGAATCCCACTCTCTCCGCCAAATATTTTTTTTGCAGAAATACCCAAGTGGTGAAGGGGCTCCCCTGCTAAGGGAGTAGGTCGGGAAACCGGCGCGAGGGTTCAAATCCCTCTTTCTGCGCCAATTGACACGCAATGTTATATATTGCGTGTTTTTTGTTATAATGAAATATTGACCAAAAGAAAGGGAAGCATAATTATGAAAGCTGTTGTTACAGGAGCTACTTCTGGAATAGGAAGAGATATTGCCATTTTTCTTGCAAAAAACGGTTGGGAACTTGTTCTCACAGGAAGAAATGAAAAGGAACTGATAAGACTTAAAAACACCTTGCCGACTAATATAGATATTATAGCTCTTGACCTTGCGGAAAAAGAAGCACCTTTTGCACTTTATAGATTTTGCCGTGGAATGGATATAGATCTGCTTGTAAATAATGCCGGATTTGGAAAATATGGAACATTTTCGGAAACCGTTCTTAAAGATGAACTTGATATGATTTCTGTAAATGTACGTGCAGTGCATATTTTAATGAAGCTTTTTCTGCGTGATTTTAAAAGAAAGAACCGTGGCAAAATATTGAATGTAGCATCAAGTGCTGGTTTTCTTACAGGACCTAATATGTCTACGTATTACGCTACTAAAAATTATGTTGTAAGATTGTCACTGGCAGTTGCAGAAGAGCTTAGAGAAGAAAAGAGCAAAGTTACAGTCAGCGTACTTTGTCCCGGTCCGATCAATACGAATTTTAATAAAACAGCTGGCGTGGATTTTCTTATAATGGGAATGAATAGTAAAGAAGTTGCAAAGTATGCTATCGAAAAGACATTTAGTGGAAAATGGCTCATAGTTCCGGGTGGATTTATGAAGCTTTCAGTTTTGGCTTCACGTTTTGTACCGCATACAATTTTACCGGCAATTATAGGCACAATTCAAAAGGGAAGAAAAGTATTTAAATAAAAATCAAGTGGAATATATTAGGTAATATCAGGAAATATCGTGAAAGTATAGTGAAAACTCTTGACAACTGTATTATAATCTGTTACACTAAAAGTATACAGAAAGGATGGTGCTGTTTGTTACACGCAATAGGTTCAAAAAAAGAACTTACACAGCTTGAATACTACACACTTGTTTCGGATATTCTTGAAAACAGTATGGTGCAGGAGCTGAAAAACTACCGACACCATATATCAACCACTCGCTTTCAACATTGTTTAAATGTATCATATTATAATTATCTTATATGCAGATTTTTACATCTTGATGTAGAATCCGCTGCACGTGCGGGAATGCTGCATGACCTTTATTATTATGATACTAAAGAATACCGCCATAGTAATTATGAATTATCACACGTAAAAAATCACCCGGATGTTGCTGTCAATAATGCAAGTGAACTGTTTCCTCTTAATCCTACCGAGGAAGATATAATCATGAGGCATATGTGGCCGCTTACAAAGGGAAGACCTCATTCAAAAGAAGGTTATGTAATTGTTATTGTAGATAAGTACTGTGCTGCACTTGAACTTATCGCACCGAAAATTCGTACAGCGATGAAAAAAATGCATCTCAGGAAAGAAACCGTAAACGTTCAATAAATAAGTAAAACAGGCTGCTGCAAAATTAAGCTTTGCAACAGCCTGTTTTTAGCTCTTTGTGTGTCGATTTATGTATTTCGTTTCATATTTTGAATATACTATTTTTTGGTCATGGTAAAGTCCATAATAACCTGAAAGCATATAGCTTACTGCAATGCCTATTAAAATATATGCCGGCTGTTGGAAGCCAAATAATTCAAACGCTATAATAAGTGATGTCAAAGGGCAGTTTGTAACACTACAGAAAATACATACCATTCCTATAGCTGCAAACAGTTCCGGAGATGTTCCAACTATATGCCCAAAAAGACAGCCGAATGTAGCTCCAATGCAAAACGATGGAACTATCTCACCACCCTTGAAACCAGATTCAATTGTAATAGCTGTACAAATAATTTTTAAAATAAATGCATACCATACAGTTTTTCCTGTAAGTGCGAGTTCGATCATTGGGATGCTTGCACCAAGAAAATTCTGATTTCCTAAAATAAGACTTATAGCAATGAGAATGAAGCTTGCAGCAACTATTCTTATGTATGGATTTTTCAAATATTTTTTCATCAGTTTATTTGTGCTATGGAGAGTTATGCAGAAAATTATACTAATAGCAGCACAAAGTACACTAAGCAAGATCGTAAGCAATACTTTAGAAACGGTAAGTTCCGGAAATACTGCCTTTGCAAAATTATCATATTCTACTCCTGCAAATGATGCAAGTCTCCAAGCAGTTATAGAAGATATTGTACATGGTACAAGTGCAGCGTAATACATTACACCCACACTGCCTATTTCCATTGCAAATATTGCTGCGGCAATTGGCGTTCCAAATCCTGCTGAGAATACCGCACTCATGCCGCACATGACAAGAACTCGTCGGTCTGTGTCATTCATTTTAAAAAGTCGTCCCATAACAGCACCCAGGCTTCCGCCTATCTGAAGTGCTGCACCTTCACGTCCGGCACTTCCGCCTACTAAATGAGTTATTATAGTAGATATGAATATCATTGGTGCCATTTTTCCCGGGATCTCAGCTTCTGCGTGTATAGAAGCAATAACCATGTTAGTGCCTCTGTCATTTTGATATTTAAACAATCGGTATAAAAGAACTATAATAATGCCGCCTATAGGCATTAAAAACATTATATTTGGATAACGGCTGCGAAGTTTTACGGCTTCTGTCATACATAATGCAAAAAGGCTGCCTATGCCTCCAATGATCAGACCGACCATCAGAGACAGTATCAGCCAACGTATAAACAGACGCAGATGTGAAATACAGTGTATAGAATAACGCAGCGAGCGTACCTTTCCATGTTTCAAAAAGCGTCTAATTTTCATAATCAGTAATTCTCTGCCTTTACCATGAAATATGACTGTGGGTGAGAACATACGGGACAAACTTCAGGAGCTTTTTTACCTATGCAGATATGACCACAGTTTGCACATTCCCATACAGTATCGCCGTCCTTTGAGAATACAAGACCGTCTTTTACATTTGCAAGCAGCTTGCGATAGCGTTCCTCGTGCATTTTTTCAATTTTGCCAACTTCTTCAAACAGGAATGCTATCTGGTTAAAACCTTCTTCTTTTGCTTCTTTTGCAAAAGTTGCATACATATCAGTCCACTCATAATTTTCACCATTAGCAGCATTTTCCAGATTTTCTGCTGTTGTACGCATATCAGAACCATACAGCAGCTTGAACCAGATTTTTGCGTGTTCCTTTTCATTTGCGGCCGTTTCTTCAAAAATCTTTGCTATCTGAACATATCCTTCATTACGTGCTTTTGATGCAAAATAAGTGTATTTGTTTCTTGCCTCAGATTCGCCGGAAAATGCGGCTCTGAGATTAGCTTCAGTTTTTGTACCTTTTAGTTCCATATTAGAATCCTCCGTTTTGATAAGTTTTATTTACAGTCGGGACAAAGCCCGCTGAATACTATTTGATGTGACTCGATTATAAAACCTTTGTCATTTACAATATTGCTGCATAAATTTTTTTGATATGGCATATCCACATCAAAAACTCTGTTGCATTTTTTGCACTTGATGTGATAATGAGGACTACAATTAAAGTCAAAACAATCTGCGCCGTCAGGAATAGGTATGTGAAGAATGTGTCCCTGTTTGGCAAGGAGTTTAAGATTTCTATAAACTGTTGCTTTACTTATAAGTGGATTTGTTTCGGAGATTTTTTCGTATATCATTTCGGCGTCAGGATGGTTTTTCATATTACGTACAGCTTCCAAAATTATTTTTCGCTGTAATGTGTTTCTGCTTTTTATATTATCCTGCACTTTTATAATTCACCTCGTTTAAATTATAATTATAAATTATTATTATCAATTTTGATTTTATATTTATTGATAATAATTTTTAATTATATTATAGAGGATTTCATTATGTTTGTCAATAGTCGGCTTTGATTATTAAAAAGTGCGGATCTACTTAATTATATTACCACGTTTTATATGATATATTCGCACAAATTGAAAGTATTAACATATAATACATAATATATAGACTGGTATATAAGATATAAATAGTGAATAGAGGAGGCAGACACATGGTTGGCAATGTGGTGATAGCAGGAATTATAGTGCTTTGTTTGCTTGCAGCAGCGGTACTTATTCATGTTTTTGTAGTTCCAATACGTCCTTTGGAAGAAGAACTGAAAGAATTTACAGTTCTTATATACAGACCGGAAGATAAAAATTTTGAGAATAAACTTATTGATATTTTATCGCAGCTTCGTTGGACAGAACCGTGCTTCTATTCAGAAATTTATATCGTTCATATCAATGTACCAGATGAGCAGTCGGAAGCTGTTAGAAAAATATGCAGTGTACGCAGGAATCTTATATATATTAGTATAGATGAATTTATAAAGGCAATAAGTTCTGATAAAAACTTTCTTGAAATGGATTGCAATTTGTCGAAATAAGATGTATAATTATATTGTGTTTGTCAAGATAAAATGGTAGAAACGGAGGTGGAAAATTTGAGCGAACAAACTTTGCACATAGAGGGTACTGTAGAGGATATTTTGTTTCAGAACGAACAGAATGGTTATACTGTACTTGAACTTGACGGCGGAGGTGAGCTTATTACTGTTGTTGGAGAAATTGGCGATGTTGATGAAGGTGAACAGCTTGTTTTAGATGGTGTTTATGTCAATCATCCACGTTTTGGCACACAGTTTCAGGCACAGTATTGTGAAAGAAAACTTCCGTCTGATGCTGTAAATATACAAAAATATCTTGCCTCCGGTGCAATAAAAGGAATAGGCCCGTCACTTGCAAGGAAAATTGTAGATGTATTTGGAGCCAAGACTCTTGAGATAATGGAAAAAGAACCCACAAGGCTGTTGGAGATACGTGGAATATCACCTAAAAAATGTGAAAATATTGCCGCTGAAGTAAAGGAGATTTTCGCATTAAGAAGTATTATGATATTTCTTTCTCAGTATGGAATACGTTCTAAATATGCAATGCGTGTTTATCAGAAATACGGCAGCGGCGGACGTGATATGATATGTGCAAATCCGTATCTTCTATGTTCATCAGGAATAGATCTTGAATTTCAGCGTGCAGAGAAGCTTGCTCATGATATGAATATATCAAAGGATTCACCGGAACGTGTTGCTGCGGGAATAGAATTTATACTTGCATATAATACTAAAAATGGTTATACCTGCCTGCCGCTTGAAAAGCTTGAACCAAAGGCTTCAGAATACTTGAATATTTCCCAAAAGATTTTTTATGAGGTGTATCGGCAGGAACTTGCAGAGGAAAATCTTTTTGAATATGTCAGAGGCGAACATGAATTTGTATATCTTCCCGAATATTATCGTGCAGAGAGCTATATTGCAGATAGGGTTCGTGTGCTTAATGATTTCAGTACACGAGATGAACTTTTAAAGTATGAAAAAATGATTGATGAAGAAGAGCTTAAGCATCGCATAAAATATGAGAGCTTACAGCGTGAAGCTATAGCAACTGCACTTTCACGAAGTATTATGATTATGACAGGAGGTCCCGGTACGGGAAAAACAACAACTCTTAATGCTATAATCTCAATTTATGGAAGACAGGGTTATAAAGTTATGATCGCAGCACCTACAGGACGTGCTGCGCAGAGAATATCAGACCTTACGGGATATAATGCTAAAACAATACATCGCTTGCTTGAGGTGGAATTTGATATGGCAGGTCAGCCAAAATTTAAACACAATGAGAAAAATCCTCTGATATGTGATGTGCTTGTTGTGGACGAGATGTCTATGGTTGATGTTTTGCTTTTTGAAGGACTACTTAGGGCACTTCGTCTTGGGTGCAAGGTAGTACTTGTTGGAGATAGTGACCAGCTGCCATCTGTTGGAGCAGGAAATCTGCTTGGCGATCTTATAAATAGCAAGGTCGTACCAGTTATCGCACTTAAACAAATTTTCAGACAAGCTCAGGAGAGTTGTATTATTACAAATGCACATAAGATAATAAAAGGTGAATATCCTGAACTTACAAAAAAAGATGCAGATTTCTTCTTTTTCCAAAGGCTTGCGTCAGATAAAGTCACATCGCTTTTGCTTGAACTTGTAAAAGACAGGCTGCCAAGTGCATATAATTTTTCTCCGACTGATAATATACAGGTAATAACACCATCAAGGAAAGGCGTTCTTGGTGTGGTCGAGCTTAATAAAATGCTTCAGAATGTGCTTAATCCGCCAAAGAGGGGTGTTGCCGAGGTTCGATCAATGCTTTATACTTTTCGTGAAGGCGATAAGATAATGCAGATGAAGAATAATTATGATATTGAATGGCATAAAGATGATGAAGAAGGAACAGGTATATTTAATGGTGATATAGGTAAAATTTTAAGCATAAATAATCACAGCGGTGAAGCTGTAGTGGAATTTGATATGCGTCGTGTTGTCTATCCTTTTGATATGCTTGACCAGCTTGAACTGGCATATGCTATTACTGTTCATAAAAGTCAGGGCAGCGAATTTGATGCTGTTATTATGCCGATATTAGACGGATTTCCAAAGCTTTATTATAGAAATCTTCTTTATACTGCTGTTACAAGAGCAAAAAAGCTTCTTATCGTTATAGGCTCACAGAAGAAAATTTATGATATGGTTGATAATAATCGCCGTACTAAACGTTATACCTGTTTAAGGCATATGCTTTCAGGTAATAGTGATAATAATGAACAAACTTCAAATGTTCAGTAGATTTTGCTTTGATATTATATATCCTAACCGCTGTCCATGCTGCGATGAATTTCTGCCTTGGAATGAATATATTTGCAGTAAATGCAGAGAAAAGGTTCTGATAGATACAAATGAGCTTTGCGGCAAATGCGGAAAGAGAAAAGAAGATTGTATATGCGGTGCTGTTTTAAAGTATGATGAAGCAGTTGCAATATCTTATTATGAGAATGAAGCAAAAAATGCACTTATTTCTATGAAAAATTCAAGCAATAAAAATTTTGGAATATTTGCAGGAGAGGTTCTTGGAAATATTATAAATAAAAAGCCTGAATGGAAAAGTTGCGATGGTATAGTTCCTGTTCCTATGAACAGATGGAATAAAATTTTAAGAGGATATAATCAGGCAAAAGTTATTGCCAATGCAATATCTGATGTTACAGGTATTCCGGTAATGGATGATTGCCTTATAAAGCGTTTTGGGTATAAATCGCAGCATTCGCTTAATGCTGTGGACAGAGAGAAAAATACAGAAAGTTTTCAGCCTATGGGACGTGATCTTGAAGGAATGAAGCTTATAATATGTGATGATATAATAACCACAGGCAATACGCTGAATAGGTGTGCTGAATTACTTAAAATGTGTGGTGTAGAAAAAGTTTATGCAGCGGTCGCTGCAACTGTACGAAGAAAGAGAGAGGAATAAACATATGGCAACAATAGATATTGGAATCGACCTTGGCACGGCTAATACAGTAATAACACTTGGCAGAAAAGGAGTTGTTTTAAGTGAACCATCTGCTGTCGCTTATGATGACCGTACACGTGAAATAATTGCTATAGGTGCTGAGGCATATGAGATGATAGGCAAGACACCTGAATATATAAAAGTGGTAAGACCATTGAGCAGCGGTGTTATTTCAGATGACCGTATGACTCAATATATGATTCAGGATATGATAGAAAGAGTAACAGGAAACAAGCTTATTAAGCCTAGAATAATAATCTGTGTACCGTCATTTATTACCGATGTGGAAAAGCGAGCTGTAGTTGAGGCTGCAATGAGTGCCGGTTCAAGAAAGGCATATCTTATAGATGAGCCTATTGCAGCACTTATAGGTGCAGGAGTAAATATAAGTCTTGCTACAGGTAATATGATAGTTGATATTGGAGGAGGAACAACAGATGCAGCCATTGTGTCTATGAATGGTGTTGTAACATCTCATTCAATAAAATCAGCCGGAAACACTATTGATGAAGCTATTATACGATATATGCAAACAAAGTATAAGCTGCTTATAGGTGAAAGAACCGCTGAAAAAATCAAGTGTGAGCTTACAAATCTATATGACCCGTGTGAAAGTGTTACTATGTTTGCAAAGGGAAGAAATCTAGTAAGCGGAATGCCGGAAAAAGTAGAGATAAGTGAACTGGATGTATTTGAGGCAATAGAAGACGAAGTTTCACAGATAATAGACGCAATAAAAACAGTTATTGAAGAAACACCTCCTGAACTTGTTGGAGATGTTTATGAAAACGGAATACTCCTTGCAGGTGGCGGCGCACTTCTTGGAGGACTGAGCAAGCTTGTTGAACGTACATTAAAGGTAAAGTGTATAGTTGCACAGAATCCTCTCAATTGTGTTGCAAAGGGAACTGCTATTGCATTTAAAAAGGTTGATAAACTTCTTGATGGATTTGAGCATATAGGCGTTTATCAGTATCAGTAAAATAAAAACGAGCTAACAATAAAAAGGCTGTTGCAAATTGAATTTTTGCAACAGCCTCTTTTTTGTGATATAATAAATTTTATAATATGAATTTACTCAACAATCAGTTTTGATCCGCATTTGCCGCAAAATTCAAATGTATACTTTTCATCAAATTTAGTACCACACTTGGTGCATATACGAACGCCTTTTATGGATTGGAGTTCATTTCTCATGCTATTGATTCTTCTTTTTCTATCGTCGATGTCAGCACAAAGAGAAGTATAATCACCCTTTGGATCGGCATAATAGTGTTTGCCAATATCCTGCATAACCTCAAGAATACGTTCCTGTTCGTAAGCGATTTTCTTTTTTAAGTTGTTTGTATCAGATGCATTTTTGGACATATCAGAAACGCCCTTGCTCGCACCGGAAATTTTGTCAAAAATACCAGCCATAGTAACCTCTCCTATTCAAATAATTATTATTTAAATTATACATCTTTTTTATCTAAATGTCAAGACTTTATTTGCTATTAAAAAAATATATTTATTTTTTGTTTAAACATCTCAAACGTTTTGAAAATACGTTTATGAGATATGTTTTATATTTGATGCTATTCATGTTGCACTAAATATAGTTAAGATATAAGTGTATTTAGATATGCTTTTGTGAAAAAACGTGAAAAATATGAAAAAATTTAAAAAAACTATAGACTTGAAAGAAATTTTATAGTATAATAAATAAGTATTTGAAAAATTACTTGGAGGTAATGAAATGGCAAATTTTAAAAGAATTGCAGCTATGGCAGCAGCTGCTGCAATGTTAAGTTCAATGGCAGCTTGTGGAAGCAACACAGCATATGCACTCACAATAGACGGTGAGCAGATCAAAGCAGGCATATATATTTATTATTCCTATTTAGCATATAATGATGCTGTTCAGACTATAGCCAGTCAGGATTCAGAGATCGATACTTCTGACAAAGAAGTTGTAAAGAAACAGAAGATCGATGGCAAGGACGCATATGATTGGATCCAGGACAAGGCTCTTTCTTATTGTAAGGAACAGGCAGCTATAAATAAGGAATTCAAGGCTGCTAATCTTACTCTTCCTGAAGAAACCCAAACTGAACTTGACACTACAATGGAATCATTCTGGGAGCAAAATAAAGAAAACTTCATGAAGAACGGCATTTCAGAAAGTTCTATATATGATATAATGGAATACACTTATAATGCTAATGAAGTATTTTATTACTATTATGGCATTGGCGGTGCAGATGGCGTAACAGAAAAAGAAGTACACAAATATTATGTTGAAAATACAGCACGTACACAATATGTTGCATTCAATGCAGTAGACGGTGTTGGCGAAGCTCTTGAAGGCAGTGCTAAGACCAAATTTGAAAAAATGGTAGACGGCTACCTTGCAGCAGTTAAGAAGCTTGATGACAGTGATAAAATAGAAGAAGAGATGAATTCTATTCAGGAAGAGTACAATGCGTATGTAACTTCCGTATCCGAAGAAGCAGCAGCAACTGCAACTGTAACAAATGAAGCTGGCGAAACTGTTACAGTTACAACAACAACTACAGCAGAAACAACAACATCTGAGGGTGAAACAACTACAACAACTACAACTATCCCTTATGCTAATGAAGCATTGATTCCAAAAGTAACTACAGATGAAGATACAAAGGAAGAAGATTTAACATATACTCCTAATAAGACTGTATATGATTATATTTTTAACAAGGCAAAGATCAATGAGCCTGATGTTGTGTATGATGAAGAAAGCAATACTTATTATCTTGTAGTACGTTATGATATGGAAGATCGTATGACAGCTGATGATGTTTGGACAGAGCAGCTGCAAAGAGGTGTAGTATCTGCTATGTATAGCAAGGATTTCCGTGATAGATTGGATAAGTGGATAGAAGCTCTTGATGTTAAGGCAAATAATGCTGCATTAAAGCGTTATAATCCATTTGAACTCAACTTTGAAAATGAGCAAAATGCCGGAGCTTAATTGAATTGAATTAAAATAAAAAAGCATGGTGCAGTAGTGCCATGCTTTTTGTTTATTATAAATTTTCTGTTTGACTTTCTAAATTGTTGCTTTGCAGTTTTTTTAGGTCGTTTACAACATTTTGAATATGCAGGATCTGTTCAGTAGTAAGACCGCTTACATCAAGAGAAAGTTCATTAGAAAGACCCAGCATATAATCAATACTTACAGAAAAAGTCTTTGAAATTTTAATTAACATATCAACAGATGGCTGAATATTGCCATTTTCCCAGTTGCTTACACATTGTTTTGTGACAAATAACTTTTTGCCGAATTGAATCTGATTAAGACCCAAAGAAATTCGTAGTTCCTTGATTCGTTCTTCAAACATAGCAATTCACTCCTTGGTCAAGTATATCAATACTATTGTAAATTAACCCTTGACAAATTAAAAATACTTTAGTATACTTATAGTTGACCAATTGATATGATTGATATTATATTTGAGAGAATAGAGGAGCTTTTATAATAATGGGACGATATAAAAGAGCATATTATAAATTGTTTATAGGATTATGTGAAATATTAGGGGAAATAGAAGATATAGAAGTAGAAGAAGACATGAGTATAGAGATCAGAGAAAGATTGAAACAGATAGAAAAAGAGATAAAACAGGTTCATATAGCAGGCGAAGAAGAGGTGATAAGGTGAAAAAGGAAGGAGATATTTGTTGTTTTTTGAAAAATATGTCATAAAACGACTAAAATCGCATTTAAAAACTATGCAAAACATAAAACCGACAAAAAGGTATTGACAAGAGTGGTTAGATGTGCTATAATAATAAAGCTGTCGGGAGAGAGCGAGAGAATAAATGAGAA
>CANOIR010000014.1 GCA_947566125.1 uncultured Ruminococcus sp. | reverse complement strand
ACTCTCAATGACGTTTATTGTGATGTTTGCGGTCAAAAACTGGTAAGGGAAAACAACTCACAACAGCAAAGCAATGACCAACAAGTGCAAAGTCAATTCAAATGGGGTCAGAATAATTACAACGATGAAATACCGACAGAGATAAATACAGGAACAAATAATAATTTATCTTCAAGTAAAAGCAAAAACAAAAACGATCTTAGCATTATGATAGCTATAATAACAGCACTTATAGCACTGCTTGTTATTGCTGTAGCGATTTTAGTAATTTTATTCATAAATAACGATAACTCAAGAAAAAATAAAATCACATATGATGACAGTAATTCTTTGGAATCAACTGAAACGACTATTGAAGAGTCAAAAACTGAACTTGCTGTAGAAATAAAAGATGAACCTAAAGAACCTGAAACAGAACCCCAAACTGAACCTCCAACCGAGCCGTCAACTGAGCCTACTAAGAGAACCTTTACTATAGTTGAACAAGCATGTACATGGAATGAAGCAAAAAGCTATTGTGAATCAATGGGCGGACATTTAGCATACATAAAAAGCGAAGATGACTTAAACGAAATATTAAGTCAAGTTTCAAGTACAAGCTTGAGATATCTATGGGTAGGTGGAACAACATCATTCGATTCAGATGGTTCTATAACCGCTTCATGGCTGGACGGTGAAGGTCTTGATTATATAAATGATAATAATCTCTGGTTTTCAAATGAACCATCCGGTATTGATTACAATGACCCATCGCATCCTTATGAACCTTATGTCATGCTTTGGCAAATAAACGGTCAATGGTCTTTTAATGACAACAGCGATGCTGCTGTAAGCTGTTACAAATCATACAGAATTGGATATGTTTGTGAATTTAATTAAAAAATAAAACTGCTGCAATGTTTATGTTGCAGCAGTTTCTTATATTAAAACTTAATTATTAAAACTTAATAAATTACTTAAAATACCTATTCAGCAAACCTTCAAAAGCCTTACCGTGTCTTGCTTCGTCCTTAGCCATTTCGTGTACTGTGTCATGAATAGCATCAAGATTAAGCTGCTTAGCCTTTGCAGCCAGAGCCTTCTTTCCTTCACAAGCACCAGATTCAGCAGCTACACGCATTTCAAGATTCTTCTTTGTAGAATCTGTAACAACTTCACCCAAAAGCTCTGCAAACTTAGCAGCGTGTTCAGCTTCTTCATATGCAGCCTTTTCCCAATACATACCGATCTCAGGATAACCTTCACGATGAGCAACACGTGCCATAGCAAGATACATACCAACTTCTGTGCATTCACCTGTGAAATTCTCACGCAGACCTGCTATTATCTCTTCATCTACACCCTGAGCTACACCAACAACGTGTTCATCAGCCCACTGTGTCTTGTTTTCGTCCTGCTTTACAAATTTATCAGCTGGTGCCTTGCAAATAGGGCATTCTTCCGGTGGATTATCTCCTTCATGAACATAGCCACATACTGAACATACATATTTACTCATACTTTATAGTCCTCCTAAATTTAATATAAATAATCTTTTTATCAAGATTGTAATTGTATTATATCACATATATCTTCACTTGTCAATAGTAATTATCAATAAGAATATAATTACTTATATTTCACATAAATTTTATGTTGTTATCTTGTACAAAACACACAAAACGAGCATTACAGATTTTAAATCGCGATGCTTGTTTAAAAAATTTTTAATTAAAAAAGTACGCTTAAACACTTATTTGACTTTTGCCGAAATTCATGATATAATGTCACTTAAGAGCATACCATTAGCGGTAGGCGGTCAATCCACGCTCCCAGAAGGGAGTGATTATAATGGCAAATTACGTAACATGGAACAATTTAATCCAAATGGGAATTCTTCTCGTAGGATATACGTCATTACTTTACATGATTTTTCATAATAATAAAAGAAAATAGCCGCCCCACTTCCCAATAAGGCGACTATCTCTATAGCGTTCTTAATTCGAGAGCGACCGCCTATCGGTATGCTCTCTTTAATTATATTATACCGAATTTCAGCGAAATTGTCAAGCGTTTTCATTTTTTATTTTTTATCAAGACCTTTAAGTCATTACGTGCAATTTCACAAAAAATAAATAATCCCGAAAGTATCGCACTTTCGGGATTATTTTATATTTATACAGTTTTTCTATTAGAACTTACCAGCGTTAGCAGCTTCTTCAACAGAAACGGCAACGGCAACAGTAGCACCAACCATTGGATTATTACCCATACCGATAAGACCCATCATCTCAACGTGAGCAGGAACAGAAGAAGAACCTGCAAACTGTGCATCAGAGTGCATACGACCAAGAGTATCAGTCATACCATAAGATGCAGGACCAGCAGCCATATTATCAGGATGCAGTGTACGTCCTGTACCACCACCGGATGCAACTGAGAAGTACTTCTTACCCTTATCAATGCATTCCTTCTTATAAGTGCCTGCAACAGGGTGCTGGAATCTTGTTGGGTTAGTAGAATTACCTGTGATAGATACGTCTACGCCTTCTTTCCACATGATAGCTACACCTTCTGTTACATCATTTGCACCATAGCAGTTAACCTTTGCACGAAGTCCTTCAGAATAAGACTTGCGGAATACTTCCTTCACTTCGCCTGTATAATAATCCATCTCAGTTTCAACATATGTAAAACCATTGATTCTTGCAATGATCTGAGCAGCGTCCTTGCCAAGACCATTAAGGATAACTCTCAGTGGCTGCTTACGAACCTTGTTAGCCTTTTCAGCAATACCTATAGCACCTTCAGCAGCTGCAAAAGATTCGTGACCTGCAAGGAATGCGAAACACTGTGTTTCTTCTTCAAGCAGCATCTTACCAAGATTACCATGACCTAAACCAACCTTACGCTGGTCAGCTACAGAACCTGGAATACAGAAAGCCTGAAGACCTTCACCGATTGCAGCAGCAGCATCAGCAGCTCTGCGACAGCCCTTCTTGATAGCAATAGCAGCACCTACTGTATAAGCCCACTTAGCATTCTCAAAACAAATTGGCTGAATGCCCTCTACCATTGAATATACATCAAGACCTGCTGCCTTTGTAATTTCAGCAGCTTCTTCGATAGAGCCAATGCCATATTCCTTCAAAACAGCAAGAATCTGCTTTTCTCTTCTCTCATAAGACTCAAACAATGCCATTAGATTATACCTCCTTCGATTCCCTTATTCTTTTCTCGGGTCAATAAACTTAACAGCATCAGCAACACGACCATACTGACCCTGTGCCTTTTCAAATGCAGTATTTGCATCATCACCAGCCTTGATGAAATCCATCATCTTGCCAAAGTTTACAAACTTATAGCCGATGATCTCATCATCTTCATTAAGAGCCAGAGCTGTTACATAACCATCTGTCATTTCAAGGTAACGTGGACCCTTTGCAAGAGTACCATACATTGTACCAACCTGAGAACGATTGCCCTTACCAAGGTCTTCAAGACCTGCACCGATTGCCAGACCATCTTCAGAGAAAGCACTCTGAGAACGTCCGTATACGATCTGGAGGAACAATTCTCTCATAGCAGTGTTGATTGCGTCACATACCAAATCTGTATTCAGAGCTTCCAAAATAGTTCTTCCTGGAAGAATTTCAGATGCCATAGCTGCAGAATGGGTCATACCAGAACATCCAATAGTTTCAACCAGACATTCCTGAATAACGCCTTCCTTAACATTCAGTGACAACTTACAAGTACCCTGTTGAGGTGCACACCAACCCACACCATGTGTAAAACCGGAAATATCGCTTATTTCCTTAGCCTTTATCCACTTTGCTTCCTCCGGAATCGGAGCCGCACCATGGTTTACGCCCTGTTTTACGCAGCACATTTCATTGACTTCGTTTGAATAAATCATTTTTATACTCCTTTCATAATAGGACATACTGTGCATTAACACACAGATTTATTATACTACATTTTAACTTAAGAATCAAGCCTTTTTTCAAAAAACATACAAATCTATTTTCAGAAGCATATTCAATTCAAATTTCGCACTATAAAACTGCATAAAGCTACGTTTTTTCATATAAAAATAATAACTTGAAATAATAATAAAAAACAGATGCAGGTATTATAATACACAAAGCATCTGCTTTTAATTTTATATATATAAAATATAAAAACTTTTATTCATAAAATATATTCATAAAATAATTTTCACGGATTTTAAAGTACACTATTTAAAGCAACTATTTAAAACATGATATTTAAAGCATAATAATGCTTATAAATAATCTCTCATGCCTTCGATAATATTTTTAAAAACAGGTGCGGCAGCGTCATTGCCGTAACCTGAATCTTCCGCCAAAACTGTTACAGTAAACTTAGGATCATATGCAGGAAAAAAACCTGTTATCCATGCATGACAATACTCCTCTCCGTTTTCATCAAAACGTCCCGTTTGAGCTGTAGATGTTTTTGCACCTGCCGAAACACCTTTTGGTCTGCCTTTAAAATTACTGCTTCGGTAAACAACATCTACCATCATCTTTCTAAGTTTTTTCGCCGTATTCTCATCAAGTATACGTTCTCCTTTTTGCCATTTTTCTACAGATTCTATACTACCGTCATCTGTTGTTTCTACCACAAGACGAACATGGGGAAGTATTCCGCCATTTGCTATTGCTGAAGTCATTCTTGCTATCTGTAGAGGAGTTGCAGTAAGTTTTCCTTGTCCAAATGCGAAATTTCCTTTTTCAGCCGGAAGCATAAGCTCCTGCACGTCAGGAAGATAACCGGATTCACCAATAATACTTTCAGATAAAAAAATCTCATGTCCAAATCCAAATTTTGCAGCTGTTTCAAATAAATCAAGTGCCGATATTTTAGTACTTAATTCAATAAAATAAGGATTGCAGGAATTTATCATAGCTGTATCAATATGCATCATACCATGTCCTGCTCTGTCATGGCAAAAAAAGTTTTGACTTTCCACTTCTATACTTCCCGTACACTCATAGCTAAAATCTTCTAATCCATTATCTATTGCAGAAGCGGCTGTTACAAGTTTAAAAATTGACCCTACCGGATATGCATAAATTGCACGATTTATAAAAGGACTGTCCTCGGAATCAAGTGCTTCTTCCATATTATACACAGAATACACCGGTCTGCTTGCAAGTCCTAAAATATCTCCAGATTGAGTATCCATAACAATGACTACGCCCTTATCAATTGATTTTGCAGCCTTTTCACATATAAGTTGAATTCCTATATCAATAGTAGTAACAACGCCTTGAGAAGAATTTGGAGCATAACGTACAAATGCATTTTCACCGGAAAGCGCTTTTCCTGCACCATCTACAGGAAATGTAACTGTAGTCTGTCCTTTATCCATTCTTAAAATATCATCATAATCATATTCCAGTCCGCATACCCCACTGCCTTCCTGCATATAACCTATAATATGTTGTGCTATTTGATCATTGTCATATCGAATCGGAATTTCAAAACGCATTATATCTTCCGGAAAGTCCTTGCTGTAATCGATCTCACAACTAAAAGGAACACCTTCACGTGCCTTTTCCAAAAATTCTTTTTTATTTTTTGCATAAGAGAATACATTTTTTACCGACTCCGCATCACCACTCAGAACAGCTATACTCTTTGAATAACGGTTTACAAGCGGCATTCCATTTCTGTCATAAATAGTTCCATATGATACAGGAAGACGCAGCTTATAATTCCCTTGTTCTGCCGCCGCTTCACGATATTCAGGAGATGCCGCATTATTTGCAAGCTGAACTATAACTGCACTGCACATTATTGTCATAAATAATCTAAGTGTCCAAAATCTAGCGGCGGCTTCCTTATGTTTGCATTTTTTCATAATATCACCTCTGATATGAGTATTGGTGATTTTATTAAAAAAATACAGTTGTTTTAGAAAATGTTATTAAAAAAATATCCCCTCAATATAACATATAAATCATATAAATAATACGTTTAAATATTTTTTTGTACATTTTTGACGAAAGAATTTCTGAAAAGTCCTTGACGTTTCATTAAAAAAGTTGTATAATAAAGATGATAAGTTAAATAACCTGCATTTACAAAAAGGTTTATTTATTTTTCAGGCTTTGTTTTGCCTGCATATTATGTGCAAAATATGGTTTTTGATTTATCAAAGTAATAATATTGAAAGGAGCTTGTGTGTACGGTAAATGTACATACGACAATTGTACTATGAAAAATATTTTATTCGCAGCTTCTGAATGTGTACCATTTGTAAAAACAGGAGGACTTGCTGATGTAGTAGGTGCTTTACCAAAAAATTTGTATAAACAGGAATATGACGTTCGTGTTATTATACCGAATTATACTTGCATACCGTGGGAATACAGAGGACAGTTCCGCCATGTTTCAAGTTTCTATATGGATTACGGTCAGCGTAATGACAAAATGTTCGTTGGCATTATGGAATATGAATATGATGGAATAAAATTCTATTTTATAGATAACGAGTATTATTTTAAATGCAATGAGCCTTATTCAAGCTCTATTATGTGGGATGTTGAAAGATATATATTCTTCTGCAAAGCTGTTCTTGCAGCTATGCCAGTAATAGGGTTCCATCCTGATATAATCCATTGTCATGACTGGCAAGCAGGTATGATCCCAGTATTTCTCAGAAGTACATTTGCATCTCACAGCTTCTATTGGGGTACTAAGACAATTATGACTATACACAACTTGAAATTCCAAGGTGTATGGGATATTCGTCATTTTCTTTATAATACAGGCCTGCCGGGGTATATGTTTACTCCGGATAAACTGGAATTTAAAAAAGATGCCAATATGCTCAAGGGCGGACTCGTTTATGCAGATTATATTACTACAGTAAGTGAAACATATGCTGAAGAAATAAAAACACCTTATTATGGTGAACAACTTGACGGTCTGCTATGTGCAAGACAGCGTTCATTAAGGGGCATTGTAAATGGTATCGATTATGATGTTTATAATCCTGAAACGGACAAAAAGATTTCTGTTAATTACAGTGCAAAGAATGCAGTTGAAAAGAAAAAGCTCGCAAAGAAAGCCCTGCAACAGGAACTCGGACTGCCAGTTGATGAAAATAAATTCATGATAGCTATTATATCACGACTTACTGACCAAAAAGGACTTGACCTTGTAGATTGGATAGCTGACCGCATCACTGATGAATTTACACAATTTGTTATAATAGGTACTGGTGAATCTAAATATGAAAATATGTTCCGCTACTATCAGGGAAAACATCCTGACAGAGTTTCAGCAAATATTTTCTACAGTGATGCACTTGCTCATAAGCTTTATGCAGCTGCTGATGCAATGCTCGTACCATCACGCTTTGAACCATGCGGTCTTACTCAGCTCATCTCACTCAGATACGGTACTGTTCCGATAGTTCGTGAAACCGGCGGCTTAAAGGATACAGTTGAACCGTACAATGAATATGAAAAAACAGGTACAGGCTTTACCTTCAAGCATTACAATGCAGAAGACCTGCTGTATACTATTAATTACGCTAAGAAAGTTTACTTTGACTACAGAGAAGATTGGAATAATATCGTTCTCCGTGGCATGAAAAAAGATTTCTCATGGGGTAGCTCAGCACTGCAATATCAGGGAATGTACGATTGGATACTTCGTGGTATGCACGATTGATTTATAAAAAGCATTTAAAATAGCACTCTTGATTCTTTGGAATTGAGAGTGCCTATTTTTAATAATTTCAGCATTTTGTAAATCAAAAATTAAAATTAGAATTTATTGAAAACATAGAATTGTAGAAAGAAAATAGCCATGAAAATATTAGATTACTCTTATAAGAATGATGATGAATATAATTATGTAAGATCATTACCATGCGAGTTAGAATTTAATTATATTGATAAAGATACTATAAACCATTTACAATCGCTTAAATTGACAAGCTATGAGGGATATAATTTGCTTTTGAATAACTTTTGTATAGATGGCAATATATTAAAAAATGTTTATTTCATCTTCGTTAGATTAGAAAATGAAAAGCAAAATGAGAAGTTTCATAATATGTTAAATGAAAAATACAGAAAAAGGCACAGTAATATTCGTCAATATATTCTTCTCTTAGATGACAAACCAGTATATATTTTTTTAGATTATAGTGCATGGGCAGATGGTACTTCAGTTGATATTTTAGAAGTCATATCAGATTATCATACTAAAGAAAACATTGATCTACTAAGACAAATTATCTCAGAATGTGCAATGTTAAAATTTTCCGGAGGACCAGAATATGGGTATACTGATAGAAATGCAATCTTTAAATTAAACAACAAGCAAATATAACTACATAAATATATCTATAGCACCTATCGTTTTTTGATAGGTGTTTTTCTTATATCCTCTTTTCAAATTTTCAAAAACATGATATAATATAGTAAAACAATGCAGGGAGGATCTATATGAAGGCTTGGCAGCATTTTCGTACTATAACAAAACATAGGCACAAAGTAATTGTTCACTGTGCAAAATGCGGTATTCTTTGGCAAGGGTTAAGGCATGACCTTTCTAAATATTCACCAACTGAATTTATTCCCGGTGCTAAATTTTATCTAGGCACAAGAAGTCCAAATGAAGCTGAACGTGAAGAATATGGTTATTCATCAGCATGGCTTCACCATAAAGGCAGAAATCGCCACCATTTTGAATATTGGCAGGATTATAACCGTATTACAAAACGCCTTGAACCTGTTAAAATGCCGGCTAGATATGTTGCCGAAATGTTCTGCGACAGAGTTGCCGCAAGCAAAACATATCAAGGAAAAAATTATAAGATCGATAGTTCTCTCATTTATTTTCAAAATTCCGGTGCTAGAAAAAATGGTTTGCTTCACCCTGAAACAGAAAAAAAGCTCATGGAACTTTTGGAAATACTCGCAAATGAGGGAGAAGATGCTGCTTTTCGTGCTGTAAGAGATCTTGTAAAAAATGGTTATTGATTATTATATTAAGGAGTGAGTTTAATGCGTTTAGTTGTACAGCGTGTAACAAATGCAAGTGTAACAGTAGACGGAAAAATAACTGGAAAAATAGGTAAAGGTTTGCTTGTACTTTTAGGAGTGGGAGCTGAAGATACAAAAGAAATACTTGAAAAAATGGCTGATAAAATGCTTAGGCTTAGAATATTTGCTGATGAAAATGATAAAACAAATCTTTCGATTTCTGATGTTGGCGGAGAATTGCTTATAGTTTCACAATTTACGCTTTACGCTGACTGCAAAAAAGGCAATCGTCCAAGCTTTGTAAAAGCCGGCAACCCACAAACTGCAAACGAACTTTATGAATACTTCAAGGAATACTGCAAAAAAAGCGTGCCTGTTGTAGAATCAGGTATATTTGGTGCAGATATGAAAGTAGAATTGTGCAATGATGGTCCGTTCACTATTATTCTGGATTCTGACGAAATTATAAAAAAATAATATCAGCTAAAATCAAAAAATCCCGCAAGTTTTAATCAAACCTGCGGGATTTTATTTATAATATTATTTTACATTGCTTGAAATATCGATATTTAATTTCTTGACTGCACCTGCGATCAATCCAGCAACTACATTTGCTCCAGTTTCGGTAAAATGTGTCATATCAGTTGACCCTGTAGAACACATATGATATTTATAAGCATTATCATACCCAATAGAATTATAATGATCTACCATAAGTCCATTAAGGTCAATATATGGTATTTTGTAATAATTAGCAAGCTTCTTTACAGAATCGGTATAGTTTGTATAGCTTGCTGTGAATTTACCGTTTGTGTTATTTTTAAGACTAAGCGTAGGTGTTATAAGAATAGGAGTTGCACCCTTTGCCTTTGCACCTTCGATGTATTTTGCTATATAGAACTCATAGCTTCCTTCAGTTCCGGGAACCTTTCCGCAAGTCGGTGCATAACGCTCTGCATTGCTTGCCGCACTGTCATTTATGCCAAACTGTACCAACAGATAATCACCTTCACTTATTCTATTAAGAATAGTATCAAGTCTGCCGTTATCATAAAAGCTCTTTGAACTTCTGCCGGCAATGGCATGATTTTCTATATTCACTTTTTCATCAAAATAATCACCTAAAAATGAACCCCAACCCTGCTGTGGAGCATAGCTTGCACGGTATGTTTGAACTGTAGAATCGCCTGCTATATAAATGGTTTTATTGTCATTTGTAGGTTTATCAGGCTTTATATCCGGAATATATATTTCTGCAATAGGCTCATCAGTACATTCAACTCTCATATGATCAATATTAGGTCCGCCTTCAGCTGTTGCAGATATTGTTCTTATAATATTCTCGCCGGCATTAAGTGGAAGAACTATTGCTCTTTCAGCCCATGTTGTCCAAGATGATGTTGTAAGAAAAGGCTGTAACCAATAATCTTTACCATTATTGACCTCTATTTTCATCTTTCGGTCATTGGAGCTGCCGTTTGCAATCTTGAAGGTGCAAAGATAATTTCCCTTTTCAGGAACACTTACCTTCCATTCAGCAAAACTGCCGATCTTATTATCAAAGTTGATATATGAATCAGAAGCAAAACCGGCATTTACATTTTCTTCTGCTGCTGAATTATATGCCTGATCGACTGCATAATAAATTTGTCTGCCATTTGCAGAATCACTTAGTTTTTGCATTCCAAGTACATACTCACTTAATGATTTACAATCATTTACATCAACCGCTGAATCTGCATTCACATCAGAACTTCTATGCTGTCTGCGTGTTTTTTCGTTTGTATTAAGTATAGACTTTAAAAGAGATACGTCAAAAATATTTACAACGCCGTCTTCATTGATATCTCCTATAATCGTCTTATCAGAAGATTTAACAGCTTTTTCAATAAACCAATTCTGACAAACATTACCATTACGTTCCCATTCCTGAACATTTGCACCAGAATCGCCAGATGCCGATTTTACCTCTACAGCACTCTTGTCTTTAGAAATATTCGTTGCAATAGTAAAACTTCCATCATCATTTGCAATAAACTTAAAAAGTTGTGCTTCACAATTTGTGTTGCTCCAAACACCAATATTAGTTCCATTTACAGCTTTATTTCCTGCAACATCTAAAAGATATTCTCCGCTGCCTGAAGTATTATATAAATAATAATATCCATCGCCGGCAGATTTTGCTCTCCAAACTGCTCTTCCCGAATCAATATCTTGTGCCGGAAGCTGTACTGCATTTATTCCATCAGATGCATCTTTCTCAAGAGTAAGATAAAGTCCGCTGTTGCTGTTTTTCAGCATAAAATCAGTGTTTTCATCTATTTCAGCACCAGCCTCTAAAACATTGTTATCAAAATCAATAAGCTCCGAAGCGAATTCAGCAAGTTTCATTGCTCCGGCACGATTGGGATGTAAATCATCATTATCACAGTACAGACCAAGTGTAGCATCATAACCTATTGATGTGGTATAATTTTGCCACGCTGTAAAGAGGTCGATTACCTGAACATTTTCAGCAGCACCTATTTCATCAAGTTGAGTTCCAAACCAACGTCCTTTTAAAAGCGGTGTACGATTAACATCGCTTGCACGTCCCTGCTGTTTTACAAGTATTACACGCATACCTCTATCTTTTGCTTGCTTTACCATATCAGTTACAGCTTGTTTATATTCATCTGCATTTGAATAATTGGTATCATTAATGCCTATAGAAATAATATAAATATCACCGTTCTTGCCATATTTCTGAATTGGTGCAAACTGACCTGCTTCTATAAATCCTTTAGCATACTGACCGCTTGCAGCCATATCTCTAATCTGCCATTTATTAGTATCAACAAATTTATCAAGGACTTGACCCCAGCCTGCCTGAGAGCTTGTTTCTTTTGGATAATAATTGCAGACTGTTGAATCACCACACATCCATATAGTAGGCGGAAGCTGAGTATCAGCAGACACCCATTCAATATCAATGGCACTTAAAGTGTGCGGATAGCCTTCTTTTCCATTATTAACCATAATATTAAGCTGACCATCTGTAACAGGTATCAAAATAGAATCGTATGCATTATTACCTGTCATATTGATAATTTGAAGAACATCTTCGGCTACTACAGATGTTCTGTTAGTATTGCCAAGAGTTACACTTACACGATAAAGTCCATTCTGTAAATCAACATTGAATGTATTTGACCAGCTTGTATCAGTAAATTGAACTGCATCGCTAAGTGCATTGCTGCCAGAGGCATTTACATTTTTTACACCAGCTGTATTTGCAAATCCATATCCCTTCTTTGAATCGTACCCATCAGTTGCACTTACAGGTGTATAACCTGAAGCTGCTCCGTTTCCACCAAAATCGAAATGATAATTCGTTCCTGCTGCATCTGCATTCAAAGATACAGTACTGCTTCCGCAAACATTCATAAAAGCCATTGTGCCTGCAAGAACTACACCTGCTGCACGCTTAAAAAATGATCTGTTCATTTCTTTATTCCTCCTTTATCAAGACCTTATTTTATATCTGTTTACAGATAATCATACATCGTTTATTATAATTATATATATATCTATTTAAAGTGTCAATGATATTTTCTACCCTTTAAGTTGCATTTTCAACCATTAAACCTAAAAATATAAATAACCTCACTGCACCTGCATTTGCTAGTGATCAGTGAGATTATTTTTCTAATGATTTATTCTCTTTTATAGCAAACGCCAAATTACTTTTGACGTTACTATATATAATATTTATAAAACTAAGATTAATCAATTACAACTTAAAATCAGGAAAATATTTATTAACAAAAAGCGGCAATTCAGCTTTAAAACGTTTTCCATTCAAATATGCAAGAATTGAGTCTTTCTCTGATTCAAACGTAAGATTATAGGCACAAAGCAGTTGATATTTAACATTATACTGCTTGTTTATCTTTACATTTCCATATTTATTATCGCCCAACAAAGGTGTATTTATAAATGCCATGTGGGCACGTATCTGATGTGTACGACCTGTAATAAGATCTATCTTCAAAAGGGCAAGCTTGCCGTTTTCAGCCAATACATTGTATCTAGTAATTATCTCATGATAATGCTGTTGCTTTTTTAATGATATTTTTACAGATTTAGAACCCTCTGCTCTGTAGTGATATGCATGAAGTGTATCATGTTTCTTTGATGGAATATTATATGTTATACATAAATAAGATTTATGTACACTATTATTTCTAATAAGCCTGTTTACTTCACGAAGTGCAGCTGCATTTTTTGCTGCAATTACAAGTCCGCTTGTATTTCTATCAAGTCTATTGCAAAGAGCCGGCATAAAAGATTTTTCTGTCTCAGGAGAATATTTTCCCGATTCATAAAGATAATGAAGAACCCTTGCGATCAATGTATCTTCAGATTTGCGGTCATCATCGTGAACTACTAATCCCACCGGCTTATTAACAATAATTATATTATCATCCTCATAAACAATTTTCAATTCCAAAGGTGCTTTTAAAAATAAATATTTTTTATCATTTAACTTATTGATTGATTCAGTTTTATTTTCAAAAAAATCATCATTTATATAACACCTTACAACATCACCTTCGGAAAGCATATCAGCTCCATATGTACGCTTACCGTTCAGCTTTATATTTTTAGTGCGGATAGACTTATAAAGCATACCCTTAGATAAGGAAGGTATCGCCTTTTGAAGAAATTTATCAAGACGCTGTCCGCTGTCATTAAGTTTTATAATAAATTCTCTCATATTTTTTCGCTGAAATTTAGAATATATTCTTAGAATTTGTTCTATTATTCAGCAGCTCCTTTAAAAATAAAATAATTGGTTTTTATTGCAAACCGGGACAAAATATGTTATAATATTAAAAAATAAAAAATAAAAATAAATAAGGATTATTATAATGTCGGATAATAAAAAAGTTAATTTAAATGCAGGACATCGTGAACGAATGCGTCAAAGATATATTGCAAACGGACTTAATGGATTTCAACCCCACGAAGTTTTAGAATTGCTGCTGTTCTATGCAAAGCCACGATGTGATACAAATAAAGTAGCTCATGAACTCATTCATCGTTTTCACACTATTGCAGGTGTAATGAATGCAGATATTCAAGATCTGTGCGAAATAGATGGCATTGGAATGAACACTGCAATATTTCTCCGCTTATTTCCAGACGTTTTTAAAGCATATCAAATGAGTAAAAACTCAAATAAAATAAACTTTAAACGCAAAAAAGATCTCAAGGCTTATCTTGCAAACCTTTATATAGGTTCAGTAAAAGAGCAAGCTTATGTACTATGTTTTGATACTAACAGTCAGATAATTTGTGTTGAACCTGTAGGAAGAGGAACATCGACTACATCAAGTCTTGAAATACGCTCAATAGTAGAAATAGCATTGCGAAACAGAAGTGATTCCATAGTATTAGTTCACAACCACCCTGATGGAAATCCAAATCCATCAAGTGCAGATGTATTTGCAACAAACAGCTTGATAAAAGCACTGAATCTGTTGCAAATCGAACTATTGGATCATTTTATAGTCGGTAACAGTGTAACATCAATGAGGGAAATAGGTAGGATAATGGATTAAAAATTTATTTTCTCGGCATAAATTCTTTTACTGCTTCCATAAGCTCAATATCATCTTCTGTAACACGAATATTTGTGCATATTGATTTTCCTTCAGCATCTTGAATGTTTACTTCAATTATACTGCCAACGCCTACATAATTTGATGCAGCAGCAGCGAACATTGAAAATTTCGGATGATTATTTCTAAATCTTTCAACAAGAGATTTCATTTTAACTATAGCAGTCGGTTTCATTTTTACCACTCATTTCTTTTAAAATAATATTTTAAGATAATATAATGATTATAACATATTTGTCTTTATAGTGCAAGTTTTATTTGATTGCATTATATATATTTAATAAAATTAAATTATAATTTTTTAAAAACAGATTTTCAGAAAGGAATATTATATTATGAGTATTTTTCTTATTCTTGCATTTTTATTTACAGTTGGAAGTTTTCTTGGCTGGTGTCTTGAAATAGTATTCAGACGCATAACGTCAAAAAAATTTGTTAATCCCGGTTTTCTTAGCGGTCCTTGGCTGCCGATATATGGTTTCAGCCTTTGCGTTTTATATCTACTTACACTTACAGAATCGCATATTCCAATAGAAAATAAAATCTTGCAAAAAATCATACTGTTCATTATTATGGCAATAGTCATTACCTGCATAGAATACATAGCAGGACTGATATTTATAAAGAAAATGAAGGTTAAACTATGGGATTATAGTAAAAACCGTGGAAATATACAAGGTATTATATGTCCGACATTTTCATTTTTCTGGCTTTTGTTAAGTGCAATTTACTATTTTCTTATTCATCCGCATATTCTTGATATGCTCCGATGGCTAAGCAATAATCTAGCATTTTCATTCTGTATAGGATTCTACTTTGGAATATTTACAATAGACCTTATCAATTCATTTCAAGTTGTTTTTCATATCAAAAAATTTGCAGAGGAAAAACAAATTGTTATACGATTGGAAGAGTTTAAATCTGATGTGCTTGAAAGCAAAAAGAAACGTGGAGAAAAATTTAAGTTTATGCTGTCATATCATTCCAATGTTCCACTGAAAGAAAATCTGGAACAATATAGAAAGAATCGGGAAAATTTGAGAAAAATTCAACCAAACAAAACAAGAAAAAACAAAAAAAATAAATAAAACAAAATGAGGTATGTAAAATGAAATTTCTCTTTAAAAATGGTTCTATTGTAAATGTATTTACCGGGGAAATAGAAACGAAAAATGTTCTTATAGATAACGGTATTATAATCGGCATTGGCGATTACAACGATGACGATGCAGATGAAATTGAAGACATTTCAGGAAAATATATATGTCCGGGTTTTATAGATGGTCACATTCACATTGAAAGCACAATGCTGCTTCCAGAAGAATTGGCAAAAATTTGTGTTGTACACGGAACTACAACTATTATTGCCGATCCGCATGAAATTGCAAATGTATGTGGAACTGACGGCATACGTTTTATGCTTGAAGCAAGTGAAGGAATTCCTATGACTGTCTATATTATGCTGCCGTCATGTGTCCCTGCTACGTCATTTGATGAATCCGGTGCTGCTTTAAATGCTGATGACTTATCTCCATTCTACAATGATCATCGTGTACTGGGTCTGGGTGAACTTATGAATTATCCTGGAGTTATTGCAGAAAACGAAGAAGTTATTCAAAAAATAAGAGATGCTAATAAAGCTGGAAAAATTGTCAATGGCCATGCTCCAATGCTTTCCGGAAAGGAACTTGATAAATATATCACAGCCGGCATAAACGATGACCATGAATGTTCATCAGCAGAAGAAGCCATAGAACGTGTGCGTAAAGGTCAATGGGTTATGATACGTGAAGGAAGTGCCGCAAGAAATCTTGAAGCACTATTGCCTTTATTTGACAAACAGTATTCTCATAGATGCTTGCTTGTAACAGATGATAAGCATCCATCAGATATTATTAACAACGGACATATTGACAGCATTATAAGAAAATCTGCTTCACTGGGAAAATCTATAATAACCGGAATTCAAATGGCAACTATACAGGCGGCTCAATGCTTTGGACTTAAGGATGTGGGTGCTGTTGCTCCGGGATATATTGCAAATCTTCTAATACTTGACAGCCTCGATGAGCTAAAAATAAACAAGGTATATTATAATGGAAAAAAGGTTTGCGAAAACGGAATAGCTATGCCTATAAAAAAAACTAATATTTCTCAAAAGCTTTATGAAAGTGTTATGACATCATTTAATATGCAAATTCTAACGAAAAAGGATTTTGAAATAATCTCTAAAAATTGCAAATGCAGAACCATTGGCGTTATACCGGGTCAGCTTATTACTGAAGAATTATTATATGATATAGACTTTTCTAAAAATAATGGCATTGATATAAAACGTGATATTTTAAAACTCGCAGTAGTTGAAAGACATCATAACACTGGACATATAGGTCTTGGATTTATCCATGGAATTGGACTTAAAGAAGGAGCGATCGCTTCTTCCGTTTCTCACGATTCGCATAATCTTATAATAATCGGTGCAAATGAATCGGATATGGTAATTGCCGGAAACCGTGTACGTGAAATAGGCGGCGGAAATATAGTTGTAAAAAGCGGAAAAATAATCGCTGAAATGCAGCTGCCTATCGCAGGTCTTATAAGTAAATCTTCTGCTGAGGAAGCCGCTGCTCAAAATGAAAAGATCAAAAACATCGTCCATGAACTTGGAGTGCCAAACAATATCTCGCCATTTATGAATATGGCTTTTGTAAGCCTATCTGTTATACCATCTATAAAAATGACTACGCTCGGTCTGGTAGATGTAAATTCTCAGAAACTAATATCTTTATTTGTAAACTAAGAACTCGTTCTCATAGGATTTGTGCGTGGATTTTCAAGCATAATTTTAGCGAGTGCAAGGAAAAAAGCCGTAGGCATACTGACATATGGCAAGTATTTTTGACGTGGCAATCGCTAAAATTTGCCGAAAAGATGCGTGCAATATCCTTATGAGAACAAGTTCTAATATATAATAAACATAAAAAAACAGCAGTGAATACAATTATCCTCTGCTGTTTTTATATTATGCCGCAATCGGTTTTACCTTACTATAAGCACGTTTTCTTACACACAAGAAACATATTACATTTGCTAAAATTGTTATCGTCCATGTTATAGTATATGATATATAAATTGATTCTACTGTATGATATTCCGGAATCTGAAATATTGTTGCTATCCAAACAAGTCTTAGTCCGCATACACCTATCAGAGAAACTATTGTAGGTATTATTGAATATCCTATTCCACGCAATAAACCTACAGTTACATCCATTATGCCACATAATGCATAAGGACTGCAAATCATTAAAAGTCTGATCATTCCGGCTTCTATAACTGGTTGACTGTCAGAGTATATTCCAAGCAGGGGCTGACCAAATAATACTACAGAATTTCCAAAAACAAGTCCCACTATTGTTACACAGCAAAGTGCTGTTAAGAATATACGATTTATACGCTTATGATAACCTGCACCATAATTCTGGCTGACGAATGAAATCGTAGCTTGGTGAAAAGCATTCATTGCCATATAGACAAATCCTTCAATATTTGCAGCAGCGGAGTTGCCTGCTATAACTGTTTTACCAAAAATATTGATAGATGACTGGATAACAACATTTGATAAAGCAAATATTACGCCCTGAAAACCTGCTGGCAAACCTATACGCAAAATAGCAATAAGGATTTTCTTATCAATATGAAGCTTTTTAAAACTAAACTGTATCGCTCCTGTTTCTTTCATAAGACATCTGATTATAAGAACTGCTGAAATAGTTTGGGAAATTATAGTAGCAAGTGCAACACCTGCAACATCCATCTTAAAAACTATTACAAATAAAAGATTTAATATAACATTTATTATTCCAGCAGTAAATAAATAATAAAGCGGTCTTTTAGTATCGCCAACTGAACGAAGAATTGCACTGCCAAAATTATAGATCATATTAGGTATCATGCCCGCAAAATATATTCGCATATAAATTGACGCAAGATCGCATACTTCAGGCGGAGTTTGCATTAAAACAAGAATCTGCTTTGCAAACAAAAGACCGATCACCGTAAGTATAAAACCACTTATTGCACTTAATGATATAGCTGTATGTACAGTTTTACTGAGTTCATTATCTGATTTACTTCCATAAAATCGTGCGGCTGTTACATTTGCACCTACTGATAAACCAAGAAAAAGATTTGTTAAAAGGTTTATAAGTGCTGTAGTAGAACCTACTGCTGCAAGAGAATTATCACCTGCAAATTTTCCTACTACTACTACATCGGCAGCGTTGAACAAAAGCTGTAAAATACTTGACAGCATAAGAGGTACTGCAAAAAGCAGCATTTTCTTTAATATTCCACCGCTGCACATATCTATTTCATACTTTTTACTTTTCGCCCTCATGGCAATCTCTCCTTATCATTTCTTTTTTATTTATAAATTATATTATAACATCACAAGATTTAATTGTCAATCAAATAAAAAAGCAACAAAATAAATACAGCTGCATTTGACAATGTAAAATATATATGATAAAATTATAATCAATATAATAAAATAACATAACATAAACAGAAAGGACAAACCAACTATGAATATTTCACCATATTGCAGAAATATTTACTACTATGAAACAGATCGTATGGATGTTGTAAGTCATACTAATTACATTCGATGGATGGAAGAAGCACGAATAGACTTTATGAAAAAAACAGGCATTCCATATCATGAGATAGAAAAATCAGGATTCATGCTGCCTGTTTTGGAAGTTGAATGCAAGTATAAAAAATCACTCACCTATGGTGACAGTTTTTGCATTTATTCTAAGATAACAGAATATAATGGCTTCAAAATGAGTATTTATTATGAAATATATAATAAAGAAACAAATGAATTATGTGCAGCTGCAAAGTCAAGTCATTGTTTTACTGACAAAAATATGAAACCACTGAGAATTACAAAAAAAGCTCCTGAGCTTCATGAAGCATTTATAGATGCAATGAATGTTACATTTTCTAAATAATATAAAATCCGCAAAATGCATGAATTTATTCATCTTCATCATTATGCGGATTTATTTTTATAAATTTTTATAGGTTAAGATAAGGCTTTAAATACTGTCCTGTGTATGATTCTTTACACATTGCAACTTCTTCAGGAGTACCGGTTGCAACAACAGTTCCGCCACGTGTTCCTCCTTCTGGACCAAGGTCAATTATATAATCTGCAACTTTAATAAGATTAAGATTATGTTCTATCACAAGTATAGTATTTCCCGAATCAGCAAGCTTCTGAAGTACATCTACAAGCCTGTGAACATCAGCCGTATGAAGTCCTGTAGTAGGTTCATCAAGTATATAAATAGTCTTGCCTGTAGAACGCTTTGAAAGCTCTGTTGACAACTTTATACGTTGAGCTTCGCCGCCTGATAAAGTAGTCGCAGGCTGACCAATCTTTATATATCCAAGTCCTACTTCCTGCAAAGTTTTTAGTTTTCTTGCGATTTTTGGATGCTGCTCGAAAAATTCTACTCCTTCATCAACTGTCATTTCAAGTATATCATGAATGGTCTTTCCACGATATTTTACCTCAAGTGTTTCATGATTATATCTTCTGCCATTGCACACATCACATGGAACAAATACATCAGGAAGAAAGTGCATTTTTATTCTGAGTATACCGTCACCCTGACAGGCTTCGCAGCGTCCGCCTTTAACATTAAATGAAAAACGTCCAGCAGTAAATCCTTTTGCTTTTGCATCATTAGTTTTAGCAAATAATTCACGTATATCAGTAAATACACCTGTATACGTAGCCGGATTTGAACGTGGTGTTCTGCCTATAGGTGATTGGTCAATTGCAATTACTTTGTCAAGATTTTCAATTCCCTCAATACTATCAAAATTTCCTGCTCTTACTTTTGTACGATTTAATTTAGCAGTAAGATACTTATAAATTATTTCATTGACAAGTGTTGACTTTCCTGAACCCGAAACACCTGTTACACAGGTAAAAATTCCTAAAGGCAATTTCACATCAATATTTTTAAGGTTATGCTCCTTTGCACCTTTAACTGTAAGAAATTCACCATTGCCTTTTCGTCTATTCTCTGGCAAAGGAATCTCCTTTTTTCCACTGAGATACTTACCCGTAATAGAATTCTCACATTCAAGCAATCCTTCAACATTTCCTGAATAGATCACTTCTCCGCCATGTATTCCTGCACCGGGTCCAATATCAACAACATAATCAGCTGCTCTTATTGTATCATCATCATGTTCAACTACAATAAGCGTATTTCCAAGGTCACGCAAATGTTCAAGTGTTGCAATAAGCTTATCGTTATCACGCTGATGAAGTCCTATACTCGGTTCATCAAGAATATAAAGAACTCCCATAAGATATGAACCTATCTGGGTTGCTAAACGAATACGCTGACTTTCACCGCCCGAAAGCGTTCCGGCTGCTCTGGAAAGTGTTAGATATTCAAGTCCAACATTTTTAAGAAATCCAAGGCGTTCTTTTATCTCTTTTATTATACGTGCACCTATAAGTTCATCTTGCTTTGATAATGACAGCTCATTAAAAAAGTCAACGCATTCAGATACTGATTTTTCTGTAAGGTCAATAATATTTATCCCACCAACGGTTACTCCAAGAATTTCTTTTTTAAGTCGCTTACCTTTGCATACAGGACAATTCACATTGCTCATACAAGCTTCGATCTCTTCTTTTGCCCATTCTGCACCTTCTTTATAACGTCGTTCAAGGTTTGGAATTATACCTTCAAATGTTCCACGATAACCCGTAGTATGACCGCCTGCTTGAATACGATGCAGAAAAAGCTCCTCTGTTGTACCATAAAGAAAAGGCTTTAATGACTTTTTAGGCAGCTTTTTTACAGGTGTATCAAGTGAAATATCATACTTTGCACTAATAGCATTATAGTACATCATTGCAATCGATTTATCATCAAGCGTATTCCAGCCCGGAGCTTTTATAGCACCTTCACGAATACTAAGATCAGGATTTGGAATTATAAGTTCCGGGTCAACTTTCATAAACACGCCAAGACCTGTACAATTTTCACAAGCACCAAAAGGATTATTAAATGAAAACATTCTTGGTGACAGCTCTTCTATAGATATATCATGCTCTGGACATGAGTAGTTTTGTGAAAAAAGCATTTCTTCACCGCCAACCACCTCTACAACAGCAAGACCGCCCGTCAACGAAAATACTGTTTCAAGGCTGTCTGATAATCTTGAACGTATGGAATCCTTTATAACAAGACGATCTACTAATATTTCAATATTGTGCTTTATATTTTTCTGTAATGTTATTTCTTCAGAAAGGTCATAGATATTTCCATCTACTCGAACTCTAACATAACCCGAACGCTTTGCACTCTCAAGTTCTTTTGCATGAGTTCCCTTTCGTCCTCTTACAACAGGTGCAAGCAACTGGATACGTGTTCCCTCTTCAAGCTGCATTACTTTATCAACTACTTCATCTACTGTTTGCTGATGAATTTCACGTCCACAAACCGGACAGTGCGGAATGCCTATTCGTGCATAAAGCAATCTTAGATAATCATATATTTCTGTTACTGTTCCAACTGTAGAACGAGGATTTTTTGACGTAGTTTTTTGATCGATCGATATAGCAGGAGATAATCCTTCTATACTGTCAACATCAGGCTTTTCCATCTGACCAAGGAACATACGTGCATATGAAGAAAGACTTTCCATATATCGTCTTTGTCCATCGGCAAAAATAGTATCAAAAGCAAGGGAAGATTTACCAGAGCCTGATAATCCTGTCATTACAACAAGCTTATCACGTGGAATCTCTACGTTTATATTTTTTAAATTATTTGATCTTGCACCACGTATTATTATTTTATCGTTCATTTCTTTTTCTTCCCTTCCAGTTCTTGAATCTTATCACGCAAATAAGCGGCGTGTTCAAATTCTAAAAGTTTAGCTGCTTCTTTCATCTGAGCTGTAAGCTCTTCTATGAGTTCACGTTTTTCTTTAGCAGACATCTTTGGTTTTGAAGATACACTCTTTTCAACTTCTTCCTTGGAATGTATATCTATAACATCACGAATGTCTTTATGAATAGTCTTAGGAATTATGCCATGAGCTTCATTAAATTCAATTTGTTTTTTGCGTCTGCGTTCTGTTTCGGTTATAGCTCTCTCCATAGAACCGGTCACTTCATCGGCATACATTATAACCTGACCGTGAGCATTTCGTGCAGCACGTCCGATCGTTTGAATCATTGAAGTTTCACTTCTTAAAAATCCCTCTTTATCGGCGTCAAGAATTGCAACAAGAGATACTTCCGGTATGTCCAAACCTTCACGAAGCAGATTTATTCCTACAAGAACATCGAATTCACCCATACGCAAATCACGTATTATTTCCATACGCTCAACGGTATCTATATCATGATGAAGATACCTTACACGAACTCCCATTCCTTCAAGATAAGATGTAAGATCTTCCGCCATTTTTTTGGTAAGAGTCGTTACAAGCACACGTTCATTCTTTTCTGCTCGTACCTGTATCTCGGAATAAAGATCTTCTATCTGTCCACTGACCGGCTTTACAATTATTTCAGGATCAACAAGTCCAGTAGGACGAATAACCTGTTCAACTATTTGTGATGAATGCTCTTTTTCAAAATCGCCTGGTGTTGCACTTACATAAATCGCTTGATTTATATGTGCATAGAACTCATCAAAATTAAGCGGTCTGTTGTCAAACGCACTAGGCAGGCGAAAACCGTAGTCTATAAGTGTAGTTTTTCTCGCTCTGTCACCTGCTGACATTGCACGAACCTGTGGAAGTGTAACATGACTTTCATCAACAACAAGCAAAAAATCACTTGGGAAATGGTCTATCAATGTAAGAGGTGTACTGCCCGGCTTTCTTCCCGAAAGCACTCTTGAATAATTCTCTATACCGCTGCAAAATCCGATCTCCTGAAGCATTTCCATATCATAATGAGTTCTTTGCTCTATTCTCTGAGCCTCTATAAGCTTATTATTCATTTGAAAGAACGCAACACGATCTACAAGCTCTTGTTCTATTTCCTTTACAGCACGTGAAACCTTATCACTGCCAACTACATAGTGGGATGCCGGAAATATTGCTGCATGAGTGATCCTTCCAATTATCTCACCTGTAACAACATTTATCTCTGTGATCCTATCTATCTCATCTCCAAAAAACTCAATACGTATCGCAGTATCACTATAACTTGCCGGAAACACCTCCAGCACATCACCACGCACACGAAATTTATTTCTTGTAAAGTTTATATCATTTCTCTCATACTGTATTCCAACAAGTTCATTTATAAGCTCATCACGTGATTTTTCCATACCTTGTCTTACAGATACTGCCATAGCACGATATTCTTCAGGACTACCAAGAGAATATATACACGATACACTTGCAACAATTATTACATCTTTTCTTTCCGCAAGAGCCATTGTTGCAGAATGACGCAGCTTATCAATATCATCATTTATAGAAGAATCCTTTTCAATATAGCTGTCCGTACTTGGCACATATGCTTCCGGCTGATAATAATCGTAATAGGAAACAAAATATTCCACAGCATTATTTGGAAAAAATTCTTTAAACTCTGAACAAAGCTGTGCTGCGAGAATTTTATTATGTGCTAAAACAAGTGTAGGCTTATTGACTTTGGCAATTACATTGGCTATAGTATATGTCTTTCCTGAACCTGTAACTCCAAGAAGTGTCTGTTCTTTTTTGCCTTCATTTATTCCTTTTACAAGTGAATCTATTGCCTGTGGCTGATCACCGGCAGGTTTATATTCAGATACAAGTTCAAAATGTTCCATGTTCAGTTAACCTCTCATTACAAATCTTAAAAATCATTTTTCCTGTTGATTTTCATCATATGAAATATTACTCATATAATACATATCTCTATATTGTTTAGGTGTAACACCGTTAAATTTTTTAAATACACTTATAAAAGCACTTTGAGATGAATACCCAAGTGCCATTGCTACCTCAAGTGATGTAAAATCTGAAAATTTCAAAAGATTTTCCGCAGTAGTTATTTTAGCATGAGTTATAAATTCATTGATACTCATTCCCTTTTCTTTTATAAACAGTTTTGAAAGATAAGAAGGATTTAATCCCATCACATTTGCAAGCAGTTTTACAGTTAAATCTTCATGCAGATGATCATAAATATAGTCAATACATTTTCTTATATGTATTGAAACTACATTTTCTTTTTTTAAATCACGCATTCTTTCAGCAAAATCGATTTGCATTTCACCAAGCAGATCTATTACAGCATCAACTGATTTACACTTATCAGCTTTTTGGATATATATGTCACTAAGTGTATATGCTGTATCATGTCCGAGTCCGCCTTCAACACAAAGTCTTGACATAACAGCAACAGAAACAACAAAGTGGTACATTATATTGCGTATAGGATCATCAGACAGCTTGCCCTTGCCATTAAAAAAATCATTTCTAACTTCTGAAAAATTTTTCCTTACTTTTTCTACATCTCCGGATTTTACTGCCATATAATATTCAAACTCTTTATTAAAAGGCATTCTTGTAAAACCATCTGTTTTTTGAATATAAAGTCTATAGTTCAAGTCACGATTTGTATTCATGTTTATCACCAAAACAAATATTTATTATTAATTAAATTATCTCTCAAATCCATACGGGAATACTTATATACATTATATCACTTTTCTGATACAAAAGCAATGATTTTGATATAAATTACTTTTGACTTTGAATATAATATGTGATACCAGGAGGTGTTAAATATGGCAAAAACATATGATTTAACAAAAGGAAGGGTTACACCCTTAATATTAAAATTTTTCTTTCCAATGTTTCTTACAAATATGCTACAGCAAATTTACGTAATCGCAGATACCACTATTGTTGGCAAAGGACTGGGTGACGATGCACTTGCGGCAGTCGGCAATATGTCTTCCCTTAGTTTCTTAATTGTAGGATTTTCACTTGGACTTGCAACAGGATTCTCTGTATCAATTGCACAAAGGTTCGGTGCTAAGGACTATGAACGCCTTCGCCGATCAATAGCATCATCTATTGTATTATCAGTTTTAATTGCAATTATTCTAACTGCTTTAAGCACTTTATTTTTACCTCAGTTTTTCACACTTCTTCAAACTGATCCGTCTATCATGAAAGACAGCCTTGCTTATGGATATATAATGTTTGGCGGACTATCTGCTACTATGGCATATAATGCTTGTTCTTCTATATTAAGATCATTGGGCGACAGCAGAACTCCGTTTATTGCAATTATAATTTCCACTGTAATGAATATAATACTTGACATTGTATTTATTTTTGTAATGCATACCGGTGTGGAAGGTGCTGCTGCTGCAACAGTATTCTCTCAGGTAGTATCAACATTTATATGTTTCTTAAAACTAAGAAAAATTGAAATAATAAAGCTTAAATTAAATGATTTTAAACACAACTTTTCTATGTACAAAGAGCTTTTCAAAAACGGATTACCTATGGCTCTTATGAATTCTATAACTGCTCTTGGATGTATGGTTGTACAATATTTTGTAAATGGTCTTGGCGTTGCATATACATCAGCATATTCTGCGTGCAGCAAATATGTAAATCTTTTTATGCAGCCTGCGTGTACTGCTGGAATCACCATGTCATCATTCACAAGCCAAAATTACGGTGCCGGCAAGTACAGCCGTATAAAAGACGGATTAAAAGTATGTATCAGTATTGCACTTATCTCATATTTACTGCTCGGTTCTGTTATGTTTTTCTTCCCAGAAACGATCAGCAAATTGATGCTTACCGGAGATGAACCTATAGCATTGGCAGCAGAGTATCTGCCTATATGCGGTTCTATGCTCTTCTTGGTAAATCTGCTCTTTGTTTTCAGAAGTGCCGTTCAAGGAATGGGTAAACCTGTAATTCCAATGGTATCCGGAATCATAGAAATGTTCATGAGAATCTCCGTTATTATACTTTTTATAGGAAGCTTTGGATTCAAGGCAACAGCTTATGCTGATGTTGTAGCTTGGATAGGTGCAGTCACACTTAATGGATTTGCTTATAAAGTACTGATAAACAAATATATGAATAAAAGCGTAAAAAGAAAAATCAAAAGTAAAAGAATATTGTCATTATCAAAAATATAAAAGCTGAAACGAACTGCCACCAGTCGCTTGATTGCGGTGGGAAGATTGATAATGAAAACAAAAAAGGCTGTTGCAACTCAAATCTCTGCAACAGCCCTTTAAATTTTAATAAATATTAAAATCAAATAAAAGCTCTTAAAAACATGGGAAATCAAATTTATTTTTTATCAATAAATTGAAAAATAACATGTTCAATTTCAGTAAGTTCCTCATCATTTTCAGAATCAATTCTAAGAACCAGAGGTTTACTTAAATCCAAGCTGAAAATACCCATAATTGATTTTGCATCGACAATATATCTGTCTGATATAATGTCAAAATTACAGCTATATTTCGTTGCTGTGCTAACAAATATCTTTACATCATTCACTGTGTCTAAGCGAATATTTACTTCTTTCATGATATGCTCCTTGTTATTTAACAAATTTTAAAACTATAGTTTGACAAATTTGCTTGCAGTGTGATTTTATCATCGCCATAACTTCTTACAATAACCAAGTTTTCATCATTTGTTTCGATAAAAATTTCACCATCAATATTAAAAGCAGGATGTGTATTTCTAAGCTGCATAAGTTCTTTTAGTTTTTTAACTACATCACGCTCTTGTTCATTTTTAACATCATCCATTGTATAATAATGGCGGTTAATATCTCTGCCATTTTTAGTACGTTCCATCAATGCAATATCATTAGTTCCTGCCAAAAGTCCAACATAATATACCTGAGGTATTCCGGGTGCGAAGAATTGAATTGCTCTTGCAAGAAGATATGCATCATCATTATTGCCAAGTGCTGAATAATAAGTTGTATTCACTTGATATATATCCAGATTATTATATGCTTCACTGCTATATATTTTCTTTACATTAGCACCCTGACAATACATCTGTTCCTTAACTTTTTCAATCTCTTCATTCGGAAGCAAATCTTTTACATCAACAATTCCAATTCCATCATGTGTATCAAGCGTTGTAAATTGTTTCATAGGGCACTTTTCAAGCCAGTTCTTCAAATATTTTCCCGTATGATTATAAAGTGCATGAAGAACAAGTACCGGCAGTGCAAAATCATAAATCCAAAAGCCTTTATCTGCGATCTTCATCGGAATGGTATAATGCTCATGAATTTCCGGCAAGATTTCTCCTCCGTTTTGCTTTACGATATTTTCTATATCATAAAGCAAATCCCATATATCAGGCTCAATAAAGAAACAACTTGTATCAGCCTTTTTTATTGCATAGGCAAATGCATCCAATCTGATGACAGCCGCTCCATGACGGCACATATTCTCTAAAGTTTCTTTGATAAAAGCTCTCGTTTTTTCCTTTGATACATCCAAATCAATCTGCTGCTCACAGAAGGTACACCAGACTTTTTCACAACTTCCGTCTGCAAATTTAGCCTCAATATACGGTGCTCTCGGTTTTCTTTTATAAATCAAGTCTACCTGTTCTTGCGTAGGCTCGCCATTTTCCCAAAAGTCTTTATAATTTATAAAAAAGTCTTTGTACTCCGATTTTTCCTTATTTTTCAGATAATCCTGAAAATATTCTGATTGTGATGAAATATGATTGACCATAAAATCAAACATCAAATAATAATCTTCGCCTAATTTCTCTATATCTTCAAATGTGCCAAATGTATCGTCAACTTTGTCATAACAAATCGGTGCAAATCCTCTATCAGCTGAAGAGGGAAAAAATGGTAAAATATGAACACCGCCAATTTCTTTACTGTAATATTTTTTTAAAATTGAATGAAGTTCATTGATGTTTTTTCCCATACTATCAGCATAGGTTATCAACATGATCTTATTTTCAAGTTTCATTACAATCGTACTCCCTTTTAATCAATTTTTCTATTTCTTCACGTTCAGGCATTACCTTTAACGCACCTTTTCTTGTTGTAACAATTGCCGCAGCGGTATTTGCAAATACAAGCATTTCCTTTAATTCGTCATCAGAAAAGTCTTTCATGCCGTACTCCAGAACCTTGCTTAAAATACAGCCACAGAATGTATCTCCAGCACCAGTAGTTTCAATTGTTTTGGCAGGTGTGATCGGTGCAAAAGCATATCCGGTTTTAGAGTATGCTCTGCTGCCATTTTTGCCAAGCGACAGCAGAATCAATTGAATATCATATTCGCTTCTTAATTTTTCAATCGCCTTATCAAAATCCATTTCACCGGTCAGCCACTGGATTTCATTGTCAGATATTTTCAAAATATTGCAATGCTTTAGTCCATATTCGATTTTCTCTCTTGCAGTATCAAGACTATTCCACAAATTCTCCCTTAAATTAGGATCAAATGATAGGATACAACCTGCTTTTTCCGCAATCTCAATTGCCCTTTTTGTCGCAGCTTCACATACCGAACTTGTCATAGACAGCGAGCCATAATGAAAAATCCTGCTGCTTTCAATAATCTCAGGTTTTACATCTGATTCATTCAACATCATATCCGCACCTGGATTTCTATAAAATGAAAACTCTCTGTCGCCGCCTTCAAGAGTATGAACAAATGCAAGAGTTGTATTGACAGCTTGATCTTCTGCAATTCCGGTAATATCAATACCGATTTCAGAAACTAAATTTTTCAGCTGTCTGCCAAAAATATCCTTTCCCACCTTACCTATAAATGCGGTTTTATATCCAAGCTTGTTGAGCATTGCAAGCACATTGCAGGGTGCTCCTCCGGGATTTGCTTCCATAATCGGATTTCCCTGCTGACTGATTCCATTTTCTGTGAAATCTATCAAGAGTTCTCCTAAAGCACATACATCAAACTTAGGCATAATTATCCCTCCAATACATAAGTTTCTGCATTTTCATTGACGATAATTTTTTCAGTCAAATCATAAACTGCATTTGTGATTACATATTCACCATTATTTACAAACACCTCAATAATATTCTCATCAACATAAATTTCAAGAGAAAATCCATCTTTCAGCATTGGAGTTTCACAGATATTTTGAAGTTCCTCATGACCTCTTATAACTCCACATCTGTTTGTAATTATCCTGCCGTTTTTACGTTTGATAATATATCCGCCTATGCTGATCGATTCATTTTCAGCAAGATCAATTTTTACCATAAACGGCTTCTTCATATCAGGTGTATTTGTTTTTACAGTGAATTTTTTTGCAATGTCAGGATGCGGACGAAAATAAATGTGATCATTTTTCACTTCGCAAATTCTTGGTATACTAAATAATCCGATAGTGTTGTTTTCCATTGGTTCCGACATTCTCAGCCATGCAGATACAATTCTTCTTCCGAATTTATCAGTTGTGCTTTGAGGTGCATAAAGATCAAGACCATAGTCAAAATATTTTATATCATGAGAAATATTCATTGTACAATTCTGTTCATCAAAATCAGCCAATGCACACACAGCCTGATTTCCTTTTTCCTCGTCCATTGGTGAAAAGATAATAACACCTTGACCATCTGTTTCAAAGTAATCAGGACACTCCCACATCCAGCCCATATCATTGCAGGAAGCGTAATTTATATATTTCCAGTTTAATAAATCGCTGCTTCTGTAAAATAGAACTCTGCCCATATGATTCACTGTACTTCCCAAAATCATATACCAGTTTCCGTCATTGCCTTTCCATACTTTCGGATCACGGGTATGTATCATATCGCCTATATCCGATTCTTTCACAGGCGGTATTATAGTAGCTTTATTATTAAAGTTATCAAAAGTATATCCATCATCAGAACTGATATGAAGTTGTGCTGAAATAAAGTCATCATTCAAATTACAATTGACATTTTCAGGATCAGGTTCGTTATAATGCACACCGGTATAAAACAAGTGCATCTTTCCGTTATGCTCCACAGCACTGCCAGAAAAGCAGCCGTCACTGTCATCAGTTTTCGTTGGGAACAGTGCAATGTCCAGATGTTCCCAATTGGTTAAATCATCACTTACTGCATGACCCCAATGCATTCTTCCCCACTGAGGAGCGTATGGAAAATGTTGATAAAACATATGATACTTTCCCTTGTAATATATAAAACCGTTCGGATCATTGATCCAGCCTTTCGGTGCTCTGAGATGAATACTATTCATTTTGATACCTCCTTAAAATATGCTTTTTTCAGTTTCCTTATCAAAGAAATGGATTCTTGCTGGTGAAAATACAAAATCAATCTTGTCGCCAACTTTGCTTATCTCATATTTTGATACTCTTGCAACTGTATTAACTCCGCCGAATGTAAAATAAAGATTATTCTCGTTGCCCATAACTTCAGTATTCTCTACAACAGCGTGCTGTACGGAATTCTTGTATAGATCAAGATTCTGAGAATCAAGTTTTATATCCTCGCCTCTGATTCCAAGTATAAGACCATCTTTTTTACCATTAAGTTTGGCAATAATATTTTCAGGAAGAATTATCTTGCTTCCATCTGCAAATTGAACCGCATTGCCATTTATCGTAACATCATAAAAATTCATTTGTGGAGAACCGATAAATCCAGCAACAAACTTATTTACAGGATGCTCATAAAGTTCCATCGGCTTGCCAACTTGCTGCACAACGCCGTCCTTCATGATAACGATTCTGTCAGCCATTGTCATCGCTTCAACCTGATCGTGAGTAACATAAATTGTAGTGCTTCCAAGTTCTCTGTGAAGCTTGCTTATTTCATTTCTCATGCTGACTCTAAGCTTTGCATCCAAATTTGAAAGCGGTTCATCCATCAGAAATACTTTCTGATTTTTAACAATTGCACGTCCCAATGCAACTCTTTGACGCTGACCACCGGAAAGATTTTTTGGCTTTCTTTTACGGTATTCTTCCAATCCAAGAATTTTAATTGCCCAATCAACCTTCTTCTTGATCTCATTAGCAGGAACTTTCATATTTTTCAGACCGTAAGAAATATTCTTTTCTACTGTCATATGTGGATAAAGAGCATAATTCTGGAATACCATTGCAATTCCTCTGTCACGAGGAGCGGTTTCGTTCATAACTTTTCCGCCTATTTTCAGTTCACCGGAAGTGATTTCTTCAAAGCCTGCGATCATACGGAGTGTTGTGGATTTTCCGCAGCCGGAAGGTCCAACAAACGCAATAAATTCTTTTTCTTCTATGTTAAGATTAAAGTCTGTAACGCTATTTTTTTCTGCACCTGCATATTTTTTGCATATATTTTTCATCTCAATAAAGCTCATAATTTAGCCCTCCTTAGAACCTGTTGATACAACGCCCTCGACAATCTGTTTCGAGAACAATGAATAAATTATAATTACCGGAATCGTGATCATAGTTATTACAGCAAGCGTCTGTCCCATTGTTGTATTATCGTTTGATGTAATAGAGTTCAAACCTATCTGAGCTGTCAGCAAATCGCTCGATGTGAACACCAGTGACGGCCAGAGATAGTCATTCCATACACCAAGGAACGTAAATACACTTACAGTTGCAACAACTGTTTTTGACATTGGCAGAACCATTGTAAAGAAATATTTCAGTGGACTACAATAATCAAGCTGAGCAGCTTCATAGACATCATCAGGCAAGCTTACAAATACCTGACGGAACAGGAAAATATTAAATGGATTTACTATCATAGGCAAAACATAGCCGATAATATTATTCAAAAGCCCCAATTTAGCAACTGTCAGGAAATTGATCGTTATGATAGTTTCTGATGGAATTATCATCAGCATCATAATAATAAGCAGCCATTTATCCGCAAATGGAAATTTTATTTTTGCAAGGGCATATCCTGCCAAGCCATTTACTACAATGCCAAGAATTATCAGAACTGCCGCATAAAACAGTGTGTTAAACATATACCGCAAAAAACTTGTATCGGTGATAATTGTAATATAATTATCGAAGAAATCTCCATTCAAAGCCGGAGGAATAAATGCAGCTGCGGAGTTCATATCGGCAGTGATCGCTGCATCTCCCTTGAACGAATTGGCAAGCATCCATACGACCGGAAACAGAAAGAACAGTGACATTATCAACATAATTAAAGTCAGTACCCAGCCGTTTACTTTTTTGAATCTCGTTTTCATTTTTTCTTTTCCTCCTTATCCCGTGTTAGAACATTCTGAATGATTGTAAGAATTATTACAAACACAACAAATACTACTGCCATTGCCGAGGAAAGACCTATCTCCCAGTTTACCGTACCTGTTTCATAAATGTCATATACCAGAGTATATGTAGAATTTGAAGGTCCACCGCCTGTCATTACCATTGGCTGTACGATCATACGAAATGCACCTATTGTAATGGTAATAAACACAAATATACAAAGCGGTTTAAGCTCAGGAAGAGTTATATCTTTGAATTTCTGCCATGCACTTGCGTGGTCCATTTCGGCAGCTTCATAAAGCGCAGGATTTATTGCCTGCAAGCCTCCAAGGAAAATAATCATCTGATATCCCACACCTTGCCATACACTCATAATTGCAATGGAAGGAAGTGCTTGTTTTGCACTGTGGATAAATGGTTGTGCATCAATTCCAAGATGTCCAAGAATCGTATTTATAATACCTTCCGGACTGTATATCTGCATCCAAAGTGTAGATACAACCGCAAGCGACATAACAACCGGTATAAAAAACGCTACCTTAAAATATTTCTTGAAATGTGCAACTTTATTTACCAGAATTGCAAGCCCTAATGCACCAAGACCTTGAAGAGGAACAATAATCGCAACAAATCCAACCGTATTCCAGAAGGATTTTGTGAAAAGTTCGTCCTTGAATATTTTTTTAAAGTTTTCAATTCCTACAAAATGCGTGTTATCTGGACTTAATGCAAAGTAATCTGTAAAGCTGTATATCACCGTCAGCAGCATTGGAACAAACAAAAATACGATCATTAAAATCAATGCCGGTGTGAAAAATGACATACCCATAACAGCATTGGAACGTCTTTTTTTCATGTCCTTACCCCCTTATATATCGTTCAAGTTTATCGTTGATACGTTCTTTTGCCTTATCAAGCTGTTCTTCCGCATCTTTTCCGCTCAATGCGATATTTTCAAGAGACTGCTGGAACATGGAACTCAACTGCGGATAAGCCGGCGTTTTCGGACGTGGATGTCCGTAATCTCTTAACTGCTCGTAAAGCGCTTTGTAGTTTTCATCTTTTGCAAATAAATCTATCTGCTCATATGCTTTATAAGTTGACGGCAAGCTTTTCGTTTTCTCAAAAAGCATTAGTCCGCTTTCAACACCGCTCATCCACTTTACAAGTTCTGTTGCACCTTCGATATTTTCAGTATTAGAAGATGCTGCATAAGTCCATGAACCAGTCGGTGTATAATTTCCGCCGTCCCAGTCATCTCCAACAATGTATGGTGCAACCCCAAGATTGACATCAGGATAACTCTGATAAATGGTATTAACCTCCCATGCACCGTCAAATTTAAATGCTGCACGTCCGCTTTCAAACAGATTTTCTATCGGAACAGCTGACATATATTGTTTATCGACCAGTCCTTTAAAATAACTCATTGTATAGGCATTTTTTTCAGAATTAAAAATCTTATCCACTATCAGACCGTCTTCACTGACAAAATCTCCTCCGTTAGACCAAATAAACGGTGCATAATAGTAAATGCTCGCTTCACCGACAGGAAACGTCATATCAAGAGGATAACCGTTTTTACTGTCCATAACCAGTTTCAGCTGTTCAAGAATTTCAAGGAATTCCGTGAAAGTCCAAGGATCGTCAGGATCAGGAATTTCAATTCCTGCCTCTGCAATAATATCCTTATTGTAGTACAGTCCAACACTAGATTCCATTGCTCCCAATGCATAAAGTTGATCATTATAAGTACCTTGCTCAAGAATAGAATCCAGATATTCATTTCTTTCTTCATCGCTAAGAGGAGCAAGAGGCTGGATGATGCCATTTGCAGCATAAGCGGCAATATTCGGTCCGTCAACTGTCAAAACATCAGGCAGATTTCCTGACAAAACCGATGCGTTTACCTTATCGGAATAACCTCCGCCGCTGTCGTTTCTGGGAATAAACTCAATATCTGCAAAATATTTCCCGTTATAAGCCTTATTGAATCTTTCTACTGCGTCACGATAAGCCTCACCCTCAGGTGTTTCCTCAATACTGTGTACCCAAATGTTTAAATATTGTTCGCCCTCATCATAGCCGTCAATTTCACCTGGCTTGATGTTTTTTGCACAGCCTGTCATACAAACTGTTGCAATTGAAAATGCAGACATAGCACAAATCAATTTCTTTTTCATAAGCCCTCCTTATTTGATATGGTACATTTTCGTTCTTTTCATAACCGGTAAAGTAACCGGTTACTTTACGCTTATATCATAATACAAATCACAGCGTTTGTCAAGGGATATTTTGAAGTTTCATCAGAAAGTATAAAGAAGCATATATCAATTTGTTCACTTTTCACAAAACCGGTTATGTAACCGGTTATTCTATTGCAATTGCAAGAATAAAGTGCTATAATTAAAGAAATAAAGGAGCATGATATTATGAGTAAGAAAAAAGTGACATTTGCAGATATTGCAGAATATACAGGATTCTCTAAAACAACTATTTCCAGATACTTCAATAACCCTGATTCACTCACGCTTGAAAATCAGGAAAAAATTGCTGAAGCATTAGAAGTACTGGATTACCATGAAAACAAACTTGCCAAAGTTCTTGCAAACGGAAAAACCGAAATTGTTGGAGTTATAATTCCAAATCTTTATATGCACTATTATTCAGAAATGCTGAATCAAATTATTTCAACATATGAAAAAAGCGGTTATAAATTTATCGTTTTTGCAGGAAATGATCATAAAGAAACAGAACGAAAATATATCAGAGAGCTAATATCGTATAATATTGAAGGACTTATAATACTTAGCCATACTATACCATCTGAAGAGCTTGCCTCATACAACATACCGATTGTCGCTGTTGAACGTGAGGACAAATACATTTGCAGCGTAAATACAGATAACTATATGGGAGCAGTACAGGCAACAAGTCTGCTGGTCAAGAGCGGATGCGATATTGTAATCCATGTAAATTCTCCTGTTTCACCTGATATACCGTCTTATGGCAGAATATGCGGATTTACTGATTTCTGTACAAGTCATAACATAAAAAATCGTCTTATTCTTACTGAATTCGGCAGCAATTTTGATGATAATTACAACGGTATCAATAAACTTTTTAAAGAGCTTGAAGAACTGTATCCAAATAAAAAGCTGGGAATTTTTATGCCAAATGATACACATGCCAATATTCTTCTTAATATTATCTTTAAAAAATACGGTTGCCTTCCTGAACGTTATAAAATCGTAGGATTTGATAATTCGCCAATCTCCAGAGAAGCAATCATTCCCATAAGCACAGTCGGACAGCAGATAGAGGTGATTGCAAACGAAGCAATGGATATGCTTATAAAACAAATGAACGAACGAAAGAAACGCCGTCCTACATCTCTTACAAAGCCAATTCATAAGGTAGTTACGCCTATATTGATTCGCAGGGATACTTCTATATAAACGCAAACAGCCGACTTTTTAGTCGGCTGAACTTTTTCTTTCATTATACAAAAAATGTACTCCTATTTTATATCAAAACAAGAGTACATTTTATGGTGCCGCTGACCGGACTTGAACCGGTACGGATTTTACTCCGAGGGATTTTAAGTCCCTTGTGTCTGCCTATTCCACCACAGCGGCAATAAAAATATTAACAACACTAGTAAGTATACCACACAATATCATAAATGTCAAGTATACATTTACATATTAACAGTTTATTTGCATTTTAACAATATTTATCTTTTTTATATAGTTATCCATAAAAAAATTATGATAACAAAAGCTCTTCAAGTTCACAAACAGACGATACTATTGTGCCTGCACCGTTTTCTATAAGAAATTCACGGCTGCGAAATCCCCAATCAACTGATATGCAATCAACATTAGAATTAACAGCAGTCATTATATCAACATCAGAGTCGCCTATATATACAGTATCCTTATTTGAAACACCAAGTGTTTCCATAACTAAATTTACAAGGTCAGGTGCTGGCTTTTTTTGATACCTAGGCTGTTGTTCACCTGCTGCCATATCAAATTTCCCACTAAAATATTCTTCACATAATTCTTGAACTGCATAATCCGCCTTATTTGATACAACAGCAGTTTTATAGCCATTTTCACGAAGAGTATCCATAAGCTTAACTATCCCTTCATATGGCTTTGTTGTATCGGCACAATGTTCTTTGTAATATGAAGTAAAGTGTTCATGAACAATATCTATATCTTTCAGCTCTGTTCCATATGGAACGCTGCGTTCAATCAACTTTCTTATTCCATTGCCAACGAAATTGCAAACCTCATCAATAGAACGCAGTGGATAACCACTCTTATCAAGAGCATAATCTACACTTGCAGCCAAGTCTTCAAGTGTATTTAAAATAGTTCCATCCATATCAAATACAGCAAGTTTATAACGCAAAACTATCATCCCTTTCATGTTATAATTATAGCACTTTTTTATAAAATGTCAATGTATTGATAGTTTTTTTATAAATTTAATAAGTTTAATAAAAAGGTGCAGAAGTTAAATTTTCAAAACTCTGCACCTTTTATATTATAATACAATTTAAGAGCTGATATTAGAACCTGTCCACATAGGAAATTCCGCACGTCTTTTCGGCAAATTTTGCCGATTGTTGCGTCAAAAATCCTTGCCATACGTCAGTATGCCTGCAAATTTTTTCCTTGCACTCGCTAAAATTATGCTCGAAAATCCGCACACAATTTCTATGTGGACAGGTTCTTAAAATAAAATCTTATTTTACAGCAATTGCCTCGACTTCAACAAGAACACCCTTTGGAAGATCTGCAACTCCCACACAACTTCTTGCCGGTTTGCAATCACCCAGTACTTCTGCATAAACATTGTTAAATACAGCAAAATCTTTAGCAACATCCTTTAGAAAACAAGTTGTCTTTACAACATTTTCCCAAGTGCATCCAGCAGCTTCAAGAACAGCTGTAAGATTCTTCATAACCTGCTTGCTTTGAGATTCAATATCATCAGCCTCAATATTGCCTGTAGCAGGGTTAATTGCAATCTGACCGGAAGTATAGATAACATTTCCTGCTTTTATAGCTTGAGAATATGGTCCAATTGCATCTGGTGCATTTTTAGTGTAAATAGTTTCCATGATAATTTTACTCCTTATAAGAAATATATATTATTATACAACTTGAACAATGTTAAATCCATAATCTGTAAGTGCTTTACGTATGGATTCAATATGGTCATAGTCACGTGTTTCCATAGTCATTCTAAGGAAGCAGCCGTTTACATCACTGCCTTCATTTGCTCTCTCATGATGAATAGATATTACATTTCCGCCTTGCTCTGCAATTATTCTTGAAACATTCAACAGCTGACCTGGTTTATCTATAAGTTCTATTGTCATAGTACAGGTTCTGCCTGACATAAGCAAACCACGTTTTATAACACGTGAAAGAATAGTAACATCAATATTACCGCCTGATACAAGGCACACTACTTTTTTGCCCTCTACAGGAACTTTTCCAAACATAACAGCAGCTACCGATGTTGCTCCTGCACCTTCTGCAATAAGCTTTTGATTTTCAATAAGCGATAAAATAGCAGCCGATATTTCATCATCTGTAACAGTTACGATTTCATCAACATATTTTTTGCAGTATTCAAATGTATTTGCACCAGGTTCTTTTACAGCAATTCCGTCTGCAATTGTTGAAACAGAAGGCAGACGTTCGATTTTATCATCAAAAAGTGACTTCTGCATACTTGGAGCACCGCTTGCTTGTACACCGTAAACCTTAACGTTTGGATTAAGATTCTTTATTGCAAATGCAACACCTGAAATAAGTCCGCCGCCGCCTACTGGTACAACAACAGCATCAACATCAGACAGCTGATCAAGTATCTCAAGTCCTATAGTTCCTTGACCTGCAATAACATTTTCATCATCAAATGGATGTACGAATGTATAATTATACTCCTTTTGAAGTTCCAATGCTTTATTATATGCGTCATCATAGACACCTTCTACCATGCAGACTTCTGCACCATAGCTTTTTGTAGCCTGAACTTTTGATATAGGTGCACCATCTGGCAGGCAGATAAGAGATTTTATACCAAGCTTTGAAGCAGCCAATGCAACTCCCTGTGCATGATTTCCAGCAGAACAAGCAATAACACCACGTGATTTTTCTTCATCTGAAAGCTGTGACATCATAAATGATGCACCACGAACTTTAAATGAACCTGTTACCTGTAAATTTTCTGTCTTAAGATATACATCACAGTTTTTGCTGAGCTTTGGAGCATAGATAAGATCCGTTTTACGAATTACTTTTTTTAATACATGACTCGCCTTATAAATTTTATCAAGTGTAAGCATAAGTTTATTCAGACTCCTTTTCTGTATTCTGCAAAATAAGCAGCTGGTCAATAAGCTGACGTGCAGCTCTTGCACTTCTGCCACTCTTACAAAGTGCAAATTGTTCTGCCTTTGCATCAAGTTCATTTTTATCTATTACCAGACCGGCTTGCTCTGCAAGAGAATGAACTATTTCAAGATAAAGCGGCTTTAGCGGCTTAGAATAAGTAATTGTAATACCAAAACGCTCTGAAAGAGATATTCTCTCTTGAACAGTGTCATTTTCATGTTTATCGCTGCCATCACTGAACGTTTCTTTTACAATATGTCTGCGATTGCTCGTAGCGTATATAACAGTATTTTTCATTCTTGCTGAAATACTGCCTTCAAGGATCGCTTTTAATGTACCAAAATTAGGATCATCTTCTGAAAATGTAAGATCATCTATAAACAAAATAAATTTCAAAGGATTCTTACAAAGTCGATCCAATATCTGTGGAATAAAGCAAAGCTGATCTTTTGTAAGCTCAATAAGACGAAGTCCATCATCGGCATGGGTATTGGCAATAGCTTTTACAGTAGCTGATTTTCCAGTACCTGCATCTCCTGACAACAGAACATTCATTGCATAATTTCCATCAAGCAACGCAAGTACATTCTCTTCTGCTTCACGTCTTTCACGCTCATATCCAACCATATCTGACATCTTTATAGGATCAGGATGTTCAACAGGAATTATTTCACCGCTTCTGCTTATTGTAAACATATGAAACTTTGCAAAGATTCCATAACCACACTTTTCAATATCAGCGGTACGTTCTGCATAAGCTGTTTTCAAGTCGATCTTATAAACACTCCATACAGGAAGAGGTACAACACTTGCCATTTCAGCTTGAAGCTGAGCCGGCGTAATCATTGCAATTTTTTCAAAAAGTTCAAGTTCAGTATCAAGACAGGCTTTCATAGCATCAGGAATTTCTTCACCTGAACCTGAACGAATAGCACAAACTTGTTCATGTTCCAGTACAAGAGATTTAATATAATCCGTAAGGCTGTCTGTTTTTTCATAAAGAGCAGCAGCCATTGCACTATAAAATCTTATCTGTGCCGGAAGATTCATTTTGTCTGTATGGCAAAATTGCATAAGTGAACGTATGACTGGATCAGATTGTAATTTTCTGAAAATAACCAGAGCATCAAGTCCATAGCCTATAATTTCTCTTGGAGTCATAATAGAAGTCAACTCTTTTCTTCTTTACAAGTAATTTTAATTCATGCCACTCAAAGATAATTCTGAGTGGCATAATTTAGAATGATTTTTTATTATAAAAGTTCAAGAATTTTATCTGTGCACTCTGTTGTTGAAAGCGGTGTTACACCTTCGCCAGCAAGGTCGGCTGTACGATAACCTGCATCAAGATACTTGTCAACTGCGTCTTCAATAGCCTTCGCTTCATCTGAAAGATCAAATGAATAGCGGAGCATCATAGCAGCAGAAAGAATTGTGGCAATAGGATTAGCCTTATTTTGACCAGCAATATCCGGTGCTGAACCGTGAATAGGTTCATAAAGACCATTCTTTGTACTGCCGAGTGATGCAGATGGCAGCATACCAATAGAACCTGTTATCTGAGATGCCTCATCAGACAGAATATCACCAAACATATTTGATGTAACAACAACGTCAAACTGTCTTGGATTCTTTACAAGCTGCATAGCTGCATTGTCAACCAGCATATCAGTACATGTAACATCAGGATATTCAGCAGCAACCTTATGAACTATTTCACGCCACAGTCTTGAGCTTTCCAAAACGTTGGCTTTGTCAATTGAGATTACATTTTTATTTCTCTTTTGAGCTGTTTCAAATGCAACTCTTGCAATACGCTCAACTTCCATTTCACTGTAACATTCTGTATCATAAGCTTCTGCACCATATTTACCGTCACGTCTGCCACGCTCACCGAAATAAATACCGCCTGTAAGCTCACGAACCATCATAATGTCAAATCCCTTTGCAACTATATCTTCACGCAATGGACAGTCACCCTTTAAAGCTGGATAAAGTTTAGCCGGACGAAGATTTGTGAAAAGTCCCATAGCTTCACGAATGCCCAAAAGAGCCTTTTCTGGACGAAGATTAGGCGGCATATTATCCCACTTTGAATTACCTACAGCACCGCCTACAGCACCAAGCAGAACGCTGTCGCTTGCAAGGCATCCGTCAATAGTTTCCTGTGGCAGCGGAACGCCTGTTTCATCAATGGCAGCGCCGCCGATAAGGTATTTTGTAAAATTAAAAGTATGACCAAATTTTTCGCCTACAGCTTCAAGAACTTTTACAGCACTGTCAACGATCTCCGGTCCAATGCCATCTCCTCTGAGAAGACCGATATTAAAAGTCATTTGCATTTCCTCCTGTTGTTTTCATATATGAGCCGAATTCCTTTTCAAATTCTATAAGAACCGGCATAAGACGTTCATCAATATAGGTAAGTGCCTTGTTGTACATTTGTTCAGGCACTCCATAATAGGCTTCGGCAATACTGCAAGTAATAGCAGCCAGAGTATCGCTATCGCCTCCAGTTGAAACAGCAATACGTACAGCATCCTCAAATGAATTGGATTCTAGAAAAGCTTCTATAGCTTGTGGTACGGTATCCTGACACGTTTCATTGAATTCATAACTTGGACGTATTTCGTCAATAATGAAGTCGAGCGGATAGTAATTTTCTGTAATATGCTTTCTTATATCATCAATAGAAGAACCGGTTTTTGCAAGATAAATTGCCGCAGTAACAGCTTCTGCACCTTTCATTCCCTCAGGATGATTATGAGATACTCTTGTAACTGCATCGCTCATGGAAATTGCTTCCGCCAATGAATTTGCTGCATATGCACAGGCACTAACACGCATCGCAGCACCATTGCCAAAGCTATTATATGGTTTAGGATCGTCTTTGTATATCCAAAAAAGGAAGTTACCTCCAAAACCACACGAAGGATACGGTCTTCCATATTCCTGCATATAACGTATAGCAGCCTTTTCAAGATCTTTACCATTTGTTTTATATTCAAATACAGCTTTTGCCACTGCAAGTGACATTATGGAATCATCTGTTACAAAGCTCTTTTTATGAAATATTTCAAAGTCTTTTTTGCGGTAATTATTAAATTCAAATCTTGAGCCTGCAATATCGCCTATAATTGCTCCTATCATGTTTAAATCACCTTATTTTACTGCACCCTTGCGTATAGATTCAATAAGACCGCCATTTTCAATGATATTCTGAATAAATTCTGGAAATGGTGCAGTTTTAAATGAATCACCTGTTGTTTTATCAGTAAGAATACCGTTGTCAAGATCGGCTTCTACAATATGACCTTCTTCAATAGCTTCAGCAGCTTCAGGACATTCAACAATAGCAAGACCGATGTTTATGGAGTTACGGTAAAATATACGTGCAAAGCTTTTAGCGATTACAAGAGATATGCCGCTTTCTTTGATTGCGATAGGTGCGTGTTCACGGGAAGAACCACAGCCGAAGTTTTCACCTGCAACCATAATGTCGCCTTCTTTTACACGAGAAGTAAATGTAGTATCCAAATCTTCCATACAGTGTGAAGCAAGTTCTTTTTTATCAATAGTATTAAGGTATCTTGCAGGGATTATAACGTCTGTATCAACATTATCACCATACTTAATAACAGTACCTTCAAATTTCATTTTACATTACCTCCTTTGGATCAGTAATTCTGCCTGTAATAGCACTTGCAGCAGCAACAGCCGGACTTGCCAGATAAACTTCAGAAGTTGGATGACCCATTCTTCCAACAAAGTTACGGTTAGTTGTTGAAACTGCACGCTCGCCGGCTGCCAAAATACCCATATGACCACCAAGACAAGGACCGCAAGTAGGAGTTGAAACAATACAGCCTGCTTCAATGAAAATCTTCAAAAGACCGTTTTCCATAGCTTTCAGATAAATATCCTGTGTAGCCGGAATGATGATAGCACGTACATTTTTAGCAACTTTCTTACCCTTCAAGATAGATGCTGCTTCTTCAATATCACGATAGAAACCGTTTGTACATGAGCCGATAACTACCTGATCAATCTTAACATCGCCAACATTGTCGATAGTACGTGTATTTCCCGGCAGATGAGGGAATGCAACTGTAGATTTTACTTCAGATAAATCAATTACATATGTTTCATCATAAACAGCATCCTCGTCAGCCTTGTATACAACAGGCTTTCTATCGCTGTGCTGTGCAATATATTCCAGAGTCTGATCGTCTACTTCAAATATACCATTCTTAGCACCTGCTTCAATAGCCATATTAGTCATTGTAAGTCTGTCGCTGATTGAAAGGCTTGCAACACCCTCACCTGTAAATTCCATAGAACGATACAATGCACCGTCAACACCGATCATTCCGATAATATGAAGAATAACATCCTTACCGGAAACATATGGATTCAGCTTGCCCTTAAGCTCAAATTTGATTGCAGAAGGAACTTTAAACCAAGCCTTGCCAATAGCCATACCACAAGCCATATCAGTAGAACCAACGCCTGTAGAGAATGCACCCAACGCACCATATGTGCAGGTATGAGAATCGGCACCAATTACAACATCGCCTGAAACAACAAGTCCTTTTTCAGGAAGAAGAGCGTGTTCGATGCCCATTTGACCTACATCATAGAAATGGGTAATTTCCTTATCGCCACAAAAGTCACGACACATTTTGCACTGAGTAGCTGCTTTAATATCCTTGTTAGGAGCAAAATGGTCCATTACCATTGTTACCTTATCTTTATCATAAACTTTATCAATACCAAGCTTTTCAAATTCACGTATAGCAACAGGTGATGTTATATCATTACCCAGAACTCTGTCCAGATTTGCAAGAATCAGCTGACCTGCTTCAACCTTATCAAGTCCTGCATGAGCTGCTAAGATTTTTTGTGTCATTGTCATGCCCATTTATATATCATTCCTTTCAAATTTAATAATTTATAATAGCACCCTTATCCGCAGATGAAACCATTTTTGAATAACGCTTGAGATAACCGGTAAGATCAGTCTTTACCTTTATTTCCATTGTCTTTTTACGGTTTTCAAGTTCTTCATCAGAAACTTCAAGATTTATAGAGTGATTTGGAATATCAATAGAGATAATATCCCCATCTTTTACATATGCAATAGTTCCGCCATTTGCAGCTTCTGGTGAGATATGACCTATAGCTGCACCTCTTGTAGCACCGGAAAATCTTCCGTCTGTAATAAGTGCTACTTCCTTGTCAAGTCCCATACCTGCAATAGCAGAAGTAGGAGAAAGCATCTCTCTCATACCAGGACCGCCGGCAGGACCTTCATAGCGGATAACTACAATATCTCCAGCCTTTATACTACCGCTTCTAATTACAGCAATAGCTTCTTCTTCACTGTCAAATACTCTTGCCGGACCTTTATGCTTCATCATTTCCTCAGCAACTGCACTTCTCTTTACAACACAGCCGTCCTTTGCAAGATTACCACGCAGAACAGCAATACCGCCAGTTTTGCTATATGGATTCTCAATAGGTCGAATAATATCTTTATTTTTATTTATAGCTCCACTAATATTTTCACCAAGAGTCTTACCCGTACAAGTCATTACATCGGTATGAATAAGATTTTTGCTTGCAAGTTCAGCAAGAACAGCATAAACTCCGCCTGCTTCATTAAGATCTTCCATATAAGCATGACCAGCAGGTGCAAGATGACAAAGATTAGGCGTTCTTGCACTTATTTCATTTGCCATATCAAGATTTATTTTAATTCCACACTCATTAGCAATAGCAGGAATATGCAGCATACTGTTTGTAGAGCAGCCAAGTGCCATATCAGCAGTAAGAGCATTCTGAAATGCCTTTTCAGTCATTATATCACGTGGACGAATATTGTTTCTATAAAGCTCCATTACAGCCATACCAGCGTGTTTTGCAAGCTTGATTCTATCAGAATATACAGCCGGAATAGTACCATTGCCCTTAAGACCCATACCAAGAACTTCTGTCAAACAGTTCATTGAATTTGCAGTGTACATACCAGAACATGAACCGCACGTAGGGCAAGCCTTGTTTTCAAATTCTTCAACATCTTCAAGAGAAAACTTTCCTGCTGAATAAGATCCAACAGCTTCAAACATACTTGAAAGACTTGTCTTATTACCCTTAACATGACCGGCAAGCATAGGGCCGCCACTTACAAAAATTGTAGGAACATTTATTCTTGCGGCTGCCATAAGAAGTCCTGGAACATTTTTGTCGCAATTCGGGATCATAACAAGTGCATCAAAATGATGAGCCAGAGCCATGCATTCAGTAGAATCAGCGATAAGATCACGTGTTACCAAAGAATACTTCATGCCAACATGACCCATTGCAATGCCATCACACACAGCAATAGCAGGGAATACAACAGGAGTACCTCCAGCCATAGCAACGCCCATTTTTACGGCATCAACGATTTTATCAATGTTCATATGTCCCGGAACGATTTCATTATATGAAGAAACAATGCCAACCAGAGGTCTTTCCATTTCTTCCTTTGTAAATCCAAGTGCATTAAAAAGTGAACGCTGTGGAGCTTTGTCTACACCATCACAATAAAAATTTGAACCCATAATATATCACCTCATTTAAGAGAATTTTTTTAAAAATAAAGCTGCTTTCCAAACGGAAGTATCCGAATCAGGAAAGCAGCCATCTTACCGGAAATCCGGATTAGTTGTTAATAAACTTGTCTTCTTCGTTGTTCCAGCTGTAGAGCTTACGAATCTCTTCGCCAACCTTTTCGGAAGGATGCTCAGAAGCGAGCTTTCTCATAGCACGGAAATGTGCTTGACCGCCAGCCTCGGACATATCCAGCAAGAACTCCTTAGCAAATGAACCATCCTGAATATTCTTCAGAATCTGTTTCATAGTCTTCTTTGTTTCTTCTGTTATAAGCTTAGGACCTGTAATATAGTCACCATACTCCGCAGTGTTGGAGATAGAATATCTCATACCAGCAAAACCACTCTGATAAATAAGGTCAACTATAAGCTTCATCTCATGAATACATTCAAAATAAGCGTTTCTTGGATCGTAACCAGCTTCAACCAGTGTTTCAAATCCAGCCTGCATAAGTGCACATACACCGCCGCAAAGAACAGCCTGTTCACCGAAGAGGTCAGTTTCTGTTTCTGTTCTAAATGTAGTTTCAAGAACGCCTGCTCTTGCACCGCCAATAGCCAGACCATAAGCCAAAGCCATATCCTTAGCCTTACCAGTAGCATCTTGCTGAACAGCAACCAGACAAGGAACACCCTTACCAGCCTGATATTCACTTCTTACAGTATGACCAGGACCCTTAGGAGCGATCATTGTAACGTCAACATCAGCTGGAGGAACGATCTGTCCAAAGTGAATAGCAAAGCCATGAGCGAACATGAGCATATTGCCAGGTTCCAGATTTGGAGCAATGTCCTTTTTATACATAGCAGCCTGCTTTTCATCGTTAATGAGGATCATTATAATATCAGCCTGCTTAGCAGCTTCAGCAGCTGTGTAAACTTCAAAGCCCTGCTTAACTGCTTTATCCCATGACTTACTGCCTTCATACAGACCGATGATAACTCTACCATTATCACCCAGAGATTCCTTTGCATTAAGTGCGTGAGCATGACCTTGGCTGCCGTAGCCTATAACAGCGATTGTCTTGCCATAAAGCAGAGAAAGATCGCAATCTTCCTGATAAAAAACCTTTGCTACATTTTCCATAGTGAAAGACTCCTTTAATAAAAAATAAGTATAATATTATGGACGGAATATCAATCCTTCAGACAATTTCCGCCTCTTTCAAGAGCAACAAGACCAGTACGGCACATTTCAAGAATACCATAGGGAGCAAGCAGCTCAATAAAAGCATTGATCTTAGATGAAGCACCTTGAATCTCAATTACAAGAGCTTCCTGTGTGAAATCGATAATTTTAGCACGGAAAACATCTGTTACCGATAAAATATCCTGACGCTGTTGTGGAGTATGCTTTACTTTGATAAGTAAAAGCTCACGTGTTACAGTATTATCACGTTTCATAACCTGTACTTTTGAAACATCATACATTTTTTCAAGCTGTTTTACTATCTGATCGCATATAGCACGATTTCCACGAAGAGTAATGGTGATTCTTGAAAACTCAGGAGATTCAGTTTCACCAACAGTCAATGTATCAATATTGAATCCACGGCGTGTGAACATACTAGAAACACGTGTCAACACACCTGAACGGTTTGCAACCAGAATAGAAATAACAAATTGTTCCATAAACTTACCTCCTTAATTATTTGCATTAGGGTCTACGATTATATCATCAATAGAACCACCGGGTGGCAACATAGGAAGTACAAATGCATCACAGTCTATAGTACAATCTATAAGAACAGGACCTTCAACCTTAAAAGCCTTTTTAAGAACAGCTTTCAGCTCATCAAGAGTGCCAATACAGTTGTCCATATTTGAACAGTTTTCACAGTCATTAGGACAAGTAACACCAGGCATATTTCCTATGCGGTATGCCGGCATACCAAAAGCTTCGGCAAGCTTTACAAAATCTGTTTTTCTTTGAAGTGTTGTATTTGAATAATGTTTATCAAAAAACAGTGTCTGCCACTGACGAACCATTCCAAGTACGCCGTTATTCATAATAAATACCACAACCGGAACATTATTTGTAACAGCAGTAGCAAGTTCATTAAGATTCATGCCAAAGCTTCCGTCACCAGTAATAAGAACGGTTTTCTTGCCTGTAGCAACGGACGCACCTATAGCAGCACCAAGTCCAAATCCCATTGTACCAAGACCACCGCTGGAAATAAATGTTCGTGGCTTGCTGAAATTAAAACGCTGTGCAGCCCACATCTGATGCTGTCCTACATCTGTAGCTACGATAATATCATCACCAGCATTCTTGGCAGCTTCTTCGATAGCATCAATAGCTGTAAATGGTGTGATCTCATCACCCTGACGTTCAAGTTCCTCTGTATAAGACTTAAGTTCAGCCACACGTGCAGACCATTCAGGGTGTTCTTGCTTAGGACAATTTTCACAAATTGCAGCAAGGATCTTCTTCATAGAACCAGCGATTCCAAGATCTGTCTTGATATTCTTATCAATTTCAGATGCATCTATATCAATATGAATTATCTTAGCATTTCTTGCATATTTTGAAACATTACCTGTTCCTCTGTCACTAAATCTACAGCCTGCTGTAATAATAAGATCTGCTTCATTTTGAGCAATAGAAGACGCATAGTGACCATGCATACCTTCCATACCGAGCCATCTTGGATTATCAGTAGGTACAGCAGAAAGTCCCATCATAGTACAACCGATAGGTGCATCAATTTTATCAGCTAATGCAACAATTTCGCTGCCGGCATTATCTGTTATAGCACCGCCGCCTATGTATATATAAGGTCTTTCTGATTCAGAAATCAATTTTACAGCTTTTTCTATAGAATCCATGCAAACTTCCGATACAGAAGATTTTTCTGCAATAGGAGCAACATCATAGTCAAATACAGCTTGCTGCACATCCTTAGGAATATCTACAAGGACAGGACCTGGTCTACCCGATTTTGCAATACGAAATGCTTCACGAATAGTAGGTGCAAGTTCTTCAATTGATTTTACAAAGAAGTTATGCTTTGTAATAGGCATTGTAACACCTGTTATGTCTACTTCCTGAAAACTATCTCTTCCGATAAGAGAATTCGGAACATTACCTGTAATAGCTACAAGCGGGACAGAATCCAAATAAGCAGTTGCTATGCCTGTTACAAGATTTGTAGCTCCCGGACCTGATGTTGCAATCACAACACCCACTTCACCGGTTGCACGAGCAAAGCCGTCTGCTGCGTGAGCAGCACCTTGTTCATGAGCCGTAATAATATGATGGATACGGTCTTTAGCCATATAAAGTGCATCATAAATATCAATAACCTGACCACCGGGATAGCCAAATACAGTTTTAGCACCCTGTTCGATCAAAGTTTCAATGATGATTTGTGCTCCTTTTAATTTCATTGTTTTTCACCCTTATATAAAGAATTAGAATATGCAGGATTCTTAAAAACTAAAAACGGATACAGCACACCTGCAAAAACATCTATCATTTAGTATATCACTTAACAATCTCAATTGCAAGGCACATCACTGCATTTTTACTTTTTACTAATCTATGATACACACCCAATTCATATTTCCGGCAAATTGTACTTATAAATAAAAAAAGTAAAAAAAAGATTGAAAAGGACTTGACAAAATACAGAAAACAATGTAAAATATTAAACAAGAGCAGATACTCAATATTTTTTATTAAGGCGATGAAGGGAACAAAGATGCTTTCGATCGTTGCAGAGAACTGTCGGTTGGTGAAAGACAGTACGAAAAAAGCAGGATAACTCGTCCCTGAGCTTCAAAGCTGAATTATTTATTTTTGTTATTTATAAATATTATTAGGCTTTGACGGGTTTCTCCCGTTACAGAGAAGCACATTGTAAGATGTGACAGAGTGGACGGATTCTCGTCAAGAAGAGTGGTACCACGGAGAATAAAAATCTTCGTCTCTTTTATGTCAAAGTTGTAAGTATGGCATAAAAGGGGCTTTTTTTATCGCCTTTTCATCTTAAGTCTTTAATGAAAGGAATGTTTAACATGAAAAACGTAAGCAAGTATACAAGACAATTTTTTCCTGTAGAAAATCCTCCAATGCGTTGGGCAAGCAAGAATTATATTGAAAAAGCACCTATATGGTGCAGTGTTGACCTGAGAGATGGCAATCAGGCACTTATAACACCTATGAGTCTGGAAGAAAAACTCGAATTTTTTAAAGTTCTGGTAAAAATTGGTTTTAAGGAAATTGAAATAGGTTTTCCAGCAGCATCTGATACTGAATATGATTTTTGTCGTGCACTTATTGAACAAAATCTGATACCGGACGATGTTACAATACAGGTTCTCACTCAGGCAAGAGAGCATATTATAGCAAAGACATTTGAAGCATTAAAGGGTGCTAAACACGCTATTGTACATCTTTATAATTCTACATCATTGGCACAAAGAGAACAGGTTTTCAAAAAAAGCAAAGAAAAAATAATTGAAATCGCTGAAGAAGGTGCTAAATTATGCAAAGAATATCGTGAGAAAACAGAGGGACATTTTGTTTTTGAATATTCTCCTGAAAGTTTTACCGGTACAGAGCCTGAATTCGCACTTGAAATATGCAATCGAGTTATAGATATTTGGCAGCCTACTAAAGATGACAAGGTTATTATAAATCTTCCAGTAACAGTTTCACATTCAATGCCTCACGTCTATGCAAATCAAATTGAATATATGAATGATAATCTTAATTGCAGAGAGAATGTTATAATTTCACTTCATCCACATAATGACAGAGGCTGTGCAGTTGCAGACAGTGAAATGGGATTGCTTGCAGGCGGTGACAGAATAGAAGGCACACTCTTTGGAAACGGTGAGCGTACTGGTAATGTTGATATTATTACACTGGCACTTAATATGTATTCACAAGGTGTAGAGCCTGAACTGGATTTTTCAAATCTGCCTGAGATCACTAAAGTTTATGAACGTGTTACACGTATGCACGTATACGAACGTTCACCATACAGCGGCCAGCTTGTTTTTGCTGCATTCAGCGGTTCACATCAGGATGCTATCGCAAAGGGTATGAAATGGCGTGAAACTGAAGAGAGAGAACATTGGACTGTACCATACCTCCCTATTGATCCTACAGATTTAGGAAGAGAATATGAAGCTGATGTTATCCGCATAAACAGTCAGTCCGGCAAGGGCGGTATTGGCTATCTTATGGAAACAAAGTATGGATACAATATTCCTGCTAAAATGAGAGAATCATTCGGTTATCTTGTAAAAGGCATTTCTGATAGATCTCATAAGGAACTCCAGCCTGAAGAAGTACTGGATATATTCAATAAGACATATGTAAATATTGAAGCTCCATTTACTGCACCAGAAATACACTACGCACAAAAAGAAGGCGGCATTATAGAAGCATTTGTAACATTCTGCAATGACGGTAATACAGAAGTTATCACAGGTACAGGTAACGGTAGACTTAATGCTGTTCATAATGCGATAAAGAATCATCTGGGTGTAGAATTTGTTCTGACAACATATACAGAACACGCTCTTGAAATATGCTCTTCTGCAAGTGCTGTTTCATATGTTGGCATCGAACGTGATGGAAAAACATATTGGGGTGTGGGTATACATTCTGATATTGCAACATCTTCAATCAAGGCACTTATCGGTGCATTAAATCGTATGATGAATGATATTGCATAAAAAATAGGATTATAGCATTATAAAATATATAAAATCATAAAGAGACTGTAGTTATTTTAATTTGGCTACAATTTCTTTTTTTATAAAAAGTATTGACAAGTATATCGGGATGTGATATACTAATTATATCGTAAGACGATATAACGTCTATAGATATACCGTTTGACGATAGAAATATAAGGAGGATATGGCATGGCTAATATGGCACTGACAGAAGCGGTATATTATATATTGCTTTCACTGACAAAGCCTTTGCATGGGTATGGCATAATACAGAATGCAGAGAAGCTTTCTGGTGGACGTGTGAAACTTGCAGCAGGTACACTTTATGGGGCTATCAATAGTTTGATAGAAAAGGGCTGGATAGAAGCACTTCCTGAGGATAAGTCAAGCCGAAAGAAAGAGTATGTAATAACCCAAGCAGGCAGGGAAATTCTTTCTAAAGAGATAGAAAGACTGAGAGAACTGCTGCACAACGGTGAGGCGATTTTAGGAGGATAAATTTATGAGAAAAGTTATTCACAAGTGTTTTTTTGTATGGAATTTTGATAAAGAAGAAAAATGGCTGTGTGAGATGGCTGCAAAGGGATTTGTATTAGTGGGAGTCGGATTTTGCCGATATGAATTTGAAAAGTGTGATCCGGGCGAATATGATGTAAGGCTTCAATTGTTAAACAATAGACCAAATCACCCCGAAAGTCAGCATTATATTTCTTTTGTAGAAGAAACTGGGGCAGAACATGTTGGTTCATATTGCAAATGGGTGTATTTTAGAAAGAAGACATCAGAGGGTGCATTTGAGCTGTTTTCCGATTTTGAATCCAGAATAAAGCAGCTTAATCGTATTATACTTATGATCATATTTCTTGTTGCAGCAAATCTGTACATAGGTATGTATAATTTATTCTTATTGTTTTTTTATAATAGTGAATTGAATTCTTTTGGATTTGTCAATCTTGCTTTGGGATTGATCGGTTCTTTTGGAATATGGAAGCTTCTTAAAAAACGTAAAAAGCTAAAGAATGACAATCAAATTTTTGAGTGATTTTGAGTAATATAAAATCATAAAGAGGCGGTAATTTTTTTCTTTATATTTTATATTTTCATGCATTTAATAAAATAGGGCTGTTGCAGAGATTCGAGTTGCAACAGCCTTTTTGTTGTTTTTATTTTTCGAAAAATCAAAGTTTATCTTCCTTTTCATATTCAAGAATATCACCGACATCACATTCAAGAACCTCGCATATTGCAGCAAGAGTTGAAAATCTTATAGCTGTAACCTTGTTATTCTTTATTCTTGAAAGATTGACATTTGATATACCGACTTTTTCCGCAAGATCACCAAGTGCTACTTTTCTTTCAACCATCATACGATCAAGCCTAAGCACTATTTTTCCCATTACTTTATCTCCTTCTCATTATACCAAGCCGTCAACTTCTTCTTCAAGCTCTACACCACGAGCAAAGAATTGTGTCAGGCAAAGTATCAAAATTCCCATAATAAATCCGTTCATATTAACAGATGCTTCTACATAATCAACATTTATAACTAAACGCACGATAATGCTCGCGATAAGTCCCAGAATAGGAGTAGATATTGAGAATATTCCGATTTCCTTCAGCATTCTAACATTATCCTTCTGAAACGGAGTAGAGTTCTTTGACTTTTTGACAATAAGATATACATTGCGAAATGTCATTGCCATAAGACCCAATGTTATAAATGCAACAACTATGAAAATACGCAAAGCACTCATGTTTAATAAGCCATCACTGCTTACTGAAGTGATCTCAAAGCCATAAACGTCAAGTGGCATTTCTTCTGTAAAAAGTATTTCGTTAATTACATCCTTAAACGCAAATGTGCATACAAAAAAGGCAGCCATAGCAACTACACCTATCCAGTGTATAACCTCAATTACCTTTGATACGATTAAAGTGATCTTACTGATTTTGCTTGTTGTTTTCATCTTTCATACCTCCAAAGATTTATGTTATATTATTTTCGTTCTTCAGTCTGACTGTGATTATATTATAGCACACCAGTTATCATTTGTCAATAGGTTTTTATCGTTTTTCGATAAAAATTTTATGTTTGGCAATATCACACAAAGAAACAAGCCGCCGCACATTTAACTGTACAGCAGCTTGTAAAACTAATTATCAATATTTAATGTCATTCTTTTTTATAAAGCAATTCATATTATCTTTGTGCGACTTGCAAGGTGCTTTAATTTATTATAGCAACTCAATTCTTTCAATATCATCTTCGGCAAAAATAAAGCCTTCTCCATCATCTGTATCAAAAGCGACTCCGTCTACATCAATATTATCAATGCCATCAGAAGCATCACAAAGGCAATCGCCTGTTCCGATATAAACAGTGCCATCTTTACAATAAACTTTTGCTTTTCTTTGTTCAAGCAAATCAATTTTTCTCATTTCCCATTCCATAATCTTTTTTCCTTTCCACAACTTCTTGCAGATAAATAAAATTAAAACGTATTATTTACCAAGTACATTTCAAAAATTTTATATATCTATTTTACCATCTTCATCAATCGCTGTCAACCAATTGATAAGAAAATCCTTTTTATTTGTTCATATTACTTTTTTAAGATTAAAAGTAAAAAATAGTGATATAATAAAGCCATACGAAATAAAAATGTCAAGAGCTGACAGAAAACAAATCATCAATAGTGGTACTTTTACTGTTGGCGATTATGACGATAGAACTATAAAACTATTTTATCCAAGAAAGTGAGTTGAATATAACGAATACTAAATACATTTTAAATTTTGATATAGATGATCTTTCAGATAATTTTCTAAAAAATTTTATGTCAAATATACCTGTTACATCAAAAGAAAAAGTCCTTAAATATTTAAAAAGATTTTCTCCATGTGCTTTTCCACTCAGCCTATTATAGATAGACTTTCAGACAAAAAAGTGGTTGATGCTGAAAATGAATATTCCGACGGCACTTATAGTTGGTATGACACTGAAATTTACTACTTTGAGCATTCATTATAATTTAAAATTGAACGACGATTTTATTCAACACGTTCTATCTCAAAAAATATAAGCAAAAGAAAAAATGAAAGAATACAGTTATAATTTACATTAAATCATAATAATTATGATTTAATTATTATAGGATAGAAATAGGTATTTTGAAGTAGAGATTGTACTGCTACACGCCATTTGGGCTAAAAGAAATGTGGGATAAGGCACACCCACCAAAATACCGTTTTTATAACCGCTTCGAGAACTCGAAGCGGTTTATTTATAAATAAAAATATATTAAATCGTACCACAATGGTTAATGTTATTAACCCACTTGCGTGGGGAAAACTTATACAAAAATATTCAGATTTAAAGCAAAGCAGGATCACCCCCACTTGCGTGGGGAA